>PKUG01000139.1 GCA_002869665.1 Desulfuromonas sp. | reverse complement strand
CTTTCCCACGGATCTTCGCTCAGTTGCTTCAGGCCGAGAGAGAAACGCTCGTTCTCACGATCAATATTGAGGACAACGGCCTTGACCAGGTCGCCCTTCTTGTAGACTTCGGACGGGTGCTTGATGCGCTTGGTCCAGGACAGGTCGGAGATATGAACCAGACCGTCGATCCCTTCATCGACACCGACAAAGATACCGAAATCGGTGATGTTCTTAACTTGGCCTTCGATGATGGTACCGATCGGGAATTTCTCGCCGATAACATCCCAGGGGTTCGGCTCGACCTGCTTGAGGCCCAGGGAGATCCGCCGGTTATCGGAATCGAGAGCGAGAACGACGGACTCGACGTCATCACCGATCGACAGGACTTTGTTGGGATGCTTGATACGCTTGGTCCAGCTCATTTCGGAAACGTGGATCAGGCCTTCGACGCCCTCTTCCAGTTCGATAAATGCGCCGTAATCGGTCAGGCTGACAACCTTGCCGGTGACCTTGTTGCCGATCGGGTACTTGGCAGCAACATCCAGCCACGGATCGGGAGTGATCTGCTTGAGGCCGAGAGAGACGCGCTCCTTGTCACGGTCGAATTTGAGAACCTTGACCTTGATGGTGTCGCCGACAGCCAGGAAATCGGACGGATGCTTGACCCGGCCCCAGGACATATCGGTGATGTGGAGCAGGCCGTCGATGCCGCCCAGATCGATGAATGCACCGTAGTCGGTGAGGTTCTTGACAACGCCCTCGACCACCTGATTTTCCTCAAGGGTCTTCAGGGTTTCACCGCGCTGCGACTCGCGCTCGGTTTCGAGGAGAACACGGCGGGAAAGAACGATGTTGCCGCGCCGCTTGTTCAGCTTAATAATCTTGAACTGGAAAGTCTGGCCGATAACCTTGTCGAGGTTGCGCACCGGGCGCAGATCGACCTGGGAGCCGGGGAGGAACGCGTTCACGCCGATATCGACCGACAGACCGCCCTTGATCCGGCTGACGATGCGTCCTTCGACCACGGCACCCTCTTCGAGAGAGTTCCAGATCTTCTGGCGATCGGCTTTTTCCTTGGACAGCATGATCATTCCGCTATCGCTCTCGCCGCCACCGAAAAGGACGTCGTAAACTTCACCGACCTTGACATTGATTTCGCCATTTTCGTCTGCAAACTCGCGGATCGAGATGACCCCTTCCGACTTGTAGCCGACGTCGACAACAACCGAATCAGGATTGACCTGAACGATCGTGCCCTGAACGACATCGTTACGCTTCAGTTCGAAACCGCCTTGCTCATAATCCTTGAGCAGTTCCTCGAAGCTCTCTTCGCCGTCCAGCATTTCCATTTCGTTTTCGTCTTGCATGTCTTTTTCTTCTACCATTGGAGATGTTACCCCCTTGTGAATTTCCCGACGCCTTACGGCGGCGGACTCAAATATGAGACTGCGCACGATAGCACAGCCCCGTTAAAATACAAAATAATATTTTTCAAGCAGTTATCTATTCTTGCCTTTTTAATGTCGATTTTGTTCGCGGTTTCTGACGACCTCGATCATCTGTGCCAGAACGGCTTCGATCGACATGCCGGTGGAGTCGATCACCAGTGCATCGGCGGCCTGAATCAGGGGGGCGTGAGCCCGTTCACTGTCGACGGCATCGCGAGCTTCAACCTCGGCGATCGTCTGTTGCAGGTCGACCTCCAGCCCTTTCTCCTTGAGCTCCTGATAGCGCCTGCGGCCACGCTCTTCCGCACTGGCCGAGAGGAAAAACTTGACCTCTGCTGCGGGGAAAACCACCGTGCCGATATCGCGCCCTTCGAGGACAACCCCACCTTGCTCGCCCATTTTGCGCTGCTGGGTCACCATCGCCTCACGAACTTCAGGGCAGGCAGCAACCTTGGATGTCAACAGGCTGACCTCGGGCGTACGGATCGCCTCACTGACATCAACACCGTTGGCGACCACCCGTTCCCCACCATTGCTGCGAACAAATTCCAGCGTCAAATCGGCACACAACTGTTGCAATCCAGCCGGGTCATGAGGATCGATCCCGTCCTGAAGCGAAAGCAGGGCGACGGACCGATACATGGCACCGGTATCGATATTGATATAACCGAGTTCACGTGCCAGCGCCTTGCTCAGTGTGCTCTTTCCGGCTCCCGAAGGACCATCGATTGCGACGATCAGTTTTCTGCTCACTTTTTGATGCTCTCCAGCAGCTCCCAGAACCCTGGGAACGATGTCTCGGTGCAGGCGCTGTCGTTAATCGTTACGGCCGTTGAAGTACGCAGGGAAGCAATCGCCATGCTCATCGCGATCCGGTGATCGCCGAAGGAGTTGACCTCGCCGCCGTTCAAAGTTTCCTGCCCTTCGATACGCATACCATCTTCCAACGGTTCGATTTTCGCACCCAGGCTGCCGAGGGTCTCGCACATGGCGGCGATCCGGTCAGTCTCTTTGACGCGCAGCTCCCTGGCATCGCGAATTGTCGTCACCCCTTCGGCGAACGCCGCGGCAACGCTGATGACCGGGAACTCGTCGATCGCCCGGGGGATGTCTTCCCCGCCGATGTCGATTCCACGCAGGCTGCTGCTCTTGACCAACAGGTCGGCAACCGGCTCGCCCGACAGCTCACGCTCATCGACCAGCTCGATCGAGCCACCCATGGCCTTGAGGATATCGATCACCCCGCTACGGGTCGGATTGATGCCGACATTCCGGATCAGGAGCTCCGAGTTCGGCACGATCAGCCCGGCAACCAGGTAAAAAGCGGCCGACGAAATATCGCCGGGGACGACGACATCCTGGGCGGTCAGTTTGACCGGTCCGGTCACCCTGGCACCGCCGGAAAAGGATTCAAGAGCGACACCGAAACCGCGCAGCATCCGCTCACTGTGATCGCGCGACAGGTGCGGTTCGTAAACGGTCGTCGTCCCTTCAATCTGCATACCGGCCAGCAGCAGGGCCGACTTGACCTGGGCACTGGAGATCGGCGAATGGTATTCGGTCGGCACCAGGCCACCCCCCTGAATCGCCAGCGGAGCCCTCCCCCCTTCACGACAGAGGAATTTCGCCCCCATGGTCGACAAGGGTTCGATGATCCGCTTCATCGGCCGCCGACGCAGGTACTGATCGCCGGTGAGTACGGAGAAGAACGGCTGCGCGGCAAGGATACCGCTCATCAGGCGCATGGTGGTTCCTGAGTTGCCGCAGTCGATGACATCGGCCGACTCCTGCAGACCCTGAAGGCCGCGACCATGGATAATCAGCTCATCGGCCGCCCGGTCTTCAACCTCCACCCCAAGCTGCTGAAAGGCTTTCAGGGTCGACATGCAGTCTTCCCCGCGCAGCAGTCCGCTGACCCGGCTGGTTCCCTCGGCGAGAGAGGAAAACATGATGGCACGGTGGGAGATCGATTTGTCACCCGGAACCTGAATTTCACCGGCCAGTTTCACTGCCGGTTGAAGCGTTTTTTGTTCGGTTTTCATGTCGATATTGAGGCTAAAGGCTAAAGGCTAAAGGATAAAGATCTATCTAAAGACCTCTACTCCTTCTCCCTTTTCCCTTTCACCTTTTCCCTTTCACCTTGGTTATAAAATCGCGTCTCTGAGCTGCTTTGAGCGCAGGAAGAACTCGAACAGTTTTTCGCCACTGCCGGAGGCAACATCATCCTTCAACTCACTGAAGAACCGTTCGAACTGCTCCATCATCTCGATCAAGGCATCCCGGTTGGTCTCGGCGATATCGCGCCACATGATCGGATCAGAAGAAGCGATCCGGGTAAAATCACGAAACCCGCCAGCCGAGTATTCGAGGATATTCTCCTCGTAATGGTCGTAGGAACCCACGGCATTGACCAGCGAATAAGCAACCATGTGCGGCAAATGACTGATGGCAGCAAGGACGCGGTCATGCTTCTCCTGCCCCATCATGACCCCTTCGCTACCGGCAATCTGCCACATCTTTTCAACCAGCGCCAGGGCCTGCGGATCGGTGTTGTCCGTCGGCGTCAGAATGCAGCGCCGGCCGCGGTAAAGAGTCGCAAAGGCCGCTTCAGCGCCGCTATTCTCGGTCCCGGCGATCGGATGTCCGGGAACAAAGTGGACCCCTTCCGGCAACAGGGGCTCGATCATCTCGATGACCTCCCCTTTTACACTGCCGCCGTCGGTGATTATTGCTCCGGGTTTCAGGCCCGGCAGCATCTCTTCAGTCACGGTCCCCAGGGTCTTGACCGGAGTCGCCAGGAAAATCACATCGGCCCCCGCGACTGCTTCGGCCGGATCGCGCGTATAACGATCGATCACACCCAGTTCGATCGCCTTTTCCAGGTTCGGCTTGCCGCGGCCGCAACCGACGACCTCACCGACGACACCGGCCTCCTTCAGGGCCAGTGAAAGCGACCCACCGATCAGACCGACACCGATAATCGCCAGACGACCAATGTGCAAGGTTTCGCTCATCAGTTGTTCTCCTCTATGTTCTTCTCCCCCTTGCCGGCGACCGGATACGAACCGAGAACCTTAAGGAAATGACAATGCGGTTCCAACTCAGTTATCGCGCCGGCGATATCCTCATCGTCACAATGTCCGATCATGTCGAGGAAAAAGACATATTCCCAGGCCTTCTGCTTCATCGGTCGACTTTCGATCTTGCTCAGATTGATCCGCCGCTTGCTGAACGGCTCGAGCATGCGATAGAGGATTCCCGGCTCGTCCTTGATACTGAACATGATTGAGGTCTTGTCTTCACCACTCTTGACCGGCTGCTCCCGCCCGATGACGAGGAAGCGGGTGAAATTGTTCGGGTTATCCTCGATCCGCGCCTTGACAATCTGCAAGCCGTACTGCACGGCAGCCGCCTGACCGGCGATCGCTGCGACAGAATCATCCTCGGCCGCGAGCTGGGCCGCAGCCGCCGTTGAGGAGACATCGAGCTGCGGCGTATCGGGCATATTGGTCTCCAGCCAGTGCCGACATTGGGCCAACGGCTGCGGATGGGAAACGATCTTGCTGATCCGGTCGATATCCCCGGTTTTGGATAACAGGTTGTGAGAAATTTCGAGCATGATCTCGGCGATGACGCTCAGATCCGACTTGATGAACATGTCGAGGGTGTGGTTAACGACCCCTTCGGTCGAGTTCTCGACCGGTACGACACCGTACTGCGCCCGCCCCCGTTCAACCTCTTCAAAAATGGCCGGGATACTCTTCATCGGCACCAGTTGGGCCGAAAGCCCGAACTGCTGCATGGCCGCCATGTGGGTAAAGGTCGATTGCGGTCCGAGGAACGCGACCTGCATCGGCTTCTCCATGTTCAGGGACGCTGAAATGATCTCACGGAAGACCTTGCAGACCGCATCGTTGGGGAACGGCCCCGGATTGATTTCGGTCAGACGCTGATAGATCTTCTTTTCCCGGCTCGGGACATAGAAAGACTGCTCGCTCTGTTCCTTGGTCTTGCCGACCTCGATCACGACCCCGGCACGCTGATTCAGCAGCTCCAGAATGTGATCGTCGATCTGATCGATCTTTTCACGTAACAGCTTCAACTTCTCATCTGTCATGACACGGCTCTCCCGCTAGGCGTTAAGTGAAGCAGGAATGTAGCCTAATCATCCGCATTTATCAAGGTTCAAGGCCCTGAAAGAACGGAAAAAAGCGAAATAAGTCAAAGGGCTTCAGCAGATCGGAGCAATGAATATTTTTTCTCGCACACGTGGTCTGAGCATTATTCAAGACAAGTCGCTTGACCCGCGTTTTCAGCGCGGATAAACTCGGTCTTTCGTAAATTTCTGCACATGGCAAAGACACTCAACACACGATCAATTCAGCAAGGATAACGACATGCCCATTGCCGACAATATCAAGACCTGTATCGAGAGCGCGTCCTGGATTCGCAAGATGTTCGAGGAGGGTGCCGCCCTGAGAAAAGAATTCGGTGACGCCAACGTCTTTGACTTCACCCTCGGCAACCCGACCATGGAGCCCCCTGCGGCCCTGCAGGAAGAGCTGAAAGCGCTCGCCCAGAACCCGGTTCCCGGCATGCACCGCTATATGAATAATGCCGGCTACGATGACACCCGTGCCGCTGTCGCCGAAGTCATCGCAGAAAAATGCGGCCTTCCGGTAACGGCTGCCCAGATCGTCATGTCCTGCGGGGCCGGTGCAGCGCTGAACGTCGTCCTGAAAACCCTGCTGAATCCCGGCGATGAAGTCATCATCCTCACCCCATTTTTCGTTGAGTATAAATTCTACATCGACAACCAGGGGGGGATCGCGGTCGAGGTTGCCACCGACGAAAACTTCCAGCCCGACCTCGCTGCCATCGATTGCGCCATCAATGCCAGAACCCGGGCGATCATCGTCAACTCGCCGAACAACCCTACCGGGGTCATCTACCCGGAAGCGACCCTGAAAGCACTGGGTGAACTGCTCAAACAGAAGGAAGAGCAATTCGGTACAACGATCACCGTGATCTCCGATGAACCCTATGCCCGGATCAGCTTCGGCGAAGAGGTTCCTTCCATTTTCAACTGTGTCAGCAATTCAGTCATCGTCACCTCGCACTCAAAAGACCTGGCCCTCCCCGGCGAACGCATCGGTTACCTCGCCGCCAATCCGGAGATGAAGGATGTCAACCTGTTCATGCAGGGAGCCATCTTCTGTAACCGCGTACTCGGTTTCGTCAATGCCCCGGCCCTGATGCAGCGCCTGGTGACCAAACTTCAACGGGCGAGTGTCGACATCGAGGAATACCGCAAGAAACGCGATATGCTGTACAATAAGCTGGTGGAATTGGGATTCGAGGTCGTCAAACCGGGTGGCGGCTTTTACCTCTTCCCGAAATCTCCACTGGCGGACGAAATGGACTTTATCCGTCTGGCCCAGAAATACCGGATCCTGCTGGTCCCCGGTTCCGGCTTCGGAGCACCGGGATTTTTCCGTATCGCTTACTGTGTCGACGATGACATGATCGAGCGCAGCCTCCCTCTCTGGGAAGAGCTTGCCAAAGAAGCGGGCCTTTAGCGCCAGCTGAGTAACGGAGCAGAGCATGGCGAAAAAACTTTTTATTGCAGCAACCGGGCAGAACATCGGTAAGACAACGGCCAGTCTTTCGCTGGTTCACCTGGCGCGGGAAAAATACAAGCGCGTCGGGTTTATCAAGCCGCTGGGACCGAAGGTCATCAACTATCGTGGCGTGCCCGTCGACAAGGATGCCGCGCTCATCTGCCAGGTTTTCGGCATGGAAGAAGACCTCCCCTACATGTCCCCTGTCGTTCTCCACAGCGACTCGACCCGCAAGGTCCTGAACGGCCTGCTGGATCCCCAGGATCTCAAGGAGAAGATGCTCAAAGCCTTCGAGGTGTTGGAAAAACGGTGTGACTTCCTGATCATCGAAGGTTCCGGCCATCCCGGGGTCGGTTCGGTCGTCGGGCTCTCGAATGCCCAGATAGCCCGCCTGGTCGGGGCCAAGGTCCTGATGGTCACCGGTGGCGGGGTCGGTAATGTCGTTGACAGCGTCCACATGAACAAAGCGCTGTTCGAAAAGGAGGGGGTGGAGATCAAAGCCATCCTCGCCAACAAGCTGTTACCGGAGAAACGTGAGAGCACGCTCAATTATTTAAAGACAGCCTTTGCCGGAGAACCGTTCAAAGTTCTCGGCGGCTTCAACTATCAGCCCGTTCTCGCCAACCCGACTCTGAGCCGGATTTCAAAAATTCTCGATATCGATATTGCGGGAAACAAAAAGGAGAGCAAGCGGATTATTCACCATGTCCAGATCGGTGCCCCCTCAACCCAGCGGGTGACTGAACTGCTGAAAATCGACACCCTGTTGATCGTCACCAGTAGCCGCGACGAATTGCTGGTCACCCTCTCCAACATGTACCAGTTGCCGGGCTATCGGGAGAAGATCGTCGGTCTGCTGATCCCCGGGGTTCAGAACATCAGCCCGATCACCCAGCAGATCATCGACCGCAGCAAGATCCCATATCTGCGCAGCAACCGGCACACGACCGCCCAGTTTTACCAGATGATCAGTGAAGATGTTTACAAGCTCCAGGCCGACGATACGGAGAAGATCGACATGATCAAGCACCTGGCTGATCTGCGTTTCGATTTCGATGAACTGGATGCCCTTTTTAGCTGAACGCCGAGTTCCATCAGTGTAAATTCCAGGGCCGCTCGCGGGGAAGCTTTTCCCGGAGCGGCCCTTAACTGTTAAAGTTGCAGGCATGACCACACCCTCCCACCCAGCATCACCCCTATCCGGGCTGTCAACCCGACTGATCCTGTTCAGCATCCTGGCAACCGGTATCGGCCAATCGATGACCTTCACCCTGCTGGCGCCGCTGGGACGCGAAGTCGGGCTCAGTGAAATCCAGGTCGGTTCGATCATCACCTGCGCCGCGCTGGCTTTTACCGCAAGCAGCCCGGTCTGGGGACGGGCCAGCGATCGCTGGGGGCGCAAGCCATTGCTGCTGCTCGGACTGTTAGGTTATGCCGGCGGCTACGTGCTTTTTGCCTCGGTCTTCTACTTCGCCCTGAAGGGCGAACTTTCGGGCCTGCTCCTGTTCGTTCTCGCGCTCGCCGCCAGGGTATCAATGGCGGGGATCATGTCAGCCGCCCCCAGCGCCGCGACCGCCTATATTTCGGATATCACCACCGCCGAACAACGGGTATCGGGGATGGGGCGCCTCGGCGCCGCCCGGACCCTGGGCGCGATCCTCGGTCCCGCAGTCTGCGGCCTGCTGTCGATTCTCGGTCTGTTGCCGCCGCTCTACATCGCCGGCACCGTTACCCTGTTCAGTGCCCTGCTGGTCGCGCTGGTCGTCAGGGAGCCGGAACGCTCGAATCGCGCAGCCCACCCCGATATCCGGGTGAATATCTTCGACCGCCGGACACGCCCTTATTTCCTTGTCGGTTTTCTGAGTTTTCTCGCCTTCTCAATGACCAACCAGACCATCGGCTTCTACATCCAGGACAGTTTCGTTCTCAACGGACAGAGAACCGCGCAGGTACTCGGCCTCGGCCTGATGGTCGCTGCGGCGGCCTCCTTCTTCTCCCAAGCCTTCCTGGCCGGGCGCCTTGGAGTCAAACCGATGCGCCTGATGAGCTGGGGCTTGCCGCTGCTGATGCTCGGCTACGGCTGCCTGCTGTTCCCGATCAATATTCCCGCGCTGGTCCTGTTTCTCGGCATTCTCGGCCTCGGCCTCGGCATGGTTTCTCCCGGTTTTACTGCCGGCGCCTCTCTGGCCGTCAATCCCGAAGAACAGGGTGCGGTCAGCGGTATCGTCTCCGCCTGCCCGGCAGCGGGCTTTATCATCGGCCCGATCCTCGGTACCAGTCTCTACCAGATCAACCACGCCCTCCCCTATCTCTGCGCTGGACTTCTGATGCTCCCGCTGGCGTTCTTCATCGTTCGTCTGGCACGGAAAACAGCCTGAACGAAAAACGGGGCGCCCGAAAGGACGCCCCGCAAAAAGTCAAAAAGAAATTCTGTTTACTGAAAAGGATCGCTGGTCAGTGGGCTGGAAGCGTCTATCAATGCCGGATAATGCACTTGTCCGTCAACAAACCCGCTGGCCTGCCCCCACCAGTTATAGAGCGCACTGGTCGTAAAATAACTGTCGTCCTGTTCAATATCGTACAGACTGGCAAGGGAGGTGCCGTTATCGTAAAAGGCGTTGCCGCCGAGTGAACCCAGGCTACCGCCACCGAAATCGACCTGGATGGACGCCGGATCGCTGCCGTTCCAGTAATAATCGACCCCGTCACCGGCATTCCCCGCCACCAGGTTCCCTTCCATGAAGAATATCCGGGAAATTCTGTCACGTGATGTATCCGTATACAGATAGATGCCGTCAGTTCTGGAATCACCGGTACTGCCGATATTCAGCGAACCATTGCCCGTCACCCGGTTGTTGCGGAAATAGAATTCGGTGCTGCAATCGGTGAAACTGTCTTCATCACCGCTGAAATAATCGTTGTTGGCATAAAACCCAACCATGCCATTATTCTGGATCGAGTTATCGTCAATATTCCAGATCTGATGAGAATCGGTGACTGTACTGGTACTAGCGGCTCTGATGGAATTCTGGTCCGAGACGATCCCGGCGCCATCATTGTTGCTGAAGGTATTTTCGCTGAACGTGTTATTTGAGAAAGCCCCATCAATCGTTTCAGCGTCCATCATCTGAATCATGTAGACAGCAGTTCCGGAATAGTAGATGTCATCCGCTTCAAGTCCGGTGATTGTATTATGCTCAAACAGGTTATTGAATTGGGCATTATTGATACTGCCATCGCTAACCGTCTCGTTAAGGCCGGGATCATAATATCTCGGTGTTATACGATTGTAGAGTTTGATCCCGAAATCGACACTATTGCTACAGCTCTCTTCCCCACACTGGCTGATCGTATTGCCGGAAAAAGTGTTGTTGATCATCAGGTTGGTGACATCACCGCCATGAACATAGTTCGACACATACACATTGGCGTTGGCATTATTATCGGAAGAGCTGTTGAAATTACCGTACAGGGTATTTCCACTGAGCGTATTGTTAAGCGTCACGTCGGTCACAGCGCCGTCGACTTCATTCACCAGGTAAATGCCGACGCTGCCGTTGTCGATAATTCGGTTGTCACTGATCAGGAAATCAAGCGTCATCCCGTTGATATCATCCGCCGCAAACAAATTGCTGATGTGAATCCCAGAGGCATCGACAGGCTGTTCCGGCGAGGGGTTCCAGCGGATCAGGTTGTCATGAATGTTGGTGCCGAGAATAATGCTACCGTAGATCCCCTCGACACCATTCTGAATGGTCAGACCCATCACCTCGTTGTTGTCGGCAAGAATGATCACGGACTCATCAGCATAATTTTCAAAGTCACCACCGCTATAGCCCCCATCAAGGATCGGCATCACACCTCCACCGAGGCCATAGACCGGATGCTCGTATCCCTGCCCCCACAGTACCATGTCGTCCAACAGAGTCAGATGCGCATCGGCATAGGTGTCAGCCACATCATCCGAACTGAAGATGTAGATCCAGGACCCGTCAAGATAGCGGGCATCACCTGGAACGCTGTCGAGCGAAGCGTAGGGGTTCTCGTAGGTCCCCTCGCCACTGTCTTCATTGTCCTGGTTGACGAAGATCATCGCGTCATCAACCACCGGAACGATCTCACCTGTGCTGCCGCTGGTCACCGCAACGATATGACGATCACGGATGACCTTGTCGGTCAGACGTTCGGCCAGTTGACGGGTGCCGGTACCAAAGGCGAAGGCTTGCCCGATCCCGGCAAAGGGGTTCTTGCCGGCAAACAGGTTCTCCAGCGAGAAAGGCAGCTCAAGATAGCCGCCGACGAAGGTTTCGCCGCCGCGCAGGTCGTCATCACTGTACTCGGCCGTCAGATTGAGCGCACGTACCGGCCGCAGATCGAGACGACCACGCCAACCGTCAGGATCATCGGCGTATTCGGCGTCATAGGCAAAGTAGGCAGCTGCAAGGCGGGTTTCCATGACCTCGGAAATGAACGGAACCAGGAAGGAGATCTCGGCATCGTAGCCGTCGAGCGCCTGCTCGACCAGTTGCCCCGGCATGGCCAGCAGCAGGGAATTGCCGCTGAAGTAATACCCCTCTTCACCGACAGAGCCGGGCAGAAGATGGGTATCGTCACCGAACACATCATAATAGTTGAAGCGCAGGTCGACCCACTGGGACAGCAGTTCGGCACCGACCCCCCACTGGCGATAGCGGTAATCCGCTTCGCTGAGCATAGTGTCAAAATAAGCGTTGGCCCCAAGGATCAGCTGACCGTTTGCGGTCAGCTGTCGATAGCCGAAGCCGATATTCTGCTCGTCACCGTCGTTGTCGTCGAAGCGGACATTCGGGTTGAAAAAGAAAATGCTGTTTTTGTCCCCCGCCAGAGGAATCAGCAGATCGAGATAGACATCCGTTGGCGCATCACCACTCCCAGCCATAAAGCCGGGACGAATCTGCATCGGCTGCGGCGCCCACGCCAGGGCCAATCCGGGAACAAAAAACACCACGAATACTGCAATCAGACAAATAATCCTGCTGCGGCCTCTTCTGATCATGCTATAACCCTTCCTGGACAAAGACAAATGGTAACTGCCGGCAAATAAACAACTCAGATTTCGGTGTTGTTTCGAGGCGAACGCCACCGTTTATTAAATGTCCCGATTCTAACGGTTGCCCAAAACCGGTAAAGTCGACTTTCCTGTCAACTTTTTGTTTTTCCAGTGAATTACAACAATTTGGACCTGCGACTGGAGAGAGTCGTACGTATGCGCCTGTTGTCATCACCCACATTTTCATTTGCCGTAGTCACGCTGTGGCTGCTGGCTTTCCCCATGGCCGGACCGTTGCAAGCCGGGAATATGCATCCAGATGCGCTGTTGCTGTTTCTGGTCCCGCATATCATCAGCCTCGTTTTGTTTGTGCTCCTCCCCCCAAAGGATCTGAAAGCGCTGACAACGGCTGGAATTGTCCTGGCAATCTCCGCCACGCTGGTGTATGCGTTCTTTCCCCGACTGACCGCCGGGGCGATTGTCCTTTCAGGTGTCGGCGGGGCCGGCGCTCTCGTTCATGCCGGAGTCCAGGTCGGTGCTGGCAACAATCCACCCAAAGCAGCCGGGCTGGGGCTCATACTTGCCAATCTTCTGCTACTGCTGATCACTCAATTACCGCTGCCAGATGCAGCCAAGCTGGCGTTTGTCGCCATACTGCTCGGTCTCCCGCTGTTCGGCACGTTGATTATCCGTCCGCGTGCGGCAATGAAGCCCCTCAGATATCTTCTCCCTTTCATCTTCATTTATCATCTTGTCGCAGGCTTTCTTTACGGCTTCCTGCTGCCACTCTACCAGCAGGATTCATGGATCAACGGCAGTGAACTGATCTGCTATTGCCTGGCGGTGCTGATTGCCTGGGCACTGTTCATGAGACACCGGTTCGTCCCCCTGTTTGCCGGAGTGCTGCTGGCTATTATCTCGTGCATATTGCTTTACCCGATGACAACCACGGGCATAAACCTGGGGATGTGGACGATGCAGGGAGCGTCAGGCTGCGTCGATCTTTTTCTGATTGCTTTTCTGGTGACTCAAAAAGATCCGGCAAGGGCATTTGCCGCCGGCTGCGCGACGATCTGCAGCGGAATTCTGGCAGGAGCCCTGTTGAGTGGCGGATTGCAGGGGCATCCACCGGCACTCATCTTTTCCGGCAGCGTTGTCCTCAACCTTGCCGCAATCTCCCTGTTTCTGCTCTATCGCCGTCACGAAGAGCAGAGTCCCCCTAAAGAGAAGCTGACGGAAAAACTTCCCATCCATCTTGCCCAGCGATTATCCGAACGGGAATGTATGGTCTTGCAGCAGGTGCAGGAAGGAGCTCGCTATCAGGATGTTGCCCTCAAACTGAGCATATCGGAGTCATCGGTCAAGACGTACATGAACAGGATTTACGAGAAGACCGGCATGCGGGGAAAGAAACAACTGCTGGCCTACATCGATGACCAGAAGTCCGCGTCAGCGGCGGATACAGCCGGTCTGGTTACGGATGAAGAGCTGGAAAAGGAAGGGAATCAGACCTGAGCCGAATGCTCAGCCTGGATGTGGGCCGGGAACACCCGCCCGTCACTCGAAACATAGCGGACTTCACAATCGAGCTCGAAAGCGATCCGCGCGCGTACTCGGGCACGGATTTCCCTGATCAGAGCCAGGACGTCTGCGGCACTTGCACCGCCGAGATTGACGATAAAATTGGCGTGCTGGTGAGAAACCTCGGCCTGGCCGATCCGCAACCCTTTCAGCCCCGCCGCTTCAATGATTTTCCCCGGTGGGCCGACACTGGCGTGCATTTCCGCACTACTGAGGAACACCGAACCGCAGTTCGGCTGTTTAAGGGGGAATTTGCCGCGCCGTTCGCACAAATCGGCCAGCATGTCACGCCGTATTGCGCTTCGCTCCCGCAGTTCGCAAAGTAACTCGGCCTCGACCACGGCACACCCCGATCCCTGCAAGGCGCTATGGCGATAGGCAAAAGCACATTCATCACGACTTAACCGGTGGACACAGCCATTGCGATCGACGATCGTCACGCTGACAAGGTTGTCGCCAATCCCCTTGCGCCGGCTGCCGCCGTTCATCATCACCAGCCCGCCGAGGGTTCCTGGAATTCCACTACAATGTTCAAGACCGGTCAGGCCCGCTTTCATCGCCGCGCGCGCCAGACGCGGAACCCAGAGTCCGCTGCCGGCAACGATTGTCGAACCGTCAATCTTCATGGTCCCCATCTCGCTGCCGATCTTCATGACAATGCCGCGCACGCCGTCATCGGCGAACAGCAGGTTGGTCCCCTGGCCGATAATCAACAGCGGAATGGCATGCTCACGAGCAAAGCGCATAATCGTGGCAACCTGCGCACTACTGCCGGGCTCAACCAGCAGATCGGCCGGGCCGCCGATTTTCCAGCTGCAATGGCGGGCCAATTCCACGTCAAACGCGAAACGGCCGATATCCGCTTTGGTTAAAGTGCGCAGTGCCTGCTGCATTATTTCGTCCCCTGAAAGTCGACAATCTGCAACTGAACCGACTGGCGTCCACGCCATTCGTTGATCGACGGTCGAAAAAGCAGGTCGACCTCCTGTTCGAGTTCCGCGAAACGCTCCGCCATACCGAAAGCGATACAACCGATGCGCTGACCGTCCTGTTCGGCATCGAACTTGAGGTGTTTCTCACTCAAAATACGTGCTGCCGAGATGCGGCAATTCCGGGCGACGAAAGCCGGCTGCGGACTTCCCATTCCGAACGGCTGCAACCGTGCCAGTTCAGCCACCTGTTCAAGGCTGAGATCCTGAAATCGGCAGTCACCGTCATGAGTAATCGTCGGCAACAGATCGGCCGCAACCAGACGCTTCCTGGCTACCTGCTCGAACCGCTCGGTGAACTCGGGAAGCGCACCCTCAGCCAGAGTCAGCCCTGCAGCCATAGCATGTCCTCCGAACCCTGCGAGCACGGCAGAACATTCCTGTAGCGCCTGAAAGAGATGAAATCCATTAATCGACCGGCATGAGCCCTTCCCCTGCCCATTCTCCAGAGCGATCATCACTGCCGGTCGATGATAACGCTCAACCAGACGGCTGGCAACAATCCCGATCACCCCGGAGTGCCAACGCTCGTCGGCCAGCACGATACTGAAATCCTCATCCGGCTTTTCAGCCAGGGCAGCAATCGCCTGTTCCAGCGTTTGCTGCTCAATCTGCTGACGTTCGCGGTTGAAGCTATCGAGCCGTTCAGCCAGGTTACGTGTCTGATACGGATCATCGCCCAACAGCAATTGTACGCCGAGTGCCGCATCTTCCAGGCGTCCGGCAGCGTTGAGCCGTGGCGCAAGACGAAAGCCGACCGCACCACAGGTCACCTCCTTGACCTCGGCCACCTTTTTGAGCGCAGCAATCCCGGGCCGAATACCCTGATTGAGCAACTGCAGGCCAACTCGGACCAGTGTCCGGTTCACTCCGCCCAAAGGGACGATATCGGCAATCGTCCCAAGGGCGACCAGATCGAGCCCACGGCGCAGATAAGGTTCGATGCGGCCATCAAAATAGCCGCTCTCTCGCAGCCGCCGGCGCAGACCGACGAGCAGGAAGAAGGCGACTCCAACCCCGGCAAGATCAGGCCAGGGAAAGCGACTTCCGGGCAAGTGAGGATTGATCAAGGCCAGACAGCGCGGTAGCACATCCTGCGGCTGGTGATGATCAGTGATGATCAGATCGAGACCGAGTTCTGCGGCGAGTTCCGCTTCCGTCAGGGCCGAGACGCCACAGTCAACAGAGACCACCAGGTGGCAACCACCGGCATGTGCCGAACGCATCGCCTCGGCAGACAGGCCGTAGCCGTCTTTAAGTCGCAATGGGATGTGATAGTCAACGTCGGCACCAAAGGCTCTGAGTGTTTCCACCAGCAGTGAACAACCGCTGATGCCATCGACATCGTAGTCGCCGTGAACCGCGATCCGCTCACGCCGAAGCAAAGCTTGTTCCAGACGTACACAAGCGTCCTGCATCCCGGGTAACAGATCCGGATCAGGCAGATCACCAAGGGTGGCAGAGAGAAACTCCCGTCCGGCATCGATGTCGGTCAAACCACGCAACAACAGGGCTCTGGCCGTTAACGGTTGAATCGCCAATGCCGAGGCGAGATCGTCGATTTCCCGAACTCCTGGGATGCTCTCGTTGCGGACTTTCCAGAGACGTGAGTTTACCGGTTCCATAAATTCTGCCAGCCGTTGCTGTTTCCCTATGATCTGAAGATCTGCAGTTGGTCTTTGTCTATATGTGACGACAGGAACGACGCAAATCTACGACATATCTGGATGCTTACAGGCAAAAAAACAGGCCGAGCGAGTCGCCCGGCCTGCATTGCTATTATTCGTTGGTTACTGTGGACTCTGCGGTGGGGTCGGATGCTGACGCAGAAATTCCAGATCGGCACGCACCCGATCCGCACCCGGCCCAACCGGGTTCAACGCAAGGAAACGTTCCCAAGCCTCGGCCGCCTTGGCAAAATCCTGCAGATCGTAGCGATAGACAATCCCGAGGTTATAAAGGCATTGCTGATGACTTGGATCAAGCTTGTTCGCTTTCTCGAAATTCGCAATTGCCTTGTCATACCAACCGACCCGCCGGTACATGATCCCCTGATCGGTCAGAATGTTGGGGTCGTTCCCTTCGATTGCCAAGGCCTTGGCATAGGCATCGATCGCCTTCATCGGCTGATTGGCATCAAAGAGATTGTGCCCGAGTTGAACCCAGGCGTTACGATTTCCAGGTTCGCGGGCAACAATCCCTTCGAGCATGTCAATCTGCTGTTGCTGATTGACGGGAGCCGTTGCCGTTCCCTGAACGGCAGTGGTCATCGCCGGCGCCGGCGCCGGCGATGCCGTATCTTTTTTCCAGTTGGAATAGATCACCCCGATCAGCACGCCGACAACGAGGGTGATCACAATCAGAAAAACACTACCTTTGTTCATTCAGCAGCCTCCGGTTTTCCGGTCAAGCAGCTATTCGACCGACTTTTTCTTCTGCCACAGCATCAGGATCTGGCTGGCGACAAAAATTGAAGAGTAGGTACCAATCAGAACACCAACCAGCATGGCAAAAGCAAAGTTATGAATAACCCCGCCACCCAGAATGAACAGGGCGAGAATAACCAGCATGGTCGTGCCCGACGTCAACAGGGTCCGCGACAGGGTTTCGTTGATACTACGATTCACGATAAAGGAGAAAGGCTCCTTATGCAACTTACCGAGATTTTCCCGGATCCGGTCATAAACGATAATCGTATCGTTGAGGGAGTAACCGATAATCGCCAGGAAGGCTGCGATAATCGGCAAGTCGATCTCCTTGTCGAACAGGCTGAACGCTCCCAGAGTGATCATAACGTCGTGGACCAGGGCAACAATCGCTCCGATGGCGAAACGGAACTCGAAACGCCAGGAGATATAGACCAGGATCCCGAGCATGGCATAGAAAAGTGCCTGCAAGCCCTTGGTTCGCAGATCCTTGCCGACCTGAGAGCCAACCATCTCGACCCGACGGATCTCGACCGTCCCCTTCTCGTAAGCATTCTCCAGATGGGTTTGAATGTCATGCGACAACCCCTGCAATTCGGCAGAGGATTTTTCAACGCGGATCAGAAACTCGTTCTGATCATCACCAAAACGCTGGACAACCAGGCTACCCAGTTCGAGCCCGTCGAGCGCCTTCTTGATGTCGGTTGCATCGGTGGCCTGATCGAACTTGACCTGGACCATGGTACCGCCGGCAAAGTCGATCCCGTAGTTGGGACCGCCGTTGACCGCCAGGGATACCAGGCCGACAACAATCAGGACGATGGAAACAATAAACGCGAGCTTGCGTTTGCCAATAAAATCGATATTTATATCCGGCCGGATCAGCTGCATGCCGTAAAATCTCCTTAGATACTCAGCCGCTTGACTTCGCGGCCCTTCAGGAAAAAGTCAAAGATAAACCGCGATACGAAGATCGCCGTAAACAGGGAGGCAATGATGCCGACCGACAGTGTAACGGCAAAGCCGCGCACCGGGCCCGTGCCGAACTGGAACAGAACCAGGGCCGCCAGCAGGGTCGTCACGTTGGCGTCGATGATCGTCCAGAACGCCTTGCTAAAGCCCGATTCAAGGGCCAGTTTCGGCGCTCGACCAAGGCGCACCTCTTCACGCACCCGTTCAAAAATAAGCACGTTGGCATCGACCGCCATACCGACCGTCAGAACGACACCGGCCAGGCCCGGCAGGGTCAGGGTGGCACCAAACATCGACAACATGGCCGTGATAAACAACAGGTTGAGGACCAGGGCCGCGATCGCGACGATCCCCGAAAGCTGGTAGTAAATGATCATGGCAACAACGACCAGCAGGGCACCGACCCAGATCGACCTGATTCCACGATCGATCGAATCCTGTCCCAGGGACGGGCCGACGGTGCGGTTTTCGAGGATCTCGACCGGTGCGGGCAACGAACCGGCCCGCAAGACGATTGCCAGGTCGGTAGCTTCCTGGGGCGTAAAGGAACCGGAGATCTGGGCGCTGCCACCGGCGATCCGCTCACGGATGACCGGGGCCGAATAGACAGTACCGTCAAGGACGATAGCCATCCGCTTGCCGACGTTGGCGGCGGTGATCTGGTCAAAACGCTTGGCGCCAACCGCATTGAAATCGATGGCGACATACGGCTCGTTGAAGCGTGTATTGATACGGACATTGGCATCGGAGAGCAAGTCGCCGGTCAGAACGGTCTTGTCATAGACCACCAGCGGAGTCTCCGTCACGCCGCCGGTTGCGTTGTTGACGTTCCGCTCATAAAGCAACTGCGTGCCCGGCGGCAGGTTGCCGGCAACGGCATCCTGAACGCTCGCCGTCTCATCGACCATCTTGAATTCGAGACGCGCAGTGGTGCCGATCAGTTTGATCGCCCGCTCCGGATCTTCAATGCCGGGGAGCTGGATCAGGATGCGATTACCGGTCTGCAGTTGCAGGGTCGGCTCACTGACACCGAACTCGTCGACCCGGTTACGCAGGGTTTCCAGGGCCTGACGCACGGCGAGATCCTTGATGTTGGCAATCTCGTTATCACTCAGACGGTAATGCTTTTCAATATAACCGCCGGCATCGGCAAAGGTTTCCGCTTCCAGGGAGGGGTAGGTTTCCGTCATCAGAGCATCAACAGCGGCACCTTCTTCGTCGGTATAAACGAGCACGACCAGACGATCGCCCTGACGCCGTTCAATCCGCTTGAAGACGATATCCTTGGCGCGCAGATCGGTTTCAACCTGATCGATGATGGTATCGACACGGTTTTCAACCGCCTTGTCGACATCGACGCCGAGGACCAGGTGCATACCGCCCTGGAGGTCGAGACCCAGTTGGATCGGGCCGAAAGTATCACTCCACCACTTGGGTGCATTCTCCTTCATCAGCGTTGGAGTAATAGCAAAAAGAGACAGGAGGATACAGAATAGAATCAGTATTCCCCTGTATTTAAGACTATTGGACATCGGTGTTCTATCTCCCTGTGACAGTAAGAACAAGCGGAGCGGCCAGCCCGTTCCGCAGACATGATGGCGTTATTGCTTGACCTCGGTAATGGAGGAGCGGTTCATCTTGATTTTCACGCCGGTCGCGATTTCAATCGAGACGGTCGTTTCGTCGATTGCGGCGATCTTGCCATGAATGCCGCCGGCCGTAACAACGACATCGCCCGGCTTCAGGTTGTTGATCAGTTCCCGGTGCTGCTTGGCGCGCTTCTGTTGCGGACGAATCAGCAGGAAATAGAAGATGGCAAACATCGCCACCAGCATGATAATCCCCTGAAAACCGCCCTGCTGCCCCTGTGCAGCATTGCCAGCCATTGCAAAAGCTTCCGTTGCCATAGTTTTTCCTCCTTGATCTGTTCTCGATCCGTCTGATCGAAAAATTTATCTCAATAGTTCGGTTTGTTCCCGCTTGCGGTAGAAATCGGCACGAAACTCGCCGAAAGCATCCGCCTCCAACGCCTGCCGCATATCCGCCATCAACCGCTGATAATAATAAAGATTGTGATGCGTGTTAAGTACTGACGCAAGAATTTCTCCGCTGGTATAGAGATGACGCAAATAAGCCCGGCTGTAATTGCGGCAGACATAACAATCGCAGGCCGGATCGATCGGTTGACTGTCATCACGATAACGGGCTTGCTTGATACTGATCTTGCCGAAACTGGTAAAGAGCACCCCATTACGGGCGTTGCGCGTCGGCATCACGCAGTCGAACATGTCGCAACCACGGGCAACCCCTTCGACCAGGTTCTCCGGCGTCCCCACCCCAATAACGTAGCGCGGCCGGTTCGCCGGCAACAACGGCAGGCTGTACTCCATCATCTCGTACATCAGCGCCGTCTCCTCGCCGACCGAGAGACCACCGAGAGCATAGCCTTCGAAGCCGATCTCCTGCAACTGCTCGGCACTCTGACGCCGCAGATCAGTCTCCATCCCCCCCTGGACAATCCCGAACAGGGCGGCCCGTGAACCGGCAGGAATCACTTCGCGGCAGCGTTTGGCCCAGCGCAATGACAAGGCGGTCGATTCAGCGACATATTTGCGCTCGGCCGGGTGCGGAATACACTCGTCGAACACCATAACGATATCAGAACCGAGGGCCAGCTGGATCTCCATCGACAGCTCGGGCGTCAGCAGATGGCGGCTGCCGTCGAGGTGCGACTGAAATGAAGCGCCCTCTTCCGTGATCTTGCGCAGCTCACCGAGGCTGAAAACCTGAAATCCGCCACTGTCGGTCAGAATCGGGCGATCCCAGTTCATAAAGGCATGCAAACCACCCAGTTGTTTGACAAGTTCATGACCGGGGCGCAGGTAAAGGTGGTAGGTGTTCGCCAGAATGATCTGGGCGCCTATTTCCTTAAGAGCCTCGGGAAGCATCCCCTTGACCGTCCCCTGGGTTCCGACCGGCATGAAGACCGGCGTCTCGATCACTCCGCGCGACGTCGTGATTGTGCCGCGTCGGGCTTGCGAACCCTTATCCTGATTTAAAAGAGCGTATGAAAAAGCCATGACTCTTCGACCTGCGTTAAACGATCAACATGCAGTCGCCGTAACTGAAAAAACGGAACCGTTCATCAACGGCACGACGATAAGCCTCGAGAATAAAATCACGACCGGCAAAAGCGGAAACCAGCATCAGCAGGGTCGATTTCGGCAGGTGAAAATTGGTGACCAGGGCATCAACGATCTTGAAGCGATATCCGGGATAGATAAAGATTTCACTGTCCCCCCTGCCGGCCTTGAGCTCGCCGTTAGCCGTCGCTGCCGTCTCAAGCGCCCGGGTACTGGTCGTCCCCAGCGCAAAGATCCGCCGCCCTTCGGCGCGTGCCCGATTGACAGCATCCGCCGTCTGTTGCGGAATCGAATAACACTCGCTGTGCATCCGGTGCGTCTTGATATCCTCAACCCGTACCGGCAGGAAGGTCCCCAGCCCGACATGCAGGGTCAGGTTAAGAATCTCGACCCCCTTGTCACGCAACGCCTGGAGAATATCCTCGGTGAAATGCAATCCGGCGGTCGGCGCAGCCACAGCGCCTTTCTCCCGGGCAAAAACGGTCTGATAACGGGAACGGTCACTGACGTCGTCTTCACGCCGGATATAGGGCGGTAACGGCAGATGCCCGTGTTCTTCGACCAGTTCCATGAAGTCACCACTGTGCTCAAAACGAACAAGCCGGTAAGGCGCCTCCACAGGGGCGAGAATCTCGGCCCTGAACCCCGGTGAAAACTGGACAATCGTCCCTTCCTTCAAAGAGCGGGTGCTTTTCGTCAGGCAAAGCCACTCTTCCTCCCCCTCGGCCCCGGAATGGGGCCTGACGAGCAGGACTTCGACCTTGCCACCGGTCAGCTTGTTGCCCAGCAGGCGCGCGGGGATAACCTTGGTATCGTTCAGAACCAGGACATCGCCAAGCTGAAAACAGGCCAGGATATCGGGGAAGGAACAGACTTCGATGGCACCGCTCGCGCGATCGAGACACATCAGTCGCGATCCATCACGCTTGGCTGCGGGCACCTGCGCAATCAGTTCTTCAGGCAGGGAAAAATCGAAATCGTTCAACAACATTCTGGTCGTCCAAAACCGCTGTAACACACGCTAAACAGCGCCCTAGAAAATCATAGAAAAGCAGCAATGTCAATTTCTTTCGCTTCATTCGGGATGCTGCATAAATCCCTATCACGACAATGTAAACACCGCCAAAAGGGTGATGTTTCCCCGGTTTCGTCAGCGGCCTCAGGCACGGCCATGCCGCCTCTTGTCAGACAGAAAAAGAAAGCGACTTGACAACCCTGCAGACGCCGGACAGGATTATAAAAAAACAGCTTTCAAGCGGAAACAGGTGAAAGAACGATGAATGCGCAAAGCGAGAGCAAAATCAAAGCTGACATGATGATCCTCGATATCGTCGACAAATTTCCGGGAACCGAAGAGATCCTCAAAGCCTACGATGCCGAGGTCGGTGAATGTATCTGCTGTTGCATGCTGTTCGAAACCCTTGAAACCACGGCACAAAAATACGAACTCGACCTGGAGCGTCTGCTCAACGAGTTGAACTGGGCAACAAAAAACGCCTGAACAGAACGATACGGCTCAGGCGTTTCGCAGCGTCATGGGATCAGGGAAAAGCGGGAACGATCTCCAGCCCGAGGGTTTCCTGAAAACCGCACATCACGTTCATATTCTGCACCGCCTGTCCGGCCGCCCCCTTGACCAGGTTGTCAATGACCGAAACCACGATAACCCGCCCAGTCCGTTGATCGCTGACCAGACCGATATCACAGAAGTTGGTGCCCCTGACATAGGCAACATTCGGCAGGTCGTTACCGGGCAGTATCCGGATAAAGCGTTCACCGGCATAAAACTCACGATAGAGATTATTCAATTCATCACTGCTGAGTTTCTCCAGCAAGGTGGCGTAACAGGTCGAGAGAATCCCACGATTAACCGGTAACAGGTGGGGCGTAAAATTCAGTTGCACCCCCTCGGTGGCCAGCACCGACAACTCCTGTTCGATCTCCGGCGTGTGCCGATGCGCTGCAACCCCATAGGCCTTGAACCCCTCGTTGACTTCACAGAACAGACTCCCCTGTTTGGCGCTGCGCCCCGCACCGCTTGTCCCCGACTTGCTGTCGGCAATCAGAGTGTGAATATCGATCAGCCCATGCTTCAGCAAAGGGGCCAGTCCAAGAATGATGCTGGTCGGATAACACCCCGGGTTGGCAACCAGGCGCGCCGGAGCAACCTGCTCACGGTAGAGTTCCGGCAGACCGTAAACGGCTTCAGCCAGCAGGTCCGGGCTTGTATGTTCCTGGTACCACTGTTCATAAACCGCCTGATCCCGTAACCGGTAGTCGGCCGACAGGTCAACGACCTTGCAACCGGCAGTAAGAAAATCGGGAATTACCTCCATCGCCGACTTGTGCGGCAGAGCCGTGAACACCAGGTCGGCGCGGGCGGAAATCGCCGTCACATCGAGGGGCTCACAGATCAGATCGCAGAAACCGTGCAACGAGGGGAAGACCTGGCTGATCGGCAAACATTCATGCTGACGCGAGGTAACACAGCAGATTTCAACGTCAGGATGACTGACAAGAATCCGCAACAGTTCCACGCCCGTGTAGCCGCTTGCTCCGACAACAGCAACTTTCAGCATAAATCAACTCCCTGTAATGATAATTGGTGGGAAAAACCGGCAAAGACGAAAAAAGGGAAACCCCACGGGGTTTCCCTTAAATTCATCCGGCAATAATTGCCACGTACGACAATTAACGCTTGGAGAACTGGAAGCTCCGGCGTGCAGCGGCACGACCATACTTCTTACGTTATTTAACGCGGCTGTCGCGGGTGATGAACCCGGCCTTTTTCAGAACTGCGCGCAGCTCCGGATCAACCTCGAGCAGAGCCTTGGTGATACCGTGCTTGATCGCGCCGGCCTGACCGGAAGCACCGCCGCCACAAACGTTGACGAAGATGTCGAACTTACCGACGTTGCCGGTCAGCTCGAGCGGTTGACGGACAACCATCTTGGCGGTCTCGCGGCCAAAGAAGACATCCAGAGGACGCTTGTTGACGCTGATCTCGCCGGTGCCCGGCTTCAACCAGACGCGGGCAATCGAGGTTTTTCTTTTACCGGTTGCGTAAAACTTCTGTTCTGCCATCTAGCTGTCTCCCTGTTATAACTTTAATTCTTTAGGTTGCTGAGCGGCATGCGGATGTTCGCCACCGGCATAAACCTTGAGTTTAGTAAACATTTTACGCCCCAGCTTGTTCTTGGGGAGCATACCCTTGACGGCAGCCTGAAGCAGCATCTCGGGTTTCTTCTGCAGCAGCTTGTCCGCGGTGATCTCCTTGAGGCCACCCGGATAACCGGAGTAGCTGTAGTAGGTCTTGTCCGCCAGCTTGTTCCCGGTCAGCTTTACCTTGTCGGCATTGACAACGACAATGAAGTCGCCGGTATCAACACTCGGGGTGTAAATCGGCTTGTGCTTACCGCGCAGAATACGCGCTATCTCAGTTGCTGCACGACCAAGGACGACGTCCTCGAGGTCGACAACAAACCAGTCTCTTACAATGTCTTGTTCCTTAGCGACCTGTGTACTCATCGCGCTCATCTCCAAATGATTGTATCTAAAGGGTTGTGGGGCTCACAAAGCGGTAAATCTATCCGAGACCGGTGGAGCTGTCAAGACAATTCTACACCAGTTCACAGCTTTATTTTCACAATGCGATCGAAGTGAAAAGATATCTTTTGCCACCCCCCTAAGCCATCGACTTATGGGCGGAAAAAGCCACCTTCCGGTCAATTCCAGAAATCGCGTAACAGGATCTCCTTGCTCGATGCGGTGAATTCGTAGCTGAATCTCATACTATTGCAGCTCACCTGATCGACCTCCTCGGTGAACATGCCGATTCGCAGCCCCGAGGGCTGCAGTCCCTCCAGCATTTTATAAACCTGGGCGTTAACCTCGCTGGCGGTCAAATGGCGGTTATCCATTTCAGCCGCCATAGTCCGGGCATAGGGCGTGTCATCACCGGGATTGATGGAAAGCAGGGTCAGGTAGGTGATGTCGATATTATGCAGCAGTTCCAGGCTGCCGGCGACGTGTTCATCCGACAAACGCAGGCCGCCAACCCCGGGCATGAGCATGGCAGACACCTCGATTTCCGCCGCGGCCAGTCTTGCCGCCGCTTCAATCATCTGCTCACGGGTACAATCTTTACGGACATATTTGAGCACCTCATCCGAACCACTTTCGAGCCCCCAGTAGATCAGGCTTAATCCGGCTTCTTTCAACTGCTTCAATTCGGCGACCGATTTCTTGAGAATCGAGGTCGTTCTGCCATAGAGGGAGATACGCTGCGGACTGAAAACCGAGCCGGCATAGTTCAGGGCCTCCAGCAGCAAGGGTGTATCAACACCCAGCGAGTTGCCGCTGCCGAGGAACAAGCGCCGAATCCGTGCCTTTTCGGATCCTATGGAAGCCGCGACCCTGTCGACGTGTTCTTTAAATTCGGCCAACGACTTGGTCGCCGCCTTCATCCCCGAGTACTCGGTACAGTAGGTACAATTGTTGTAATCACAGCCCGTCGTCAGTTCCAGCCGTAAAGCATGGGGCTTCCTTTCTGACGGAGGGCAGGACAGGTTGTAGGAGCTGAACAGCGAGCCATCTTTATAGGTGCGGTAAAGTCCGGGAGAAATCGCCGGGAAGATACGATCATGCACGCCGGCAACCTCATCGCCTGATATCGTCAGATAGCCCTCTTCTGCCAGGAACTGCACGGCGAGACGTGCAACGCAGGCATAGACGGACGAGTCAATCGCCGTTTTCATCGCCTGCAGCAGGCATTCGTTGAAAAAATAGTCCGCGACCGAGTCAAGGTCCCCATGGCGCTGCAACAGCGCCGCCGTATTCAGCAATTGCAGTTCGCTATCGGCAATCTCCGGAGCGGGCATAGTGATTCCCAAGCGTCCGGCGCTGGAGTAAAACCGAACCCGGGATGAGCCATCCAGTTGTTCGCGAACGAACCCTTCACTGCCGGACTGAACACTACTGATACCGCTGTCGACACGAACAGCGACTCTGGCACCCGGCTGCAACGCCTGACAATCCTGCTGGTTTATCATCTCGATGATATGCGGGATCAGCTGTGATTTCAGACTTGGAATGGAAATTTCGTCCACAGGTAAGCCCGGAACGGGAATGGTGCAATTCAGCTTCGTTCCCAGCAGCTGAAACGTCCTGGCGACAACGCCCGGCTTATCAGCCACTGCCGCAAAAAGAGCGTCAATACCGTCGTAATACGGAAACAGGCTGAGAAGACTATGATTCGACAGCTTATGGACCAACCTGTCCCGCGGGACCGCCTGGCCATCGACCTGTCGTAACATCCACAGTAAATCGTTATGACTGACAAACATAGAGTCACCACTCGGCAACGTTTCCGGATTCTTTTCCGGATGTGTCTTCAATATACCACGTCCATCAGACAGAGGCCTTGGGCCGGTGCCGTCAGGGCAGGAGGGACAGAACCCGGAGCCGAAAGCATCCTGGCGATATCCTCCGGCGGTCGCTTACCGCGACCGATATCGACCAGTGTGCCAACCATCATGCGCACCATGTTACGCAGAAAACCACCCCCGCGAACATCAATATAGAGCAGGTCGCCATCCTCGACCAGAGACACTGAAGTCATGTTACGAACCGTCGTCTCGGCTGCGCAACCGGAGGTCCGAAAAGCGGCAAAATCATGGTCACCGACAAAAGACTCTGCCGCCTTACGCATCGCCGCCAGATCGAGAGGCTGCTTGATCTGCCAACTGATCCGACGTTCGAGAGGAGAACGAACGCTGTCACGCAAAATTGTGTAGCGATAAAACTTCCCCTGCGCCGAAAATCGGGCATGGAAATCGTCCTCAACAACCTCGGCTCGGCGCACGGCAATCGCTTCCGGCAGAAAGCGGTTCACCCCCTCGCGCCAGGCTTTGACCGGCAGCATGAGCTCTGTCGTCAGATGACAGACCATCCCCCGGGCGTGGACACCAGCATCCGTACGCCCGGAAGAGTGGACGGCGTGGACACTGCCGGTCAGCTGCGCGATCGCCTCTTCCAGGCGTTGCTGAACGGAAACCCCATTCGGCTGATATTGCCAGCCGACAAAATCGGTACCGTCGTAAGCGACAGTCAGTTTGATGCGCATCATCGTGATCCCGTCAACATGATATGTCCATCTGCCAAGCGAAAAAACCTCGGGAAAGCGCAAGCCGTCCCGAGGTTTCTCTGTTGATCAGTACAAGTGGACGTAATCCGCCTTGATGTAAAACCGTGACCTTTATTTCATCCGGGCAACGATGGCGTCACCCATTTCTGCCGTATTGACCTTCTTCTCGGCATCAGTCCCCTGATAGATATCACCTGTGCGATAGCCGTCGTTAAGAACCTGCTCGACCGCGGCGTCGATGGAATCTGCGGCTTCAACCATACCGAAGGAATAACGCAGCATCATCGAAGCCGAAAGAATCTGGGCGATCGGGTTGGCAATCCCCTGACCAGCGATGTCAGGTGCGCTCCCGCCCGAAGGCTCGTACATACCGAAGGAACCTTCGGCAAGAGAAGCCGACGGCAGCATGCCGAGCGAGCCGGTCAGCATGGCGGCTTCATCGGAGATAATATCGCCAAACATGTTACCGCAGAGCATGACGTCAAACTGCTTCGGCCAGCGCACCAGCTGCATAGCCGCATTGTCGACATACATGTGCGAGAGTTCGATATCGGGATATTCCTTGGCAACCCGCTCGACAACTTCGCGCCACAGGACAGAGGTCGAAAGGACGTTCGCCTTGTCGATGGAGCAGACCTTCTTGCCACGCTTGCGGGCAGCCTGAAAAGCAACATGGCTGATCCGCTCGACTTCGGCGTCGGAATATTTCATGGTGTCGAAACCGGTACGTTGAGCACCCTCGCCTTCAATCCCTTTGGGCTGGGCGAAGTAGATGCCGCCGGTCAGTTCACGCACAACCAGCAGGTCAAAACCGCCCTTGATAACCTCTTCTTTCAGGCTCGATGACGCAGTCAGAGCCGGGAAGATGATCGCCGGACGCAGGTTGCAGAAGAGGCCGAAAATCTTGCGCAGCGGCAGCAGGGCGCCACGCTCCGGCTGCTCGTCCGGCGGCAGGCTCTCCCACTTCGGGCCACCGACGCTGCCGAACAGGATCGCATCGGAATTCTTGCAGATGTCGACGGTCGTTTCGGGCAAAGCTTTCCCCTCGTTATCGATACCGGCACCGCCGACATTGGCGAATGTCCGCTCGAATTTGATCTCATATTTTGCTTCGACCGCATCCAGAACCTTGAGCGCCTCGGCCATGACTTCAGGGCCGATTCCGTCCCCAGGCAGAACCGCAACCTTGTAACTCGTTGCCATAATTTTCTCCCGTTAATTTAAGGTGTTTTCGCAAAAATCATCAAAATCGATAGCGAAGCAAAAAGCGCCAATCACAGGAACACAGCCGTGGGCATTTTTTTGCTGAGCCATGAATTTAAAACATAAAAAACCCTTCGGAAACGAGGGTTTTAAGCGGCTAAGACTATAGGGAAAGGCCCCGTGGTTGTCAAACCATTTCTGCCCTTCCTTAGCTCTGGCCCCGGGCGCCGGCAATATGCTATGGTGCCGGGACTTTTTGCCCGTGGAGGTTGCAATGAACCGACTTTTTATCCCGTTAATGACCTGCCTTATGCTCTGTCATCCGCTGCCGGCGGCTGCCGAAGGAACAGCTGACGACTCCATGAGCGTCGCGGATGCAGCGGCCTTCCTGAAAGAAATCGACGGCGAAGTTATCAGTGTCAGCCCGGCGGAGCTGCCCGGACTCTACCTGGTCGGCATGAAGATAGACAACGAGACTGTCCCCGTCTATCTCGACGAAAGCGGCCGCTTTCTCATCAGCGGCAACGTGATCGACCTCGACCAGCGCAAGAACCTGAGCGAGGAGCATTACCGCAAACTCAACCCGGTCGCCATTGATGAAATCCCTCTTGATGATGCCCTGCTCCTCGGTGCGGACAATGCAAAAATGCAGGTGATCGTCTTTACCGATCCAGGCTGCCCGTTCTGTAGCAAACTGCACAAGGTTCTCCACGAAGCGGTCAAGGCCGATCCCGACCTCGCTTTCCGGATCAAGTTGATCCCGGTCAAAGGTTCTTATGAAAAGGTCAAGACGATTATCTGCAGCGGTGCACTGGAGCAGTTGGACAAGGCCTTCACCGGTGAGGCCCTGGCTGCTGTTGATTGCGAAACGGATGCCGTCGATCGTAACCTGGCGCTGGCCAGCAAACTCGGCATCAACGGCACTCCGACCCTGATCCTGCCGAATGGTCAGATGGCCCCCGGCTACCTTCCCCTCGATGAGCTGCTCGAACTGATCAAAAACAACGGGGTCGACGCCAAATAGGCACCGACCCCGCAGATCATCTCTCGTTTGATGAAATCCAGGACAAGCTGTTCGACGGTTGTTGAGCAGCTTGTCCCGATTAATCCCGCCGCAGCCGCTTGACCTTCATTTTGATATTTCCAGTGATCAACCGGGCGTTCTTGGTGAAAGAGAAGTAGGACCACGCCCAGGAGAACATCACCGACAGCCGCCGCCGGAAACCGACCAGCGGAATCAGGTGGACAATCCCCCAGAACAGCCAGGCCGGGAATCCGGAGAAGGTTCGCCCTTTAATTGCGGCGACAGCCCTGTTGCGGCCGATAGTCGCCATCGAACCCTTGTCGTGATAACGGAACGGCTTGCGCTCTGCCTCAGCCGCTCCGGACTCGATTTCCCTGCCGAGCAGTTCCGCCACATATTCGCCCATCTGGATCGCCGCCGGGGCGACCCCGGGGACCGGTCGGCCGCTCTTTTCATCGAAGGCATGTGCCAGGTCACCGACAACAAAGACCTCGGGATGACCGGGAATCGACAAGTCAGGATTAACGACCACACGCCCGGCACGGTCAAGTTCGACACCGAGCGTTTCGGTAAATTTACAGGCCCGGACCCCAGCCGCCCAGATGATGTTTTCAACAGCCAGTTTCTCGTTCCCAATAGAAATCATCCCCGGGCTGATATCGGTCACGAAGCTGTTGAGGCGGACCTCGACCCCCATCTTTTCGAGGTCGCGCATCGCCTGTTCACTCGCTTTCTCCGGCATTGCCGCCAGCAAGCGACCGCCCCCTTCGACCAGGATGACCCTGGCGGTTGTCGTATCGATATTGCTGAAATCTTTCGGAATTGTTTTCGCCGCAATCTCTTTCAGGGCACCGGCCATCTCCACCCCGGTCGGCCCGCCGCCGACAACCACGAACGTCAGCTTGGCCCGCCGCGCCGATTCGTCGGCCTCCCATTCGGCAGCTTCGTAAGCCATGAGGACACGCCGACGGATATCAAGCGCATCGTCGATGGTTTTCATCGCCGGGGCTAACTGCGCCCATTCGTCTTTCCCGAAATATTCGTCCCGGGCTCCGGCAGCAAGGACCAGATAGTCGTACTTCACGTCAACATTATCAAAATGGGCGATCCGTTTCTCGAGATCGACGCCGCTCAATTCACCCATTCCAACCCTGACATTCTCCTGCTTGTAAAAGATATGCCGGATCGGGGAAGCGATATCCGCCGGCGACAGGACCGCAGTCGCGACCTGGTAAAGCAGGGGCTGAAAAAGATGATAGTTGTGCCGGTCAATCAGGGTGATGGATGCAGCACAGTTCGCCAGTTTCTTCGCACAGCCGATACCGGCAAAGCCGCCGCCGACGATCAGGATGTTTTTCTTGCTCAATTCGGATGTCGTCATGATGAGTAACCGTATTCAGGCCAGCCTCCGCCAGGAGGTTGGAAAAAGTAGTGGTATTTTTCTGCGGAACGCAAAGGAGTACGTCCTCCGGTTTCAGAACACGCTGAAATCATACCGCAAAGGGGGAAGCATGGCCAACCGGCGCAGGTCATTTTTATGATCATTAAGGCTTCTTTTTACGGTTAACCACTCAGGACCAAAGACAAAGAAAGAGGCCAGCCGGTATCCGGCTGGCCTTGTGACAGCGTTGAAGGAGAGAACGGAGTGGTTAACCCCATCTTTGATGTTTATTTCAGTTGTTCCAGGTCCCGTACGGCACCACGCGCAGCGCTGGTCGTCATCGCCGCATAGGCCTGCAGAGCCCGGCTGACGACACGATCACGCTGTTCCGGTTGCCAGGCCTTTGTGCCCTTGGCGAGCATCGCCTCCTTGCGCTTATCAAGAACCTCTGCGGAGACCTGCATGTCGATGGCCCGGCCAGGGATATCGATGACGATCATATCGTCTTCCTCAACCAATCCGACCGCGCCCCCTTCTGCGGCTTCCGGTGACATATGCCCGATCGACAATCCCGAGGTTCCACCCGAGAAACGGCCATCAGTAATCAGGGCGCAAGCCTTGCCCAGCCCCTTCGACTTCAGGTAGCTGGTCGGGTAGAGCATCTCCTGCATACCGGGGCCACCCTTCGGCCCCTCGTAACGGATAACGACAACATCCCCGGCCTTGACCTTGTCACCGAGGATCCCTTCGATCGCCGCTTCCTGGCTCTCGAAAATCCGCGCCGGACCGCTGAACTTGAGGATCGATTCATCGACTCCGGCGGTTTTGACAATACAGCCGTCCTCAGCGAGGTTGCCGTAGAGAACGGCGAGACCGCCATCCTGGCTGTAGGCGTTCGGCT
>PKUG01000165.1 GCA_002869665.1 Desulfuromonas sp. | reverse complement strand
TGCGATTATTGAACAGCTCGACCTGTTGCGGCCGATTTATCGCCAGACCGCTGCCTACGGCCACTTTGGCCGTGAACTCCCTGACTTTACCTGGGAGCGGACCGATCGCGTCGCATCACTCAAATCCCGGGGGGGAATCTGATCTTTTTAAGTCACCAAGAACCTGAAAAGGCGAGCTGCAAAGCTCGCCTTTTTTATTGTTTAGCTACCGAAGTACAGAAACGCAGAGATAAGGATCTTGAATAGGTTTTCCTCAGTGCTTCAGTGTCTCTGTGGTGAATAATCTCTCTTTTAAGCTTAGCGCCGAAAGCGCTTGGTCAGGTCGCCGTAGGCATCGATCCGGCGATCGCGCAGGAAGGGCCAGATCCGGCGGACATTTTCACTGCGTTCGAGATCGATCTCGACGCAGAGGACCTCTTCTTTGTCATTGCTCGCCTGAAGGAGAAACTCCCCCTGACTGCCGGTGACGAAACTGCTCCCCCAGAATTGAGCCCCCGACGTCTGGCCGCTGGGATCGGCTTCGAAGCCAACCCGGTTGACGGCGATGACCGGTAGTCCGTTGGCCACGGCATGGCCGCGCTGGACGGTGATCCAGGCTTCGCGCTGACGCTGTTGTTCCGCTTCGGTATCCGCCGGGTCGAAGCCGATGGCGGTCGGGTAGATCAGCAGATCGGCGCCGTCCAGGGCCATCAAACGTGCGGCCTCGGGGTACCACTGATCCCAGCAGACCAGGACGCCGAGGCGTCCGACCGAGGTTTCGATGGTGTTGAAGCCGAGGTCGCCGGGGGTGAAGTAGAACTTTTCGTAATAGCCGGGATCGTCGGGGATGTGCATCTTGCGATAGGTTCCGGCGATTGTGCCGTCCTTTTCAAAGACGACCGCGGTGTTGTGATAGAGTCCGGTTGCCCGTTTTTCAAACAGTGAGACAACCAGGACGATCCCGAGTTCTGCCGCCAGCAGGCTGAACTCTTGCGTTGCCGGGCCCGGGATTGTCTCGGCGAGGTCGAAGAGCCCCGTTTCTTCCGTCTGGCAGAAGTAGAGACTGCAATGTAATTCCTGCAGAACGACGAGTTCAGCCCCCTGGCTGGCTGCGTCACGAATGCCGGCCAGACTTTTGGCGATGTTGTCCCGGCGTGAACCGGAGCAGCTTTGTTGGATCAGGCCAACCTTGAGATTTTTCATGGCAGGACTCCTTGCGGTAATTGCATGGTCACGCAGTGCAATGAACCGTGCTGGCGGATCAGCGGCCGGCAATCGATACCGATGACTTCCCTTTCGGGGAAGGCGGTGGTGATCGTTGTCAGGGCCTCCTGGTCGTGGGGATCGGCATAAGTCGGCACCAGTACGGCATCATTGATGATCAGGAAATTGGCGTAGGTCGCCGGCAGCCGTTCCTCTCCATCGTAGCAGGCTTGTGGCCAGGGGAGCGGCCGCAGTCGGAACGGGGCACCAGTTCTGGTTCTGAAACGGCCCAGTTGCTTTTCCATTGCTTTGAGTTCGGCGTAATGCTCGTCATCCTTATCCGGACATTGGACGTACAGGATCGTGTCGTCAGGGCAGAGACGGGCCAGAGTGTCGATATGGGCATCGGTGTCATCTCCGGCCAGCCAGCCGTGTTCAAGCCAGAGCCAGTGGCTGCTGCCGAAGAGTCCACTCAGTTGTGTCTCCAGTTGATCCCGATTCAGATGCGGATTGCGATTGCCGTTGAGCAGGCAATTCGTCGTGGTCAGCAGCGTACCTTCCCCATCACTCTCGATGCTCCCCCCTTCGAGAATCAGTCCGCAGGTCTGCAGTGGCAATGGGCGCAGCAGATCGCCAGCTGCCAGCATGAGGGTGGCCTGATTGTCACGATCGGCGGCGAATTTGAGTCCCCAGCCATTGAACCCGAAATTGAGCAGTTCCGGATCCCCATCCCGGTAAACAGTGATGGGGCCGAAGTCGCGGATCCAGGTGTCGTTTGTAGCAGCCCGGCAGAAATGGATCTTCGTACAGTCGACACCGGCTTCGGCCAGTTGGTCGCGAATGCGATCGGCTTCGAGGGTCAGAATAATCAGCTGTTCGAAACGGACGATCTGGCGGGCGATCTCGACGTATACGGCGCTGACTTCGTCAAGCAGCGGTTCCCAGTCACTGTCGGTATGGGGCCAGGCGAGCAGAACGGCGTCCTGCGGTTCCCATTCGGCGGGAAGGCGTATGGCGGTTTGATTCATGGGCGATCGTTTCAGGTCAAAAGGGTATGTTCGATGAGGATTTTAGCGCCGATTGCAATCAACAGCAAGCCGCCGACAATTTCAACACGCTGCCCCCAGGCCGCACTCAGTCGACTGCCGAGCAGCATACCGCAAACGGTCAGGGCGCAGGCGGTCAGGCCGATGACCAGTGCCGGAGTCCAGATGGTGATCCCGAGCAGGGAGAGGCTCAGGCCGATGGCCAGGGCATCGATGCTGGTGGCGATCGACAGCATGATCAGTGACAGCCCCCTGGTCGGGTCCCCTTCGCGTGGGGTATCCTCATCCCTGGTCAAGGCTTCCTTGAGCATCTTGCCGCCGACCAGAGACAGCAGGACGAAGGCCAGCCAGTGATCGTAAGCTTCGATATGAGAGCGCAGACTGATTCCGGCCAACCAGCCGAGGATCGGCATCAGGGCCTGGAACAGCCCGAAGTGAAAGCCGAAACGGAACAGGTGTCGAAAGGTCAGGCGCGGCAGGATCAGCCCGGCGGCGAGGGCGACGGCAAAGGCATCCATCGCCAGGGCGACGGCAATTCCGGCCAGTGAGAGGAAATCCATAAGGCTACCGATGGCTGTTACGAGACATTCAGAGACATGGCCGTAAAAAAGCTGAAGCCTCGTCAGAGGCTTCAGCAGTTGAACTTATTCGACGATGGTGACTGCCTGAATGATGACCGGTTCCTTGGGGACATCCTGATGGTGTCCGAAGTTTCCGGTGGCGACCTTGGCGATCAGATCGACAACCTCCATCCCTTCTGTAACCCGCCCGAAGACGGCGTAACCGTAGGCGTTCGGTGTTTTCCCCTGATGATCAAGGAAGCTGTTGTCACTCAGGTTGATGAAAAACTGGCAGGTGGCGCTGTCGACAACCTGGGTTCGGGCCATGGCGATGCTGCCGCGCACGTTCTGCAGCCCGTTGTCGGCCTCGTTTTTGATCTCACCCTTGGTCTTTTTCTGCTTCATCTGCGGGGTGAAACCGCCCCCCTGGATCATGAAGCCGGGGATGACGCGGTGAAAGATGGTCTGGGCGTAAAAATCATCACGGGCGTAACTGAGGAAGTTCTCCGTGCTGATCGGAGCTTTCTCCGCGTCCAGTTCGATGACGATTTCGCCTTTGTTGGTTTGCAGTTTTACGCTGGGTTGACTCATGTTGACTCCTTGGTTCTCTTTGTCATCTGCACATTGTCCGCTGTTGCGGCAACGTTGTTGTAACTGTTTATTCCGCTGTTGAAAAGAAATAATCCCCTGTCGGAGATCAGGCCGGGACTGTGTTGCCGCAACGCAGCCGCTGGAGGAACTCCTCCTCCGGAATGGCCTTGCCGAAATAGTTGCCCTGGAAGAACTGGCAGCCTTTCTCCTTGAGGATGCTGAGCTCGGTTTCCGTTTCAACCCCCTCGGCAATGACCTTGAGGTTGAGATGGCTGGCCATGAAGATGATGGTGTCGACAATCGCCGCGTCGTTGGCGTTGGTTTCAATGTCGCGGACGAACGACTGGTCGATCTTGAGAATGCTCAGGGGCATTTTTTTCAGGTAGGCGAGGGAGGAGTAGCCGGTACCGAAATCATCGATCGACAGTTGCAGGCCGAGCTTGTTCAGGGCCGACATTTTCATGATCGATTCCTGGGTATTGTCGATGATGATCCCTTCGGTCAGCTCCAGCTCGATTTTATTCGCATTCACTTCCGTCTCTTCCAGGATCTTGCGAACCTGACTGACAAAAGAGGCCTGATGGAACTGGCGCGGACTGATGTTGATCGCCAGGTGCGGCAGGTTCAACCCCTGTTGCTCCCAGAGTTTCAGATGCTCACAGGCCTTGCGCAGGACCCACTCTCCGAGAGGGAAGATCAATCCGGAGGCTTCGGCAATCGGGATAAAGTTCACCGGGGAGATGAAGCCTTTTTCCGGGTGTGGCCAACGCAGCAGCGATTCGGCACCGACAACTTCACCATGCAGATTAACCTGCGGCTGGAAATACAGTTCGAGCTGGTCGAGCTCGAGAGCCTGACGCAATTCTTTTTCGATCCCCAACCGGGTGTCCGCGGCGGTTTGCATGCTCGGCAGGAAAAACCTGATCGTGTCACGCCCATCGTCCTTGGCCCGGTACATGGCGGTGTCGGCGTAGCGCAGGATGTCATTGCCGGTTTCCGGCTCCTCCTCGCTGGGGAACATCGCCACCCCGATACTGGGTGTGACATGCAACTCGTGGTCGCCGATCTCGAATTTTTCAGCCAGGCTCTGCTTGATTTCTTCTGCTTTGACCTTTGCCGTCACCGCGGCCTGTTCGCGGTCCTGGCCGAGATCGGTGAGAAGTACGGCGAATTCGTCACCGCCGAGGCGGGACACGGAATCCTCCGCAGGCAGGTTGGTGCCGAGGCGCAGGGCGAGCTGACGCAACAGGGCGTCACCGACCGGATGGCCGAGAGAGTCGTTAATGTTCTTGAAGCGGTCGAGATCAAGAAAGATCATCGCTCCGTAATGGTTATGTAGCTGGGCATGGGAGATCGCATGTTCCAGACGATCGAGGAGCAGGCGCCGGTTCGGTAATCCGGTCAGGGCATCGTAGTAGGCGAGGTATTCGATACGTTCTTCGGCCTGTTTCCGCTCAGTGATGTCCCGAATGGTTGTGCAGATGACAATGTCGCCGCTCAAATCGGGTGGCTGCTGATAGCAGGCATTGAGGGAACAGGGGATCAGGGCGCCGGTTTTGTTCCGCAGATAGAGTTCATAGTCGGTGATCCGCCCCTCGGCGCGCAATCGGGAGAGCATTTTCTTGCGATCCCGGCGGTTGGGGAAGATTGAGGGCACCTCAAGAGCGAGGACTTCCTCCCGTGTATAGGTCGTGATGTTTGAGATTGAGGGGCTGACTTCGCGGATTTTTCCGTTCAGGCAGACTTCGAGATAGACATCCTGAAGGTTTTCGAAGATTGAGCGGTACTTGCCTTCGCTTTCCCGGAGTTTGACGTGCGAGGTGTTGAGGTCTTGAAGAGCTTGTTGCAGGGCGTCGGTACGCCGGGTAACTTCCTCTTCGAGGTGCTCCTGGTAGGCCCGGTTCTCGGCGATCAGCCGTGACCGTTCCAGGGCCTGGTCGATCGCATGGATCAGAACCGACATGTCCTGGATCGGCTTGAGCAGGAAGTTCCAGGCACCACGTCTGACCGCCTCGAT
>PKUG01000095.1 GCA_002869665.1 Desulfuromonas sp. | reverse complement strand
TTCAAGTTACCTGTTCATTCTCGCTCTGCTCCTCGGCTGCCTGGCCGGCACCGTTCCGGTCTTTATGGCGCTGTTCTTCACCGGCACCTTCGGCCTTGTCTTCCTGCTCGACATTGACCCGCAAATCGTCATTGAAGTCCTCTACCGCAGCATGGACAAGTTCGCCCTGGCGGTGGTGATGTTCTTCGTCCTTTGCGGCAACATCATGACCACCGGCAGCATCGTCGAAAAGCTGATCAAGACCGCCAACGTCCTGGTCGGCTTCCTCCCCGGCGGTCTGGCTATGGCCGGGGTCCTCGCCTGCGGCTTCTTCGGCGCTATCTCCGGTTCGACCGTCGCCACGGTCGTCGCCATCGGCGGCTTCATGATTCCGGCCCTGATCAAGAACAACTACGACGAGCAGTTTTCCGTCGGCATCATGACCACGGCGCCGATCCTCGGTGTCATCATCCCGCCGTCGATCTCGATGATCCTCTACTCGATGGTCAGCAACGATCCCCTGGAAGCCCTGTTCCTCACCGGTTTCATCCCCGGCCTCCTGATCATGGTCGCCATGAGTCTGTACGCCTATTTCGTCTGCAAGAAGCAGGGCCTGGAAACCACGAAACGCCCGACGCTGCAGGAAGCCTGGGCGGTCATCCGCGAGAGTATCTGGGCGCTGTTCCTGCCGGTGCTGATCTTCGGCGGCATCTATTCCGGCCTCTTCACCGCCAACGAAGCGGCGGTCGTCGCCTGTTTCTACGCCTTCTTCGTCGAGATCTGCATTCACCGCGACATGCAACTGAAGGATATCAAGCGGGTCATCGTCTCCTCGGCGGTCACCTCGGCGACCCTGCTGGTCATCGTCGCCGGCGCCTCGGTCTTCGGCGAATACCTGACCTTCGAGCAGATCCCCAACAAGATCGCTACCGCGGTCGTCGACAGTATCTCGTCCCCCTGGGTTTTCCTGCTGGCGGTCAACATTCTGCTGCTGATCATCGGCATGTTCATGGATATCATTTCGGCGACCCTGATCCTGACGCCGATCTTTCTGCCGCTGCTCAGCAAGTTCGGTATCGACACCATGCACTTCGGCCTGCTGATGACCATCAACCTGGGGATCGGCTATTGCACCCCGCCGCTCGGGGTCAGCCTCTACATCTCCGGCGCGACGGTCAACCGCGATCTGGTCTATGTCTCCAAAGCGGTCATGCCGTTTTTGCTGATCCAGATCGCCATCCTGATGCTGCTGACCTACTGGCCCGATATCGTCATGCTGCTGCCACGCCTGGTCTACGGTTAGGGGCATAGCGATGACCGTTAAGCTGTTCTGGGACGACCCGTACCGGACGACACTCGACACTGTCGTCACCGCAGTCGCGGAGGATTGCGTCAGCCTGCGTGAAACCATCTTCTACGCCTTCTCCGGCGGCCAGGAGAGCGATGCCGGGACGATCAACGGCCTGGAGGTGCTGGAGGCGCGCAAACAGGGGTACGACATCCTTTACCGCCTCCCGGAAGGACATGGTCTTGAAGTCGGCACCCCGGTAACCGTTGCCATCGACTGGCCGCGCCGCTACCGCCTGATGCGCCTGCACTTTGCCGCGGAACTGATTCTCGAACTCGTTTACCGCCGCTTTCCCGGCATCGAAAAGATCGGCGCCCACATCGGGGAACAGAAGGCGCGGCTCGACTTTCTGCTCGACAGCAGCATTAAACCCCATTTTCCCACACTGCTGGCCGACGCCGAAGCGCTGATCGCCGCCGACCAACCGGTCGTGAGCGACTACTCCGATCCCGAGACTCAGCGCCGCTATTGGGAAGTTCCCGGCTTCGCCCGGGTCTCCTGCGGCGGCACCCATCTGAAAAGCACGGGCGAAGTGGGCGGGATCACCCTGAAACGGAAGAATATCGGTGGCGGGAAAGAGCGGATCGAAATCTCGCTGACCACGGAATCCGGCCTGAACAGCCCCGCCTGAAGCGGGCATCACGACACAGGAGAGCCCCTATGGAACCCAGAATTCTGATCCCGGTCAACGACACGCCGACGACCCGGAAAACCATGGCAGACTTCATCGCCTACTGGAACCGCTTCCCGGCCCACGTCACCCTGCTCCATGTCATCAACGATCAGCTCGCCTACCGGATGATCCCCGATTTCCAGGTCGAGATGGTGCGGGAGAACGCCGAAAAAGCAGCGCGCCAGAAGCTCGCCGGGCTGGCCGCCCAGTTACGCGAGGCCGGTTTCAATGTTGAAGAACGGTTGGAGTTCGGCATGCCGCGCCGGGTGATTCCGCGAATCGCCAATGAGGAGGATTTCCGTCTGCTGGTCATCGGCCGCAAGGCCGGTAGTGGCGAGATCCGTGACGTCGTCTTCGGCTCGGTCGCCAACTACGTACTCCATAACGTCACCTGCCCGGTGCTGCTGTTCTGATTTCTCCCCATACAGCCGGGTCTGCTCTGCAGCGCGCAAGCAGACTCGGCACCCATTTCCCTTAACAATTCTTTACATTAATTCTCGGCTTACGCTCTTCCACCCCCTGCTCACGGTGATAGAATGGAGGGGTAAACGCATCTCCACGTTCCCGCGTTCTAAACCGGTAGCAAGCTGTTGAAAACCTATTCACTCTACTAGCGTCACACCGAACCGTTTTCACCAGCCGAGGAGAGGGTAACCATCAAGAATGGAGCCAAGAATGCTTATGAATAAGAGACAAAGCCATCGTCAAAGCCGCTTTTATCTGACCTTGGGAGTCATCCTCGGCGCGGCCCTGTTTCTCTCCGCCTGCGCCCCGGCGCCGCAATACCGTGAAGTGCGCCTGCTCGATTCCCCTGCACCCCAGGCCTCGACCGAAGTCTATTTCTATCCACTCTACGGCCAAAGCCCCGCCCAGCAGGATCGCGACCGCTACGAGTGCTATGTCTGGGCCGTCGTCCAGACCGGCTTCGATCCGAGCGCGACGGGTGTCGCCCCGCACCAGCGGGTCGTCGTCGAGCCGGTTCAGCCTGACGGCCAGAACACCGCCATCGGTGCCGTCGCCGGGGCTTTGGTCGGTGCAGCGATCGGCTCGTCCAGTGATCGTACCGGACAGGGTGCGGTCATCGGTGCCGTCGCCGGAGCCCTGCTCGGCGCCGCCTCCGATGCGGCTGTCCAGCAGGAGGCCGCCGTCGCCACCCGGCGACTCGATCGCGATGCGGCCCGTCGCTCGGCAGCCGTCGAACACAAGGCCAACGATTATCGGCGGGCGATGAAGGCCTGCCTCGAAGGGCGCGGCTACAGCGTCCAGTAGCGGCAGGAGCAGGGGGAGGCCGGTCATTCCAGGCCCACCCCGCCCGCCGAACCGCCAAGGGAGTCACTTATGACACTGAAAAATTCAATTCTCATACTGGCAATGACCACGATCGCGCTGGTCCTGGCAGGCGGCCCGCTGTTCGCCGCCCCGCCGCAACAACAACCACACAACGGACCACAGATCATCCGTAAACCACAACCGCGCCAGCAGCTGCCCGTCGAGATGCGTCATCGCGAGACGCGTCAGGAGAAAAGACGTCCCGACTTCCACCGCCAGGAGACGAGACGTCCCGATTTCCACCGCCCGGAACCACGCTACAGCGAACAGGAATACGTTAAGCACGGCTACGTCAAGGATCAGCGCCATCACCACGACCGCTACTATCCGAAGCGTGGTTCGTCGGTCAGAACCCTGCCGCATGATCGCCGGATCATCAAATACCGCGATACCAGTTATTACTTCTCCGGTGGCGTCTGGTGGCGCCCCTATCACGACTATTACGTCGTCGTCCGGCCGCCAATTGGCCTGATCGTCAACTTCCTCCCCTACGGCTACACGACGATCTGGTACGGCGGCATCCCTTACTACTACGCGGCCGACACCTACTACGTATGGGCCCCGGAATATCGCGCCTATGTCGTCACCGAGGCACCGTCTGACAGCCAGATCAGCGTCGAGCCTGAAACGCCGGACAAACTGTTCGTCTATCCCAGGGAAGGGCAGAGTGACGAACAGATCGCCCTCGACCGCTACGAGTGCCACATCTGGGCCCGCAGCCAGACCGACTTCGACCCCACCCAACCCGGCGGTGGCGTCGACAGCTATCAGGTCGAGAGTAAGCGCGAAGACTATAACCGGGCCATGAAAGCCTGCCTCGAAGCACGCGGGTACAGCGTCCAGTAGCTGGAAGACACAGCATCAACCCTCCCGTTGCTTGAATCCCCCCGGGAATCCTGATATAAGAGTTCAGGATTCTACCGGGGGATGGGATGAACAAATCAGACAAAACAAAGCCGTCAGTCGGAACTCCCGCTGACGGCTTTTTGCGTTCTACTCTTAAGTCCGAATCAAATCACACTCACTTTTCACAATTTGCACGGAGGGGTCATGAGAAAGTTTGCCAGTCTTTTTTGCCTGTGCCTTACCTGTTTACTGTTGTCAGCATGTGGCGACATGACAGCCGCTAAATCTGTCGCCACAACCAAGATAGAAAAATTCCACCAGCAATATAACGCGGAAAACTACAAGGCGATCTATGAAGCAGCAAGCGATGACTTTAAAAAGGTCTCTTCCGAAGAAAGCTTCTGCGAACTCATGAGTGCCGTCGGCCGCAAGCTCGGCCAGGTTGTTTCAACAGAGGAAGGCGGTTGGAACGTCAGGACCTTTAATTTTTCAACCTCGGTCACCATCCAACAGACAACAAAGTTCGAGCAGGGCGATGCCGTCGAGACCTTCGTTTACTCAGTCAAGGACGAGGTCGCAATTCTTGTTGGGTACAATATCAACTCCAGGGAATTGATCGTGAAATGATTCGCTGAGTCTTTTCCTGAATATCTTTAAATAAGTAAAGAGCTACCCGCGCCCTTTCCTTTCACATCACATACGGAGAGAACAATGAAAAAATTTGCATTCATCTTGATACTTGTCTTGCTGACGACAAATTCCTACGGCATCGAGAACTCTTTTGAAAACAGAGAAGCCCAGGCTCAGCGCTACCTTAACTCCACCCCGCCGCGCGCGCTGTTTGAAGATTTAGCAGAAAAGGTATCTGTCAATCTTCCACCTGAAGATAGACAACTTTTCAAAGACCTGCTCACAAAACACCTGGATCTCGACTCTCTAACAAAATCAATTGAATCTGCCCTGATCAATAATTTTACTGCTGATGAGCTGAGTGCACTGGCTGATTTTTATGGTTCTCCCATTGGAAAGTCTGCAATGTCAAAAATGGGTAATTACATGGCAGAAGTAATGCCCGCAATGGAGACCGAGTTGCAGAAATCTTTTGCGAAAGCAAATCTGGAATTCGGAAAACAAGATCAATAGACAAAAGAATAAATTTCAGTACTCGCCTCATTGCCATTAACTTCTTAGGAGAATGGGGTCGTCTTAGGAGAATTGGGTCGGACCAAGATAACTATCTAGGATAAAAAGGTTTTATTAAGTTATCAGCCTTTTTTAGCGCTTAAAACGCCCTTTTTAGGGTCAAAAAGGGGCTA
>PKUG01000110.1 GCA_002869665.1 Desulfuromonas sp. | reverse complement strand
ATCGATTCGAAGCGCTCCGCACCTTCTTCCTGCTGGCTGAGCTGGATGGTGGTTTCCGTGACACTGCGCGCCTTGCGTGAGTAGCAGAGCGTGCCCACCATGATGATGCCGGCGAGAAGGAGATAGAAGGTTTCCGAGGGCGCTTTTTGCCCTAGAGCCGCCATGCCGGTGTGCAGCGGATCGGCACTTGCCAGAGCGGCCTTGTAGGCGTGTAGGCCAGCTATTGGTACGCCGATAAAGTTAACCAGGTCGTTAGCGGCGAAGGCCAGGGCCAAGGCGAAGGTTCCGACGAGAATGATCGGTTTGAGAATGTTGATCTTCATTAACTGGAGGGCCTGCAGAACCATTGCTGAAATAACAAAGGCTCCACTAATGACGAGTGGTCCGTGGCCCATAATCCAGGCAATATTCTCCCCGGTCATGAAGGCGGCATTCTTGGCCCCCTTGATCAGGATGAAATAGGTAATGAATGCCATGGCCATGCCGCCCCAGATGGCGCCGTAACGCTTCATCCGCTTCTGGTAATCGAAGGTGAAGAGCAGCCGGGTCAGGAACTGGGCAAGTGCACCGCAGACGAAAGCAACCGCGACTGAAAAAAGAATGCCCATGATGATGGCGATCGCCGTGGCGGAATTGATGTAATCACCAAGGGTGGTCAGGCTGTCACCGGCCGCAGCAATCTTGAGCAACGAAACGCTCACCGCCGCACCGAGCAGCCCGAAGACAATGGATACGGTGGTCGATGTCGGCAGACCGTAAGTGTTAAACAGGTCGAGCAGGATGTTGTTGCTGATCATGACCGCGAGGAAGATCGTCAGCAATTCCGGCATGGTGAAAACTTCCGGATGAAAAATCCCTTTGCGGGCGACTTCCATCATGCCGCTGGAGAAGAGAACTCCGCAAAACAGGCCGAAAGCAGCGACCGCGAGGATCACTTTGCGTGAGGCAACTTTGGCTCCGATCGGTGAATTGAGGAAGTTGACCGCATCGTTGCTGACGCCGACGACCAAGCCGAGGACCGCCATAAGAATGAGAATGCCGACCGCAATAGCTAAAAAAACCAGACTCATTGACTCCCCATTATGTCATCGTATGTGAATGTGCTTCCGAATTTGTGCCGCCATGGAACAATTATTTGTCACTTCATATAGCATGCAGCGATATATATGTCCCCCCTTAAACAGGCATCCGGGTGCATGTGCAGAGGGAATTCTGTGGCTTGGGTGCTTTTCCGGGGGGGGGTGGCCAGACTCCCGATTGAGTGCTGCAGAGGGATAATTCCTCTCACGGGGAATCCTCACTTGACCTCCTGTAATGCATGGCGTAAAACTTACTGTTTGCGTTGTTAAGTACCAAGAAACAAGAAGAATTCTACGTTTTCAATCCGGTTGGGGTCGCCCGGAACGCACGTGACGATGTCGTCAGGTGTGTGACCGGATAGTTTGATGGTGTCATGCTTCATTTGCAAAAATCGCTTCAATTTCTGCTCAACAGCCTGAGAGTCAGTGAAAATACCTTTCTGATTATCCTCGCTGTGGTGATCGGCCTCCTCGGCGGACTGGGGAATTACCTGTTTCGTAAGGCCATCGAGCTGGTCCATTGGCTGGTTATCGAACAGGGGCTCGAACTCTTTAACATCTCGCTGGATTACTGGACGCCACAACGGTTGCTGGTGATGTTCTTCCCTGCGATCGGCGCCCTGCTGCTGATCCCGCTGTGGATGTTTTTCCGGAAGGACCTCAAGGGGGGCTTTGCCGCCTTCCTGGTCAAGGTCAACCTGAAGGGAGCCAAGCTGCCGATGCGGCCGTTGTTCACCAAGGGGCTGGCCTCGGCCATCACTCTGGGGGCCGGCGGGAGCGCCGGGCAGGAAGGGCCGATCGCGGTGATCGGCGGAACGATCGGCAGCCAGTTCGGCAAGCTGTTCAAGATGAGCGGCGACCGGCTCAAGGTGCTCGTTGCCTGCGGTGCGGCTGCCGGGGTTGCGGCGACCTTCAACGCCCCGATTGCCGGGGTCTTCTTCGCGACCGAGATCGTCCTGCTCTCCTCCTTTGAGCTTGCCAGCTTCACCTCAATCGTTATCGCCAGCAGCATGTCGACGGTCCTCTCGCGAGCCTTGCTGGGGGATCACTCCGAGCTGATTGCGCCCCCCTACTTTGTCGCCAATTTCTGGGAACTTGGCCTCTACATGCTCCTCGGCCTGGTGATCGGCGGGCTGGCGGCAGGCTTTATCGACCTGCATGTCCGGATCAAGGACCGGATCGGCGCCATTGAGCTTCCTTTCTTCGCCAAGCTGGTGATCGGCGGGCTGGCGGTCGGTCTGATCGGCGTGTTCTTTCCGCAGATCTTCGGTAACGGTTACGAATTCATGAGCAGCGTCCTCTACGGTCATCACGCCTGGTATCTGCTGGCGGCGCTGGTTGTAGCCAAGATGGTCGCGACCTCGATTACCCTCGGATCCGGAATGCCGGGCGGCATGTTTGCTCCCTGCCTGTTTCTCGGGGCAGTCGCCGGGGGGACCTTCGGCAAGATCGTCGCCGCCCTGATCCCGGCTGCCGGTCTATCCGCCGGGGCCTATGCCCTGGTCGGCATGGGGGCCTTCCTCGCCGCCGCCACCCACGCACCGATGACCGCGATCTTCCTGCTCTTCGAGATCACCGACAGCTATGAGGTCATCATCCCGATCATGCTCGCCTGCGTCATCGGTACCGGGATCGCCCGGCGCTTCAAGAAGGACAGCCTGGAGACGGTCGAACTGACCCGCGCCGGGATCGATCTCGATGCCGGTAAAGAACGGAACATCATGAAGAGCTTGGCCGTCGGTGATGTCATGTCGCACCGGGTCGAGACGGTTCCGGAGAGCATGACTCTCGGTGAGTTCGCCAAGTTTATCGAGCGGACTCATCACACCAACTTTCCGCTGGTCGATTCCAAAGGGGAGCTGACCGGGATCATTTCGGTCCAGGATTTCATGGGCGTGGTTTTCGAGAAGGACCTGATGGACCTGGTCGTGGTCAAGGAACTGGCGACGACTGAAGTCGTCACCGTGCACCCGGAAGAGGACCTGGATACGGCGATGCGCAAGATCGGCTATCGCAACATCGAGCAGCTACCGGTCGTCGATCGCGAAACCCACCGCAAGCTCTATGGCATCATCTCGCGGCGTGAGATGATCACGGCCTACAACCGCGCGCTGATGAGCAGGACGCTGGAGCACGACGATGACTGATCTGCTGAGCGGACTGAACGAGCAGCAGCGGCTTGCCGTGCTCCATGACGGGGGCCCGCTGTTGTTGCTGGCCGGAGCCGGGTCGGGGAAGACCCGGGCACTGACCCACCGGGTCGCACATCTGATCCGCGAGCGCGGGGTCGAACCGTGGCGGATCATGGCGGTGACCTTTACCAACAAGGCTGCGGCCGAGATGCGCGAACGCCTGGAGACCCTGCTCAACGGGGTCGATCTCCCCTGGGTTTCGACCTTTCATGCCGCCTGTGTGAAGATCCTGCGGCGCGAGATCGGGGCGCTGGGCTACTCGCGCGATTTCACCATTTATGACGACCAGGATCAGCAGCGCCTGCTGCGTGATCTGCTCAAGGCGCGGGAGATCCCGGAGAAGGTGCTCAAACCCCGGGCTGCTGCGGTTTTTATCGATCAGGCCAAGAACCGCGGTCTGCTGCCGGAAGAGCTCTCTTTCTCCGCCGATCCCGACGAGCGCCTGCCAGCGGAGATTTATGCCCTCTACCAGCAGCGGCTCAAGGCGGCCAATGCCGTCGATTTTGGTGACCTGTTGCTGTTGACGGTGCGCCTGTTTGAAGAGCACGCCGAGATCCGGCAGTATTGGCAGCAGCGCACCCGCTACCTGCTGATCGACGAGTTTCAGGATACCAACCGCGTCCAGTACCGGCTGATGAAGCTGCTGGTCGGCCCGCAGACCGAACTCTGTGTCGTCGGTGACGACGACCAGTCGATCTACCGCTGGCGTGGGGCCGAGGTCGAAAATATCCTCGGTTTCGACGACGATTTTCCGGGGACGACGGTGATCCGCCTGGAACAGAACTATCGCTCCAGTCAGCGGATTCTCGAAGCTGCCAGTGCCGTCGTCGGGAACAATGCCGACCGTCGTGACAAACAGCTGTGGACCGACAATCCGTTCGGTGAGCCGCTCCATATTGAAGTTGCGGGGGACGACCAGGACGAAGCACGCTTCGTCGCCGATGAGATCGCCCGGCTGCAGCGCCGGGGGACCGAGCTGCGCGATATGGCTGTTTTCTACCGGACCAACGCCCAGTCGCGGGCGCTTGAAGAAGCGCTGCGCGCCAGCCGGATTCCCTATGCCATGTTCGGCGGTGTGAAGTTTTATTCGCGTCTTGAGGTCAAGGATGCCCTGGCCTACCTGCGAATCCTGATCAACCCGAACGATTCCCTCTCGACGCGGCGGATCATCAACGTGCCGGCGCGCGGGATCGGCAATGCCACGATCGAACGGATCGCCGCCTACGAAATGGACAGCGGTGGGTTTCTTCCCGCCTGTCGTCAGGCTCTCGACCAGGGGGGGCTCAAGGGTGCGGCAGCGAAACGGGTCGCTGAATTCCTCGCCCTGATCGACGAATTCAGCGCCAAGCTGGAGCGCCTGCCGTACCCCCAGTTGATGGCGGAACTGATCGACCGTAGCGGTTACGGCCCGGCATTGCTGGAGGAGGCGACCCATGCGTTGACGGCCGATGGTCGCCAGGAGGCGCGGGGGCGGCTGGAGAACCTCGAACAATTGCTGGCGGGGATGGAGGAGCATGCCGCGAAAGGGGGGTCGCTGCAGGATTACCTGGAGCAGGTTGCGCTGATCTCCGATATCGACAAGTACGATCCTCAGTTGCAGCGGGTTTCGTTGATGACCCTCCATTCGGCCAAGGGGCTGGAGTTTCCGGTTGTTTTCATGTCCGGGATGGAGGAGGGGCTGTTTCCTCATTCGCGCACCGGTGAGCTGGGAGAGGAGCTGGCCGAGGAGCGCCGGCTCTGTTATGTCGGCATGACCCGGGCGATGCGCAAACTGTACCTTTCGCGTGCGCGGCGCCGGCGGGTCTACGGCTCCTGGCAATTCAATCCGCCGAGCCGTTTTCTGGCCGAGATTCCGCAGGAACTGGTGGACGGCGAGCCCGGCGCTGCTCCGGTTGCCTCTTCGGTTGCCGCGCCCAAGGCTGCGGCGGGGCACAACCTGGCATCGCTGGCCGATCTGCTCGAACCTGAACCTCAGGTCGAGGCAGCGGAAGCGATGCCCCCACAGGTCGAGCGTTCCAACTCACGGGTTGCGGTCCCCGCCCCGGAGCCTGAGCAGCAGAGCGGTGGCCTGCGCCTGGGGAGCCGGGTGCGTCATGTGAAGTTCGGGGCCGGAACCGTGCGTCGGCTCGAAGGGGAAGGGGACAAACAGAAGGTTACGGTCTATTTCGACCGGGCCGGAACCAAAAAGCTGTTGCGTAAATTTGCCGGGCTGATGCCGCTTTAATTGCTGCTACCGATCCTGAAGCCAGTGACACCGGAAAGAGGTGGGAGACAACCATGGCTGAGATGGACAGACAATTTACCCTGCTGCTGGTTGACGACAATCCGACCAACCTGCTGCTGCTGACCAAGATTATCGAGCTCGATCTGCCCGAGGTCCGTGTGCTGACGGCGAAGAACGCCATGGACGGACTGGCCCTGGCCGAGCGGGAACAGATCGACGGCGCTTTCATCGATGTGCAGATGCCGCGTATGAACGGGCTCGACATGTGCCGCAGGCTGAACGAGAATCCGCGGACCCGCGGCTTGCCACTGGTGCTGATGACGGCCCACGTGGCGACGCCGGAAACACGGGCGGAAGGTCTCGGGGTCGGCGCTTACGATTTTATCTCGCAGCCGATCAGCAACGTCGAGATGCTGGCCCGGATCAAGGTGATGCTGCGCATGTGCGCGAGTGATCGCAGTGCGGCACCGGCAAACGGCAACGGGGCGGTGGCCGATCCGCGCCGCCTGCGCTGGTTGAGCGGCTTGCTGATCTCCGGCGAAGGCTCCAGCCACGAACCAGATCAACAATTACTGGGGCGTCTGGCGGTGCTGATTCCCGACCCGGCCCAGTTGCAGGAAACACAGCTGTTCGATCTGCTGACCGAAGAATTCCCGAGCCCCTGGCGGCGCACCCTGCTCAAGGCGGGCTTGCTCGAAGCGGCATCGCTGGCGCTGCTCTGTGATGTGAGCGAAATCGACAATCTCGCCGCGGTGTTCGACTATCTCGGCCGGCATGGGCTTTCTCTGCTTCGCCAAAACGGCAAGAGTGCGGTTCTGCACCTCGCTCCGGAGACCCGCGAGCTGTTACGGCGGCGGGCCGAACATGAGTTCAGTGAACAGGAGCGGCTGCAGCTCTACCTTAAGGCCGCGGACTGGTTTCGCCTCCACGAAGAGATTCCGGCCGCGCTGAAATGCCTGATCTCTGCCGGGCAGTACGAGGTCGTCTCCCAGTTGATCAGCAGTTACGGCCTGGGCCTGATCGATCGTGGTGGGCTGGCCCCTTTGATGCAGCTACCGGAAGATGCCGCCGCCAGTTGCGGCTGGCTTTCGTTGGTCCGTGGCATCGCCCTGTTCGAGGAGCGCAGCCAGGATGCGATCGACTGGCTGGAACTGGCCAGTCAGCTGTTCCAGGCGACCGGCCAGCCGCGCGGCCAACTGCTGGCGCTGGCCCAGCAGGCCCTGCTCTCGATTTACCTGGACGGCTACTTTGAGCGCTGGGCGGGGAAAGTGGACCTGTTCTACCAGTTGGCCGAGAGCGAGCAGGCCACCCTCGAGGTGGAAGAGCGCCTGATCGTCAGCTACGCCCTGGGGCTGGTCGAACTGTTTCTGACCGGCCGCCTTGATCAGGTTGAGCGGCTTGTCGATACGGCGCTGGCGGAGTCCCAGCAGCACAAGCTGTTGCCCCGGCAACTGGAGCTCTACCTGCTGCGGACTCTGCTCGCGGTCCAGCAGGGGCGCCTGCTCGTTGCGCGGACGCTTCTCGAGCAGGCCTTCCGTGTCGCCTGGGAGGTTCCCGAAAAACCGGAGCATCGAATTCTCCCCTTGCTCGCCTGCGACGTCATGCATGCCGCCGGCGACCTGCGCGGTTTCCGCGAACAGTTGCAGATGGTTCGTCAAGCCGCTGCCGGGAGTGGTGAACTGGGGATGATTTCACCGTTACTGAACTTCTTCGAGGCGACCACCTGCCTCTCCCGCGGTGATTATCAGCGGGCGCTGGAGTTGCTCGAAATCGCCTGCCTGGACGGCCCGGCAGCCAAGAACGCACATGTGCGTAGTCGCCTGCTGCAGGTCCGCGGCTGCTGCCTGGCACTGGCCGGGCGCGAAGCCGAGTCGTTGACCGATATGCAGACCGCGTTGGAAGATAGAGCCGCTGCTGATGGGGTGCTCTTCCGCCTGGAAAACCTGCTCTATGCCGGGGTCAACTGCTATCTGCTCAAGCTGCGCGATCAGGCGCGGGATCATTTCACTGCCGGGTTGAGCGCCTCCGAGACTGCCGGTGAAGAACGTTACCGGGTCGGCTTTCATGCCTGGTTGGCGGTGTTGTATGATCAGGGCGGTGACAAGAAAACGTCCGTTGAATATCTGGAGGCATTTCTCGAACGGGTTTCGCGCTGGCAGGAGACCTTCTTCTGGGGGCTGGTTCCTGAATTGCTGCACGAACTGGTACGGTTGGTTGCCGGAACCAGGGGGGAAGAGGCGTTGCGTCCGCTGCTGAAAACCTGCCTGAACGCAACCCTGGATGAAAAAGCCCAATTGGTTCCGCTGCTCAAGGTCTGCTCCCTGGGGCATTTCCGCCTGGAACTGGAAGGGCGTAGTTTCAGTTTCAGCTCCGTCGGTCATGCCCCGCGCCAGATCTTTGCACTGTTGATGATCGCACCCAACCGGCGCCTGAGCTACGAAGTTCTGATGGACCAGCTCTGGCCCGACAGCGCACCGTCGAAAGCGCGCAACAGCCTCGACACCGCCGTCTCCCGTCTGCGCAAGGCGCTCGAAGAAGGGCTTGGGTCCGAGGTACGCAAGTACAATTATCTGTCGACGGAGAAGCGGATCCTGATGCTGCGCTATATCGATCTCGATATGGTCGAGGTTGAGGGGATGATGAAACAGGCCCGCTATGCCTTGCAGCGTGGCCTCGACTGGCAGGCGGAGCATGCCCTGCGTAAGATCGAGACCTTCTGGGACGGCGAATTTCTGGCCGGATACGATCTCGAGGAGGCTGCGGGGGAGAAGCGCGAGAGTCTCAACGAACTGCGCCTGGAGCAGCTGGAACTGCTTGCCGGTCTGTTGGGTAAAAGCGGTCGGAACGACGAAGCGATCAAGGTGTTGCAACGTGGTCTGGCCCTCGATCCGATCCGCGATTCATTGGTTCGTTCGCTGCTGCTGATCCACAATGGTCGCGGAGAACAACGGGCCATGAAGACATTGCTGGAAAACTATCGTACAGCTCTGGAACGCGCCGAATTTCCCGGCGAAGAAATTACCGAGCTGCTTGATGCCCTGGTGATGGAAGTCTCACCCGGGACGAAATAAGATGCTTTTGCAAAAGCATCAAAATGGATGGGTAAGTAAGAACCGCCGGCAGCAAGGAGCACAGGAGTTGAGCACTGAGGCGGACTCAGGTCCGTCGTAGCCGCGAGACACATGCAGCGACACAGCTGTTGGCGAGTTTTTGCACTACCATCAAATAACATTGTTGCCTTGAAGGAGTAGATAATCATGGGAAGTTGTGACGGATGTAATGATTCATCCTGTTCGTTGAAACAGGTAGGGAACCCCAATGACCAGCAGTTTCAGATGCGCCAGGCCCTCGACAAGCGGATGTGCGGCGTCAAGAACAAGGTCGTCGTCATGTCGGGCAAGGGCGGGGTCGGCAAGAGCACCACGGCGGTCAATCTGGCCCTGGCGCTGGCCAAGCTGGGAAAGAAGGTCGGTTTGCTCGATATCGACCTGCACGGTCCGAGTATTCCGAAGATGCTCGGCCTCGAAGGGCAGCGCCCGGGTGCCGATGAGGAGGGGATTCACCCGCTCGAGGCCCATGGCGTCAAGCTGATGTCGATCGGTTTCCTGCTCGCTTCGGACAGCGATGCCACCATCATGCGCGGGCCGATGAAGCACGGTGCCATTCAGCAGCTGCTGGCGGACGTGGCCTGGGGTGAGCTCGAATTCCTGCTCCTCGACTGCCCGCCGGGGACCGGCGACGAGCCGCTCAGCGCGGTGCAACTGCTCGGCGCGCGCTCGGCCGCCGTGGTCGTCACCACACCGCAGGATGTCGCCCTGACCGACGTCGAGAAATCTCTCAGCTTCTGCCGTGAGCTCAAGCTGCCGGTCGTCGGCATGGTCGAGAATATGAGCGGCTTCATCTGTCCTCACTGTGGTGAGCGCTCCGATATCTTCAAGAGTGGTGGCGCCGAAAAACTGGCCCAGAAGACCGGTGTTCCGGTGCTGGCCCAGGTTCCTTTCGAGCCGCTGGTCGTTATCGGTGGCGACTCGGGCGTACCGCATATTATCGGACACCCCGATTCGGCCAACAGCAACGCCCTGATGCTGGTTGCCGAGGCCGTTTGCGCCTTCGCCGATAAGCAGGTATAACGGTTAGAATCAAGAAAATCGCTATCGGCATCGCTAGCGGAATTCGAGGTTTGTCCCAGACAACCTTTCGATACCGATAGTGATGGCGATAGCGATTCAAGATGAAAGCACAAGAACCCGTGCAAGGATGACTCATGAAAATCACCCAGCAGGATGTTGAACATGTCGCGCGCCTGGCGCGCCTGACCCTGGAACCGCAGGAACTGGAGATGATGACTGGGCAGATGGATGCCATCCTCGGCTACGTCGATAAGCTCAATGAACTCGACACCGAGGGGATCGAGCCGACGGCCCATGCCGTGCCGATGTCCAACGCTTTCCGGGCGGACGAGAAGAAGTCGTCGATCGGGATTGAGCGGGCGCTGCAGAATGCGCCGGAGCGGGATGGAAGTTGTTATAAGGTTCCCAAAGTCATCGAGTAGGGGAGCGTCCGCGGATAAAACCCCGGCTACGGCGTTATGCTTGCCTCCACATCCTCGACGTAGCTTCCGCTACGCCTGCGGTGTAAAGTCTGCGCAAGCCTTGTATCCGGGGCTTTCTCCACGGCCTTTGGGACGGTGCTGAAAGTTTGATAATTCGGCATCGGTATCGGAATCACTATCGGGTTTTTCCCGGCTAAAATTCCTTCGATACCGATACCGATACCGATACCGATACCGATACCGACAGATCGCTTGAATAGAACGATACGAAAAATCATTGGCAGAACGATTCTGGAGAGAAAATGGAACTCAACAGTTTAACGATTTTACAACTGGGCGAGAAACTGCGCGGCGGGGAGCTGACCTCGGTGGCGCTGACTCAGGCCTGCCTGGAGCGGATCGCGGTGACCAACGACAAGGTCAACAGCTTTATCACCGTTTGCGCCGACGAGGCTTTGGCGGCTGCGGCGGAGGCCGACGCCCTGCTGGCGGCTGGGGACGGTGGGCCGCTGACCGGGATTCCGATCGCTCTGAAGGATATCTTCAACACCCGCGATCTGTTGACCACCTGCGGTTCGAAGATCCTTGCCAATTATATCCCGCCTTACGACGCGACCGTGGTCGCCAAACTGCGCGCGCAGGGGGCCGTGATCGTCGGCAAGCTGAATATGGACGAGTTCGCCATGGGCAGCTCAAACGAGAACAGCGCGGCCGGTCCGGTGCGCAACCCCTGGAACCTGGAGCGGATTCCGGGTGGCTCTTCCGGCGGCAGTGCTGCGGCCCTGGCCGCCGGGCAGGTCTCCCTGACTCTCGGGACCGATACCGGAGGGTCGATTCGCCAGCCCGCATCTCATTGCGGCGTGGTTGGGCTCAAGCCGACCTACGGTCGGGTTTCCCGCTACGGTGTCGTTGCCTATGCCTCTTCGCTCGATCAGGTCGGCCCGCTGGCCCGTAATGTCGAGGACTGTGCGACTCTGCTCGGCGCGGTGGCCGGTTACGATCCGCTGGATTCGACTTCGGTCGATACCCCCGTGCCCGATTACCTGGCCACCTTGAAAGATGGAATCAAAGGGAAGAAGATCGGGTTGCCGAAGGAGTACTTCATCGCCGGGCTCGACGCCGATGTGAAAAAGGCGATCGATGCGGCGATAGAAATCTACAAGCAACTGGGCGCAGAGATCGTCGAGGTCAGCCTGCCGCATACCGATTACGCAGTCGCCTGCTACTACCTGATCGCTACGGCCGAAGCGTCGAGCAACCTGGCTCGCTATGACGGCGTCCGTTACGGCGTGCGCAAGGATGAGGGCGAAGGATTGATCGGAATGTATCAGCAGACCCGTGCCGCCGGATTCGGCGACGAGGTCAAGCGGCGGATCATGCTCGGTACGTACGCGCTCTCCTCCGGTTATTACGATGCCTACTATCTTAAAGCGCAGAAGGTGCGGACCTTGATCCGGCAGGATTTTCTCACGGCCTTCGAGCAGGTCGACCTGCTGCTGACCCCGGTGGCCCCGACACCGGCATTCAAAATCGGTGAGAAAGCCGACGATCCGCTGCAGATGTATCTTTCCGATATCTTCACCATCCCGCTCAATCTGGCCGGTCTGTGCGGCATGAGCATCCCCTGCGGGATGAGTGGCGAAGGGCTGCCGATTGGTCTGCAGTTGTTCGGCAAGCCGTTTGCCGAGGCAGAGATTCTGCAGGCGGCCTGGGCGTTCGAAAATGCAACCGATTTCGGTGGGACCCTGGCGCCGTTGTAAGCGAAAAGGATATTAAGATGGATTCAAAGTACGAAGTCGTCATCGGGTTGGAGGTGCATGTTCAGCTCACCACCAACACCAAGATTTTCTGCGGGTGTTCCAAGGATTTCGGTCAGGAGCCGAACAGCCAGACCTGTCCGGTCTGCCTGGGACTGCCGGGGGCGTTGCCGGTGCTGAACAAGCAGGTGGTCGAGTATGCGATCAAGACCGGTCTGGCTACCAATCACTCGATTACGCCGCGTTCGATTTTTGCCCGTAAGAACTATTTCTACCCCGACCTGCCGAAGGGTTACCAGATCTCCCAGTTCGAGCTGCCGATCTGCCAACACGGCTGGCTCGATATCGAGACCGAGGAGAGCGGGAAAAAGCGGATCGGAATCACCCGGATTCACATGGAGGAGGACGCCGGAAAGCTGATCCATACCGATGGAAACAGTTCGGCGGTCGACCTGAACCGGGCCTGTACCCCGCTGCTGGAGATCGTTTCCGAACCGGATATGCGCAGCGCCGAGGAGGCGATTGCCTACCTCAAGCAGTTGCACCAGATCGTCACCTACCTGGGGGTCTGCGACGGCAACATGGAAGAAGGGTCTTTCCGCTGCGACGCCAACGTCTCAATCCGCCCCTGGGGTCAGGAGGAGTTTGGCACCCGTGCCGAACTGAAGAACCTCAATTCCTTTCGTTTCATCAAACAGGCGATCGAATACGAGGTGGAGCGTCAGATCGATGTGATTGAGGACGGTGGCAAGGTGGTTCAGGAAACCCGCCTGTTCGACCCCGACAGCGGCGTGACCCGCTCGATGCGCGGCAAGGAGGAAGCCCACGATTATCGCTATTTCCCCGATCCTGATCTGGTTCCACTGGTGGTTTCCGAGGATTGGGTCGAACGGGTTCGCGCAGAACTGCCGGAACTGCCGGCGGCAAAAATCAGGCGCTACAGTGAACAGCTCGGGTTGTCGGAATATGACGCCGGGGTGATCTCGGCCGAGCGGCCGACGGCCGACTATTTCGACGCCCTGGTCACCCTCTACCCGAATGCCAAGATCTGCGCCAACTGGGTCATGGGCGAGGTCTCACGGGCGCTGAATGAGAACGCCATCGCCATCGCCGACTGCCCGGTAACGCCGGAGCTGCTGGCCGGTGTGCTGGGGCGGATCGAGGACAACACCATCTCCGGCAAGATCGCCAAGACCGTCTTCGAGGAAATCTGGAGCAGCGGCGGGAGTAAGACCGCCGATCAGGTGATCGAGGAAAAAGGGCTCAAGCAGGTCAGCGACACCGGTGCCATCGAAGCGATTCTCAATGAGATCATCGCCGCCAACCAGGGGCAGTTCGAAGAACTGAAGGGGGGCAAGGACAAGCTGATGGGTTTCTTTGTCGGCCAGGTCATGAAGGCCAGCAAAGGGAAGGCGAACCCCGCCATGGTCAACGAGCTGATGCAGAAGAAACTGGCTGAATAGGTCATAATTAATCGGCATCGGCATCGGCATCGGCATCGGCATCGGCATCGGCATCGGCATCGGCATCAAAACCATCGTCCGAAAATCGATTCCGATAGTAATGCAGATTCCGATTCAGACCGTAGGGGCACGGCGCGCCGTGCCCCTACCGTAAATCAATATTTACGGGCAACGCCCCGTTTCACAGGAGCAGGATATGTCCAGCTGTCCCATCGATACCAGCGTTATCCGTCCGATCCGTTTTGTCGCAGGCCAGTGCCAGATGCTCGACCAGCGTCTGCTGCCGGCGGAAGAGATCTGGCACAACTATAAAACCGCCGAAGAGGTTGCCGAGGCAATTCGTACCATGGTTGTGCGCGGCGCTCCGGCCATCGGGGTTGCAGCGGCCATCGGGGCCTGGTTCGGCGCCCGAGATATCGAAGCGGCGACAGCCGACGCGTTCTACGCCGAGTTCGAAGCGATCTGCGCCATGCTGGCGGCGACGCGGCCGACGGCGGTCAACCTGACCTGGGCGCTGGAGCGGATGAAGCGCTTTGCCCATGCCAACCTTGACCGCAGCGTGCTGGAGTTGAAGATCGGCCTCGAATACGAGGCGTTGGCAATCACCCAGGAGGATGAGGCGATCAATCGTAAAATGGGGCAACATGGCCAACCCCTCCTGAGTGACGGGATGCGCGTGCTGACCCACTGCAACGCCGGGGCGCTGGCCACCGCCGGTTATGGGACCGCCCTCGGAGTCATCCGGGCCGCGGTCGAGGCGGGGAAGAAGATTTCCGTGCTCGCAGACGAGACCCGCCCCTTTGTGCAGGGGGCGCGGTTGACCGCCTGGGAACTGAAAAAAGACAATATCCCGGTCACCCTGATCTGCGATAACATGGCTGGATACTTGATGAGCAAAGGGGAGATCGACGCTGTGATCGTCGGTGCCGACCGCATCGCTGCGAATGGCGATGTCGCCAACAAGATCGGCACCTACACGGTCGCCATTCTGGCGCGTGAGCACGGCATCCCCTTTTACGTTGCGGCGCCGGTTTCGACTATCGACCTCAGCCTGAGCGATGGTTCGCAGATTCCGATCGAAGAGCGCGACAGTCGTGAGATCACCCATGTTCGTGATATCCAGCTGGCGCCCGAGGGGATCGCGGTGAAGAACCCGGCCTTCGATGTCACCCCCAACCGACTGGTGACGGCAATCATTACTGAAAACGGTGTTGCCGAAGGGAATTATCAGGAGCGATTGTACACGCTCGTCACTATGCGCTAGTGTCGTATTGTGGATGGAATGTCGGGGTTTCCGGTTTCAGCAAGGTGTGACAGTTACTGAATTGAAAAAAAGGAGAAGCGATGGCTCCCGATCGCCAGGAGATTTTCACGCAACTGAACCTGCTCGACAGCGACGAGGCCGCTCTGGTCGACTGGCTTTCCGGCTGCGTGCTGCTGGCGGGCGAGCGAGCGAAAACCAACCTGAAACTGATCGATGAACAGCTCCGTGACCGGGAGTTGCTGGCCGCCATCCTGGCCGATACGTTCACGGTTGCCGATCCTGATGCCGCTCTCAATATGCTGGAGCGCCTCTTCGATATCGTTGACCGCGACCAACTGCAGCAGGTGCTCGCGTCAGCGCAATCACGTCTCCACCTGTTGACGATCCTCGGCGGTTCGCCGTTCCTGGCCGCCATCCTTTGTCGCAACCGTCATTACTTCTCCGAACTTTTTGCCGCCAAGTGGCTGCACCAGTCCTGTGCCGAAGCCCAGATGCTCGGCGATCTGCGTGTGCTGATCCCCCAAGATAGCGATTTTGACGCGTTGCTGCATCAGTTGCGCCTCTACAAGGCGCGCCAGATCCTGCGCATCGGCAGTCGCGACCTGTGCCGGCTGGCCGATCTCGAAGCGGTTATGGCCGAGCTTTCGGCGCTGGCCGCCTCATCCCTGCAGCGGGCTTACGAGATTTGCAGCTTGCGCCTCAAGGAGGATTACGGTCGTCCCCTGGAAGAGGGGGACGGGGGAATGCAGCAGGAAGCCGAAATGACCATCCTCGGGATGGGGAAGTTTGGCGGTGTCGAGCTGAATTTCTCCTCCGATATCGATCTGATCTATTGCTACTCGTCGAGTCGCGGCGAGACGACCGGTGATGGCCGGCGCAAGGAAAAGATCAGTCTCCATCGCTATTTCGTCAAACTGGCCGAACAGATCACCCGTGCATTGCACCAGGTGACGGCGGATGGCTTCGTCTTCCGTGTCGATACCCGGCTGCGCCCCGACGGCAACAACGGCGACCTGGCGATCTCTCTGACCGGGGCCGAGACCTACTACGAATCCTGGGGGCAGAGCTGGGAGCGGGCGGCCATGATCAAGGCCCGTCCGGTGGCCGGCTCGATTCCTCTTGGTGAACTCCTGCTCAAGCGGCTGCGCCCTTTTATCTACCGGCGTTACCTCGATTTCGGCATGATCGAGGATATCAAGACGATGAAGCAGAAGATCAACGCCAGTCTCGGGCGCGAACAGGAGGGGGAGCGCAATCTCAAGCTCGGGCGCGGCGGCATTCGCGAAATCGAGTTCTTTATCCAGGCCCAGCAGCTTGTCAACGCCGGGCGCAAGCCGCAGCTGCAGAAGCGCAATTCTCTGGCGATGCTGCGGGAATTGGAAAAGGAACAACTGATTACCTCCGAAGACTGTACGATTCTGCGCTCGGCCTACCGTTTCCTGCGCCGGGTGGAGCACCGGATTCAGATCGTCCAGGAGCAGCAGACGCACAACCTGCCCCAGGATGAACGCTGTCTCGAAGTGCTGGCCCGGCGTTGCGGCTATCCGGGCTACGACGAGTTTGCCATGGTCCTCGAAAACCACCGGCAGGCGGTCAGCGCCATCTTTGCCGACCTTTTCCATACCGAGGAGGAGGAAACCCAGAACATCCGTCCCGACGTTTATTTCATCTTCGATCCCGAATCCGACCCCGATCTGGTCAAAGATCTGCTGGAAGAGAAAGGGTTCACCAACCCGGATGCCGCTTACGACAGCCTGCTGATGCTGCGCGGTGGCGAGCCAGACAAGCGCTTGACCCGACGCGGCCAGCGTTGCCTGGAGAAACTGGCGCCCCAGCTGCTCGCCGAGCTGCTCGATTCGCCCAACCCCGACCAGGCCTTGAACAACCTTGAAGCCTTCTTGCGTGGGATTCGTGCCCGGACCTCTTATTTCTCCCTGCTGGTCGAAAATCCGCCGATCGTCAAGCTGCTCGTTTCGCTGTTCGCGTCGAGCCAGCTGCTGTCGCGAATTTTTATCCAGCGGCCGGAGTTGCTCGACACCCTTGTTTCACGTTTTTACGCGTCCGAAAGCAAGGATCGCGCACAGATGAAAGAGGAGCTGGAAGCGCAGATGATCCTCGCCGAGGATTTCGAACTCAAGCTCGATACCCTGCGGCGTTTCCGCAACGAGGAGTTTCTGCGTATCGCCCTGAACGACCTGCACGGGCAGATGCTCCAGGGGGAAGGCGCGCGTCAGCTGTCACTGCTGGCGGAAGTCTGTCTTGAACAGGCCTGTTGCATGGCTCGGAAGGAGCTGGCTGTGCGTTTCGGTGGCCCCTTCACCGTTGACGAAGAGAGCGGTGAGAAGAACGACGCCGCTTTTGCCGTCGTCGGCATGGGCAAGCTGGGCGGCCTGGAGCTGAACTATCATTCCGATCTCGATATCATCTTCATTTATGATCGTGAAGGGCAGACCGAGCCGGTCGCCGAAACCGAGGAACGCCGATTCCGCCAGCTCAGCAACCACGAGTATTTCGCCAAGCTGGCCCAGCGCATCATCAGCGTCCTGACCCTGGTGACCCGCGAAGGGTTCGTCTATGAAATCGATACCCGCCTGCGGCCATCGGGTAACCAGGGGCCGCTGGTCACCAGCTTCGAGGCCTTCCGGCGCTATCATCAGGAGTCGGCCCAGCCGTGGGAGCGTCAGGCGATGCTCAAGGCGCGCGCGGTCTGCGGTCCGCCCGAATTCGTCGACAAGATTCAGCAGCTCATTTCCGAGCTGGCTTTTGAGCGCCCCCTGCCGTCGGAATTACAGGCCGAGATTTACCGTCTGCGCGGCCGTATGGAAAACGAGATCGCCCGTGAAAGCGACGGCCAGGTCAACATCAAAACCGGCCGTGGCGGTATGGTTGATGTCGAGTTCATCACCCAGTATCTGCAGATGCTCCACGCCGGCAAACATGTGGAGCTGCGGCGACAGAATACGATTGACGTGCTGCAGCAGCTGGCCGGTCTTGATCTGCTGCCGGTGGACGATGCCGACGTACTGATCAGCGGTTACAAGTATCTGCGGCGGCTGGAGAACAAGCTGCGCCTGCTGCACGACAAATCGATCAACAGTTTTTCCTCTTTTGACAAGGGGTTCAGAAAGATTGCCCGCAGCCTCGGTTACGGTCAGGGGGGGCTGAAGCCGGAGCATGAATTCCTCGAAGAGTATCGCCGGGTTACCGAGCGGATTCGCAGTCTTTTGGAAAAATACCTCCATCCGCACCCGGAAGACCCCGCAGGAGAGTAACGCGAAGCATGGCCAGGCATATCCTCATCATTGACGACGATCGCGAAACCAGAAACTTTCTCACCCAGGCGTTCAATGCGGCCGGATTCAACGCCGAGAGTGTCGATCGGGGCGCGACCGGTCTGCGTAAGCTCCTGAGTGAGGATTACGACCTCGTGCTGGTCGATTACAACATGGCCGAGATCTCCGGCCCGAAGATCTGCCAGGCACTGCGCAAGCATGACAAAACCCGTGAGATTCCGGTGATCATGACCTCTGCGGCGCCGTTGAGCGCGGACCAGAGCAAAGAGGTCGTGGCGGCGTACGGCAACTGTGAGTTTCTTTCCCGCCCCTTTACCGGCCCGGCCCTCCAGACCCTACTTGAACGGATCTTTCTTGCCGCTGACGGTCGTCAGGCCAGTGGTCCGCGGCCCATCGCCGACTACACGATCCCGTTGCAGCTTCATCGCCTCTACGTGGAAAAGGCGACCGGCCTGCTCCACCTGCAACATGGCCAGGCGAAGAAGGTTGTCTACATCAAGGATGGTTACCCCATCTTCACGCGTTCGAATGTCCTCAGCGAATGTCTCGGGCGTATGCTGGTGCGTGAAGGGGTACTGAGCGAACTCGACTGCGATCAGTCGGTTGACCTCAGCCGAGAGCGCGGGCGCCTGCAGGGGACGGTGCTGATCGAGATGGGAGTGTTGACGCCGCAGGATCTGCATGAGGCGTTGACCCGCCAGGTGACGGAAAAACTGCTGGCGACTTTCGCCTGGAAAGAAGGAACCTGGCAGTTCGTTCCCGGTAAGGATTTCAAAAAGAGCATCACCCGCATCAAGCTGACCCCGGCAACACTCATTCTCCAGGGGATCACCCGCTTTTGGTCGGCGAAACAGCTGGACTATTTTCTCTACCCTTACGGGCGTGAGTATCTCAAACAGACGGGGAACCCGCACTACCGCTTCCAGGAAATCAATCTGAACAAGCGCGGCGAAGCGGTTTTCCGTGAGTGTCGCGGGGTGAAGACTCTGAATGAGATTGTCGATGGACATCCGCTGGCCCGGCGCGAAGTGCAGCAGATTCTGACTGCGCTGTTGATTTCCGAGATGCTCGATCATCAGCCGACGGCCGAGGCCAGTGCCATTCAGGATTCCCTCGGCGGTAGCGAACCGAAGGTCATCAACGAAAGCCTGCGGCGGAAAATCCTCGAAGAATACCGGCGGATCATGGACTCCGATTATTTCGGTGCCCTGATGGTCAGCCGGCGCAGCGAAGAGGATGAGATCAAAAAGGCTTACCATCGACTGGCCAAGGAGTATCATCCTGACCGTTTCCTCGGCACCGAGTTGTCGAACGAGATGCGAACCAAGATCAACGAAATGTTCCAGTATCTCACCCAGGCCTACACGGTGCTCAACAACCGGAAAACCCGGGCCGATTACCTCAACAAACTTGATGGAAAAGGTCATCGGCGGGTCGATATCAACCGTGTGGTCGAAGCGGAGAGCGCCTACCAGGAGGGGCTCGCCTATCTCAAGATCAACAGTTTCACCAAGGCGGCCGAGGCTTTCCGCAAGGCGGCCGAACTGAGTCCCGAAGAGCCGGAGTACAAGACCTACTTCGCCTGGGCACTCTACAAGTCCGACCCGGAGAACCAGGCCAAGCAGACACGCGCAGCGGACCTGCTCCAGCTCTCACGGGAAGCCAATCCGGGGCTCGATCTCACCCACCTCTATCTCGGCAAGATCTATCTCGTACAGGGGAAGGAACGTCTGGCGGAAAAAGCGTTCGAGATGGCGGTCCAGGCCAACCCCGACTGTGCCGAAGCCCTGCGCGAACTGCGCCTGATGCTGCTGCGTCGTGAGCAACAGGGGGGGAATAAGGATTCCCACAGCTGGGATCTGTTCGGCCGGTTCCGGAAATAACGCTCTCTATACGCTACAAAACAAAAGCCCCGATCTTCAAAGGTCGGGGCTTTCTTCGTTTCCAGTTCTATTGCCGATTTATTCTTTGTTGAGTGGAGCCTCTGCCAGCAAGGAGGCCTGGCTCTTTCCGCTTAAACGGCAGAGTAAACGTCCGGCAAAGCAGGTTGTCCCTGATTTTGCGGATTCGAGGCAGGTGAGGACCTGGATGACAGCACCGGCGAGGCCGAGCATGAGCAGCACCAGGCCGACGACACCGTACCAGCCCGCCGCACTCCAGACGAAGCCACCGCCGGTGCCGGAGATGCTTGAGCCGAGATAGTAGGCGAGCAGGTACAGGGATGAGGCCTGCGCCCGGGCGGTTGTCGTGCGCGCGCCGACCCAGGCCGAAGCCAGAGCATGGGCGGCGAAGAAGCCGATGGTGAAAACGATGATGCCGAGGATGATGGCCGGCAGGGCGTCGATCAGAGTGAGGATGATCCCCGCAGCCATGATCCCCAGGGCGATCAGCAATAGCCGTGGTCGCCCGAAACGCTCGGTCAGGCCGCCGATGACACTCGACCCTCCGGCGCCGAAGGCGTAGGCGATAAAGATCAGTGCGACCTGCGATTGCGACAGATCCCAAGGAGGCGCGAGCAGGTAGAAGGTGGCGTAGTTGTAGACGGTGACGAAACCACCCATGAGCAGGAACGCCAGGGCAAAGAGGCAGAGCAGGCCGGGCTCGCGCAGATGCTGCAGCAGCGTGGAGCTCAAGCGTTTCAGGTTCAGCGGCTGGCTGTTGAAATTACGTGAAGCGGGGAGCAACAGCCAGAACAGGATGCTCAGCAGCAGAGCGAGCAGGCCGATGATGGCGACGGTTTCGCGCCAGCTGAGAATGTCGACCAGAAACGAGGTCAGAATGCGCCCGGTCATCCCGCCGCAGGCATTGCCGGCGATGTACAGCCCCATGGCCGCGCCGATGGCACGCGGCGACATCTCGTCGTTGAGGTAGGCCATGGCGACCGCCGGCACCCCGGCGAGCACCGCCCCCTGCAGCAGGCGGACGATCAGCAGTGCGGGGAGGGTTGTTGTTGCAGCTGAAACCAGAGCGAGCAGCGAGGTCAGCAGCAGGGCGATCCCCATCAGGGTTTTGCGGCCGTAGACGTCGGAGAAGGAGCCGGAGATCGGCATCATCCAGGCGAGAGCGAAGGTGGCGACAGACAGGGTCAGGCTGGCAGTGGCCGGAGAAATGCTGAAGTCAGCGACCAGGATCGGGAACAGCGGTTGAAAGGTGTAGAGGGTTGAAAAAGTGACGAAGCCGGCGAAAAAGAGCGCCAGGTTGGCGTGCCGGTAATTTTTTGTGCCGCGTTCGATTGCTGTGCTTGCCTGACTCATGGCTCGTTCCGCATCCATAAAAATATTCGATGTCGTTCTGCGGAACTGAGTCTAGCGAGCGCTTGTCTATAAGTAAAATATATTGTATTTATAATTTTGATAATATTTCGTTATTGATTGGTCTCTACCCTTCTCCCTGGGGGAGAGGGTTGCACAATTGTGAAATGAGAAAGCCCATGGACCTGCGCCAGATCAAAGCCTTTGTCGCCGTGGCGAATGCCCGCAATTTCACCCGTGCCGCTGAGCAGCTGCGGATCGCCCAGCCGGCGGTGAGCATGTCGATCGCCAGGCTGGAAGAGGAGCTGGGCCTGCCGCTGTTCAACCGCAACGGTCGTCAGATCGCCCTCACTGCCGAGGGGGAGGTGTTTCTGCGTCATGCCGAGCGGATTCTTGAGGATGTTGCCGCCGCTGAGACGGAGATGGGGGAGTTACGTGGGTTAACGGCCGGGGAAGTGCGGATCGGGATTCCGCCGATGATGAGTTCCTACTATTTCCCGCGCGTGATCGCCGATTTTCGTGCCGAATATCCGCATCTGCAACTGGCGGTCAAGGGGGAAGGGGCTGCACGGATTCAGCAGTTGATCAGCAGCGGTGAGATCGACTTGGGGGTGATCGCCGGGAGCAGGATTCCCACAGGGCTCGCGGCCCATTGCTTTCTGCGTGAGGAAATCGTCGCCTGCGTACCGAGTAACCACCCCTTGGCTACTCGGGAGAGTGTTCGCCTGGAGGAGCTGCTCTCCGAACCGCTGATCCTGTTTAAGCGCGGCTATTACATGCGGGAGTTGACGGATGAGTTGATGCGCGGCCTGCACAAGGAACCGAACGTCGTCTTCGAGACCAACCTCTTCTCCCTCGTCCGCTCGCTGGTCGCCGAAGGGGTCGGCGTCTCCACTCTGCTGCGTATGGTCGCCGCCGACGAGCCCAAAATCACCCCCGTCTCCTTCGACCCGCCCCTCCATCTCGACCTCCACATCGCCTGGAAAGCCGACGGCTATCTCTCCCGCGCCAACCGGGCGTTTCTCGATTTCCTGATTGAGCGGATTGAGGGGTATCGGTAGGGGGGCGTCTCCAAACAAAACCGCGCATGTTAGCCGCCCTTTCCTGAGCCGTCGCTATCTCACGGATTTTTACCGCAGGACCAACCCATCCAGGCTGATCTCGTATGCCCGCTCCCCTTTGTCGTAAACGACTCCGTAGCTCGTGGGGTAATAGCCGCACTGGGGATATTTCTGCGGCACGGCGATGGCGACCTGGTCGTTCGGTTTGCTTTCGAGATAGGCTTTGGTGACCATCGGTTCGACGAAGACCATTTCGCCGTCATAGAACCCATAAATGAAAGTTTTGGTGAAGTCGTGTTTGGTGAACTCATACCCCTTGGGATCGATAGCGTGGGCGCCCATGGCCGGGACCTCGGTGCCGGGTGGGAGGATGTAGCCAGCCGGCATGTATTCGGCCGGTGGGGCTTTGTGGGCGCGGGCGAGATCGTCACCGACGGCGGTGATCGTCTGCCGTTTTTCGGAGGTCATGGTGTAGAAGTGAAAGTCGAAATGCGGCCTGTCGTAGACACCCGGCGGAACGTGGCCGTGCGGGTTCCAGTCGACGACAACATGGGTGTAGCCCGTTCCTCTGGCTTAGCGCGGCAGCTCCAGCTCATAAGCAACATCATGTCCATCTGCGGGCAGCCCGTTGAGGGCGGCTTCACTCAGGAGAATGCCGAGCGTGACCGGCTTGCCATCGTCAAGGGTGATGAATGTTCGCGCCTCCCCCTGACAGACAACGGTCGGCGGTCCTTCAAATGTCCCCGCGTTCATCTGTTTCTGCTTCATCATACAGCCGCTTGAGAGGAGTGCCGCGACGGCGATGAGGGTGCCAGCCGCTTGAGGTGGGATTTTCCTGCGTTCGCCATGGTAGGTCTCCGTGGGCGTCAGGAGTCCGGAAGACTCCAGGAGCGTCATCAAGTGGAGACGCGCCCGGCAGGGCGGAGCGAACGAGGATGTCGCTGAGGATGGGAGGAGGATCGCGTTGCGCCCGCGTCGGGCACAGACTCTCCGGTTTACGGCTTCATTATAGGCCCAAAGGTTGAATGAATACCAATTGGGTTGTGATTTTGTGGGAGGGATGATGTTCCGAGATAGTGGTACAGCTTGTTGATGTATAAACTAAGGGCGAGGTCAAAGTCGCGGGGTCGCGGCCCCGCATGCCGCCTTCCTTTTTGTTCAGGCCAACAAAAAGGGAGCAAATACCATGCTGGTCCCCTGATAAAATCGTAGCTTTGAAGAGGACACTTCAACCTACAGGATCAAGGAGACCAGCATGGCGAAATTTAGTTTATCAAGTCTGCAAGCATTTGTAAGTGGTTTCGAGCAGCAACCCTTTTGGATCGGGATTGATGTCCATAAACGCAGCTATTACATCGCCCTTAAACGTAGCGATGGGCAATCGACGACATGGGTAGCTCCGGCCTCTCCACAGAAGTTTGCCGAACAGATTCTACACCTCGGCATCTGTGTTGCGGCAGTCGCCTACGAGACCGGGCCAACCGGATTCTCACTGGCCCGATCTCTTGAACAGGCAGGTATACCAGTCATTGTTGCCGCAGCGAGTCGCATTCCTCGCTCCGTTACAGCAGGAGCTAAATGTGACCGACTCGATTGCCTCAAGTTGGCCGACTATGCAGCGAAAGGGATGCTTAAGCCTATCGCTGTCCCGACCCCAGAGGAAGAAGCGCGGCGGTCCCTGATACGGCGTCGCCATAACCTTGTCGATGCGGTCCGCCGTTGTAAACAACGCATAAAGAGCATGCTTCTGTTCCTCGGGCTCAGCGAACCGGTTGCCGTGACCAACTGGACCAAGGATGCTCAGAAGGCATTGCAGGAACTTGATCTGGAACCACTAACGAGATTGACACTGGAGAGTTATATGCGCGAGCTGACCTTTCACCAGACTGAGCTGTGCACGGTAGCAACCCAACTCAAAGAGATGGTGACGTCATCAGAGTCCTGCCAGAGTGTCGCTTATCTGCAAACCGTCCCGGGTGTCGGCTCGACCGTGGCAACCAGTTTTGCTCTGGAGCTTTTTCGGCCCGACCGTTTCAGGCGTGCCGAGGAAGTTGCCAGCTATCTCGGTTTGGCGCCGGTTGTTCGTCACAGTGGCGGCAAAACACCTTCGGGGCGCCTGGTTCCCGTGGGGCAAAAGCGCCTCCGAAGCTTGCTGATTGAAGCCGCCTGGATGTGGAAAGCCAGGGACGCAGCTGCCGCCGATCTGTACAACCGACTGGTTTCTCGAACAGGGATCGCTCAAAAAGCCATTGTTGCCGTTGCCCGTCGATTAGCGATTGTCCTCTGGCGGCTTATGGTCGAACAGCGACCTTACCGTATGGCTATTGTAACCCCTTAACACACAGTTGGAGACGCGAGCCTATTTTTTGCCGCACAGGCGGCGTGAAGCAAATGGCGAACCTTCTCTTGGTACCGGATCGGTACTTGGCGTAACAAAGACGCGAATAAGAAAAGGCAACTTCCCCACACGTTGCATCGAGAAGGTGGCGAAATTTATTGACAGGGGACCACATAAGAAAAGTGGCCTTTTATATTGTCTGGTCCCCTGCGGCGGTGCTTTGTTGTCCCTATCCTGTAAGCCCTGCCCGCCCAGCCGAGCCGTTCGGCTCGAATGGGCAGAACCGGATTTATTTTAGAAGAATAGATAGTTGGGCATATTCCTATCTCAGTCCTCTTTGGTTTCTTTCTCCACCAACTGCTGCAATTCCCGGTCGAGCAGATAGCGTGGCTCGACTTTACCCAGGGCGCTGATCATGCTGCTGCGGATGTCGGGGATATCCTGCTGCAGGGTGGCGACCAATTGCTTCATTTTCTGCCGGTTGCGGTCGGTCTCACCGAAGGCGGGGCAGCTGCAGTGGACGATGGGGAAGTCCATCAGCCGCACCCATTCGCGGATGTCGCTCTCTTCGACATAGACCAACGGGCGGATGACGGTGTGGCGGCCGTTGTCGGCGAGCATTTTGGCGCTCATGGCGGCGAGGCGGCCGACGAAGAACTGGTTGAGCAGCAGGGTTTCGATGAAGTCGTCGCAGTGATGGCCGAGGGCGACCTTGTTGCAGCCGAGGTGGTCGGCGAGGGTGTAGATGACCCCGCGGCGCAGGCGGGCGCAGAAGGCACAGTAGGAACTGCCGGGGCGCAGCTTCTCTTCGATAACGGCGTAGCTGTCGGTGGTTTCCATGTGACAGGTGAAGCCGTGTTCGCGGAGGTGGTCTTCGATGATCTCCGGGCGGTAGCCGGGGAACCCGGGATCGACGTTGACGGCAATCAGCTCGTATTTGATCGGTGCTTTGCGCCGCAGCGCATCAAGAACATGCAGCAGGGTATAGGAATCCTTCCCCCCCGAGACGCCGACGAGGATACGGTCCCCTTCTTCAATCAGGTTGAAATCGCCGATCGCTTCGCCGGTTTTGCGCCGGATGCGGTTGAACAGTTTTTCGGCCGCGGTCAAAAATGTCTCCTTGTTTATTGGAAGTAAATCCCCCTCGGTCCCCCTTTAATAAAGGGGGATGCCTATAGTTGCTCTCACCTTTGGCAAAGGGGAGTTGGAGGGGGTTTTTTCTGCCGATGTCACGGTGTTTTATCCCTTACTCGTTCGTCCGCGCATGGCGCTCGGAAAAGCCGAACAGGCACCGGATATCCTCGAGGATCATGTAGAGTGCCGGAATCAGCAGCAGGGTGATGCCGGTGGCGAAGAGGATGCCGTAACCGAGGGAGATCGCCATCGGGATCAGGAACTTGGCCTGCATGCTGGTCTCCAGGATCATCGGCATGAGGCCGAAGAAGGTCGTCAGCGAGGTCAGCAGGATCGGTCGGAAACGCCGGGTGCCGGCGGCGACGATGCTGTCGTGCAGGTCCATCCCCTCGCGGCGGTTACTGTTGGCCTTGTCGATCAGCAGCAGTGAATCGTTGACCACCACGCCGGCCAGAGCGACCAGGCCGAAGACGCTGAGCAGGCTCAGGTTGTAGCCCATGATGATATGGCCGAGGACGGCGCCGATCATGCCGAAGGGGATGGCGGCCATGATCAGCAGCGGCTGGCTGTAGCTGCGGAAAGGGATCGCCAGCAGGGCGAAGATGGCAATCAGGGCGAGCTTGAAGCCGCTGATCATGCTGTCGAGCGATTCCTTGCGTTCCTTCTCTTCCCCTTCCATGTCCCAGGTCAGACCGGGGTTGTCGGCCGTCAGCCGCGGCAGCAGTTCACCTTTCAGATTGGCGATGATCTCCTGAGCGTTGGCGACGGCGTCGTCGACCGAAGCGGAGACGTTGATGACCCGCTTGCGGTCGGTGCGGTTGATCTCGGAGAAACCGAGACCCTCGCTGATCTCGGCCGCGTCGAGCAGGGGAATTTCACCGCCATCGGGGGTGCGGATGCGCATCGACTCGAAGTTGTAGAGTTTGCGCCGATCGTCATCCGGGTAGCGGACCATGACCTTGATCTCGTTGCGGCCGCGCTGCAGGCGCAGGGCTTCGGCACCGTGGAAGGCGGAGCGGACCTGACGGGCGAGATCGGTTTCGGTCACCCCGAGGGTGCGCGCCGCCGGCTTGAGCCGCAGCTTGATTTCGCGCTTGCCGCGCGCGTAAGTGTCCTCAATGTCGCTGACCCCTTCATATTCGCCGAGGGCGGCACGGATTTTCTCCGAGGCCCGTTCCAGAACGGTGAAGTCGGTATGGGCAAGCTGGACATCGACGTTCGCCCCCATGCGGACCAGGTTGGAGCGCATGGTCAGTGAATCGAGACCGGGGATGACGCCGAGTCTCTTGCGCCAGGCGTTCGAAATCTCCGTCGCCATTATCTCGCGTTCTTCGCTGTCGGTCAGGAACATGGCGATGGTGCTGATATGGTTGGCCGCCACGCTGCTGCCTCCGGCCGGGCCCTGACCGGCGATACTGCTGCCGACCACGGAATAGACATTACGCAGGACACTCTCCCCTTCCGGCAAGGTCGCGTCGAATTCAGCGGCGGTTTCCAGCCCTTTCTGCAGGATCATTTCACTGACGCGTGCGGTCTCTTCGATCGCCACACCGCGGTTCATCTGGATTGCCACGGTGATCCGGTCGCCATCGACTTCCGGCATGAAACTGAACTTGATCAGGCCCGATTTGACCACTCCGAAGGTGAGCAGCAGGGCGACGATGCCGATCGTCAGCGAGGCGTAGCGATAGTTGATGTTCAGCTCAAGCATCTTCCGGTAGGGACCGGCAACAAAACGCTCAAGGCCGCTGCCGAACCAGGTGCGGACCCGGTCGATCCGCCCCAGCAGTCCACGTCCAGCCGGCCGCGGTTTGCCGTGACTCAGGTGGGCGGGGAGGACGAAGAGCGATTCCACCAGCGACATCAGCAGCAGGGTGATAACGATGATCGGGATGACCTTGATGAACTTGCCCATCATGCCGCCGACGAAGACCAGCGGCAGGAAAGCGGCGACGGTGGTCAGGATCGAAAAGGTGACCGGGGCGGCCACCTCGATGGCGCCGTCGATGGCGGCCCTGAGATAGGGCTTGCCGCGCTGGCGTTGCTCATAGATGTTTTCGCCGACGACGATTGCATCGTCGACGAGAATCCCCAGCGCCAGAATGAAGGCGAACAACGAGACCATGTTGATCGAGACGTCGAGCCAGGGCATCAGGAACAGGGTACCGAAGAAGGAGATCGGAATCCCGAGCATGACCCAGGCGGCGAGGCGGATCTCAAGGAACAGACCGAGGATGATGATGACCAGGGTCAGGCCGAAGAAGGCATTCTTCTGCAGCAGGTTCATCCGGCTGGTGAACAGCTCGCTGGTGTCGTTCCAGATGTTCAGGTGCAGGCTTGTCGGGAGGTTGTCCTGGCGTTTGGCGACGTAGTCGATGACCGCTTCGGAGATCTCCGTCGGCTTCTGGTCGCCGATACGGAAGACCTTGACCATGGCCGCCGGTTTGTCGTCGAAGCGGGCGTACATTTCACTGTCGGCGAAGCCGTCGATGACCGTCGCGATATCGCCCAGGCGGACCTGGCTGCCGTCGGCGTTGGCGCGGATGACGATCTGCTCGTACTCGGTGCCGGTATAACGGCGCTCTTTGGTACGCAGGAGGATCTCGCCCCCCTCGGTGCGGACGGTCCCGGCCGGAAGGTCGAGGGACGCCAGGCGGATCGCCGCGGCGACCTGTTCGAGAGTCAGGCCGTAGCGGCGCAGGGTCTCTTCGGCAACCTCGACGGTGATTTCAAAATCGCGCACTCCCCCCAGATCGACCTGGGTGATGTTCGGCAGTTCGAGCAGTTCATCGCGGACGCGTTCGGCCTCCTCACGCAGAGTGCGCTCGCCGACGTCACCGGAGATGACCACCGAGATGACCTCGCGACGGTTGGAAACCTTGCTGATGACCGGTTTCTCAGCATCCTCGGGAAAGGTGGTGATGCGGTCGATCTCACTTTTGATGTCCTGCAGGACCTCGTCGACATCTTCGCCGCTGCGGACTTCAGCGGTGACGCTGCCGCTCCCTTCGTTGGCCGTTGCTTTGATCTGCTTGATCCCGTCGACGGCGGTCAGGCTCTCCTCGATCTTGAGGATGATCCCCTCTTCAACCTCTTCGGGCCCGGCGCCGGGATAGGCGACGGCAACGGAGATCGTGTCGAGGGAGACCTCGGGGAAGATTTCCTGCTTGATGTCCGGGGCCATGATGATGCCGCCGATGATCAGAACGAGCATCAGCAGGTTGGCAGCAACATGGTTTTTGGTCATCCAGTTGATGGGACCTTTCATTGCGCCTCCTCCGCAGGGACGGGGCGCAGCAGGGTGCCTTCCGCAGCGACCGCCAGGCTGGAGAGGATAAGCTGGTCACCGTTGTTAAGGCCACCCTTGAGCAGGACCTTGTCGCGGTCACGGTGAAGGACGTCGACCTGCCGGACCTGCAGGCGCTGCCCGCTGTCGGCGATCCAGACGATATCCCCCGGGTGGAGGGCTTTGCGCGGAATGCTGACGATGTCGGCGAGGTTTGCCCCCCGGAGCTCGACGTCGACGAAGCGGCCGTTGAGCAGCGGCGTACACTCCCCCTGTGACGCGAGGCAGTAGGGATCACTGACGCTGACAACGACGGTCGCCATGCGGCTCTGCTGGTCGATCTCACCGAGGCTGCGGCTGATCTGTCCCATGCGGGCGGATTGCGCCTCATCCGGCAGGGAAATGACCGCGGTCGAACCCGCAGAGGTGCTCCCAGGTGCCGGAATCTGCAACCACTTCAGCTCACGGTCGGCCAGCTCAACATGGATCTCGGCGCGATCGGTGCCGCTGAAGGTGGCGATACTGGTGCCGCTGCGCAGGTACTGACCGAGGTCGACCTGCTCGGCGCTGATACGGCCATTGAAGGGGGCGCGGATCTCGGTGCGCTGCAGGTTGAGCAGCGCCAGCTTGAGGCTCGCCTCGGCAGCGTCCAGATTGGCCTGTTCCTGCAGCAGTTGAATCTCGCGGGTGACCAGCGGTCCCGGCTCCCCCTTGTCCGGCAGATTCATGCGCGCCCACTCGGCGAGCGCGACCTTTGCCTGCTCCTGTTCCGTCGCCAGGGAGACCTGGGCCTTGGCGACCGTCGCCCGGGCCTGGTCAACAGCCAGCTGGTAGTCCGCCGTTGCGATCCGCAGCAGCGGTTCACCGGTCTTGAACAACCCGCCGCTGATCAGCTTCGGCGAGAGCCACTCGACCTTGCCGGTGACTTCCGGGACGATGGTAATCTCCTGGTCGGGCTGGACGGTCCCCGTTGCCCGCACGATGATCTGCTCCGTGGCGGCGGCGACTTCGGTCACACTCACCGGAACCCCCTGGTGGGTTGTGGGTTTGCGTTGCGGTTCTTTTTTAAGCCCCATCATCAGTTTGAACCCACCGATGCCGATCAGCAGGATCAGCAGCGGGAGCAGAATTTTCAGTAGCAGGCCTGAGCGTTTCCGTGGTTCTTCCATGCAAGGTTCCTCTTATGACTTTCCATTGGTGACAGCGCAAGGCGCCTGTGCGGTGCTGCGTGGTTGCCTCTTCATGCCGGTGGAGCGATCCGCTGCTACTGCGGGGTTTTGCTGTCCGTCCGGCGTTTAAGTTCCTCTTCCATCCAGCTGCCGCCGAGGGCTCGAGCCAGGCTGATGCGGTTGCTCAGCCATTGGCGACGGTTACTGATCTGCTGGGTGAGGATGTTGAGATAGCTGATTTCGTTGTCGAGCAGGTCGCGGCTGTCGCTCAGCCCGGCGCGGTAGTTCTCGCGCGCCAGCTCAAGGCGCTGGAGGATGATTTGCTGTTGGTCGTCGATCAGCACCCCTTGTTCACGGGTAGCGCGTTCGCTGCTGAGGGCATTTTCGACATCCTGGAGAGCGGTGAGAATCGCCTGCTCAGCGGCGGCCAGAGCTTCATTGCGTATGGCGGTCTGACGCCGGATCTCGGCCTCGCGGCGACCGCCGTCGAGGAGCGGCTGCGACAGCCCGAGAACCAGGGTCCAGAAGGTCCCTTCGACATTCCCCGCAGTCAGGTGGGTCAGCGAGCGGCCGAGAGAGGCACTCAGGTCGAGGGCCGGCAGGCGTTCGGCGACCGCTGCCGCCAGACTGTGGTCGGCAGCATCCAGGGTGCGCAGGGCGGCAGTGATGTCGGGGCGGCGGGTAAGCAGGTCGCCCGGCAGGCCGATGGCAACCAGTGGGAGCGGCTCGGGCAGCCGATCGGCGGCGATTTCAAGGGTGCCGGGAGCCTGGCCGAGAAGCAGGGCGATGGCATTCTGTGCCTGGGCCAGGGCGTTGCGGTACGCGGGCACCCGGGCGCGCGCCGCGGCCAGGTTCTGGCGGGCGTGATAGAGTTCGTCGGCGACGGCCAGCCCGCCGCGGTAACGTTCAGTGACGATCTCGAGCAGCTGGTGGTAATGCTCGATCTGGCGTTCGAGCAGGGTGAGCTGGTTGCGCTGTTCGATAGCGATGAAATACTGCTCGGCGAGCTGGGCGCTCAAGCTCAGCAGCAGGGTGCGGGTCTGCGCGGCACCGGCTGCGCGGCGCATGCGCGCAGCGCTCTCCTGGTCGTGCAGGCGATTCCAGAGATCGACTTCGTACCCTGCCGCCAGCGACACGCTGGTCGCTCCGGAATAGACCCCCGCTGCCGTACGACTGCGCGCCGCCGAAGCGGAGAGACCGAGGGTCGGCCAGAGCGAAGCCCCGGCGCTCTGCAACTGGGCATCGAGTTGTTCAAGCCGGGCCAGGGATTGGCGCAGGTCGAGGTTCTGGGCGAACAGTTCGTTCTCAAGCCGGTTCAGTTGCTCGTCACTGAAAACCGTCCACCAGCGCTCAGGCAGCTGCTCCTGTCCGGCTGTCGCGGCGACGGAGTAGTTTGACGGCGCGGTCGGTGGAACCGCCTTTTGCGGGACCAGGGGGTTGCAGGCGGTTGTCAGCAGCAGCAGCGACAGCAGTATGCGTTTCATAGGGGGGCCTCCAGACCGGCCTGCATGAAGTTAAGTAACTGGTTGATCCGTTCCTGGTTGTTGAGTGTGACGGGGATATCAAAATGTTGTGCGGCGTCGTCCTTCCCCGTATGCAGGGCCTGGCTCAGGGCGCCCATGCTGTATTGCAGCCGGGCAAGGAGGACGGCCGGGGGTAATTGCGGCAGGGCCAGTCGCAGCGCGGCGAAGAACTCCTTGAACAGAGGGATGATCAGGATCAGGAAGGCGTTGCGTACGGTTGCGTCCGGTTCATTCATGGCCCGGCCGATCATGGTGACGAAATCCCTCGCCCCGGGAGCAGAGTCGCGAAAGTCGAAGGTCGGAATGACGAAGGCGCGCAGCAGTTCTTCTGTTTCCGGTGCAGTACTCCGGTTGCGAGCCTGTTCCAGCACGCTGTTGATCTTGTCGCGCCTGATCGCGTTAAGCGGTAGCAGATGCCGTTCCAGAACCGCCTGAAGCAAGGCTTCCTTGCCGCCGAAATGATAATTCACCGAAGCGAGATTAACCTCGGCCTCCTTGGTCAGAGTGCGCAGTGAGGTGGCGTGATACCCCTCCCTGGCGAACAGCCGTTCGGCGCAATCGAGAATTCTGGTCTTTGTGTCTGTCTGGGTCATGCTCATACCTGTCGTGGGGTGTCTTTTTCAACGATCGGCCATTTAAACACTTGTTTAAAACGTGTGTCAATATCGTCGAATTTAAAGATTACCAAAAAAGTTCTCTTGGTTGCAGCTCTCCGATGAGAAGGGTGCTTTTCCGTAAAGAGAAAAAGTCGTGAGGCACAGTTGTCAGCTGTTGCTTTGCGGTCAAGGATTGATCACCGGACTGATTTTCTGCTTATAAAATAATCACCACAATTGGATCCTGTAAGTAAAATCATTAAAAATCAGTATGTTATAAAGTTGGCACGCTAGATGCTCAATAACTGAACGATTTTGAAAACATTCAATCCTTGAAAGGAGCCCTCAGAATGAAAAAAGTGGAATGCATCATCAAGCCGTTCAAACTGGAAGACGTGAAAGCGGCACTGACGGAGAAGGGAATCACCGGAATGACGGTGAGCGAGGTT
>PKUG01000160.1 GCA_002869665.1 Desulfuromonas sp. | reverse complement strand
GGAAGATTCGATAGTTTCGGCAAAAACCATCTTATCCAACCAAAAAGACAATGCTCTAATTTTTACTGTCGCCGACCCACAGATTCTGCGGAGGAGGCAGATAACAAAGCGCAAGAGAATCATGATCTACGACCGTAACCTGGCAGACTTCCTTTGTCTTGACAGCAAGACAGACAGGCCGAAATGGTCGAAGTATTACCCACTAACGAACATTTTTGGAAAAAGAACGCCGACGGTTCACTGCATCGCTGATTTTGCAAGTATTGAATCCCGCAAGTTGGAGATAACGAGGGAGGGGCACCGTCGCTATGACGAAATGATGTTTGAGCATTTCTCACGCCGGTCTCCGACGGAGTACACCCTGTTCAACAACAACGGCAGCTTTGAAACCAGCCTGACGGCGTTGCAGAATATCGTTTCAGGACGGGAATATCCTTTTTACGGGCATTTTGCAGAAAAGACCTTAACCACATCGCAAGAGTCGCTGAACTCAACAGTCTCCAATCCAACCGATTAAACTTTGTCGAGGCCCGGAAAAACTGTTCGTAACTGCTCGCGCAACCCCTCTTCCCGCGAGAGCCGTTCAAACTGCGGGAATAGCTTACCAAGAGCAGCCTTCCTATCCTCTTCACGCAGATATCTCAAAAGCAGCTCTGCCATTTTTTCCGGCTCGCCAAGCATGACATTTCCGCCTCTGCGTTTGCGGCAGAACTCATTAATCAGGATAAAATAGTCACAGATACGTTGTTGTGCCGGACTGACCCAATCCGCTGCTGTAAACTCAAAATCGATAAAAGACAATCGCCCGGCCTTCTCATCAATCAGCACATTCCCGAGATTTAAATCCATGTGGGTGATATCGCAGTCATGCATTTTCTGAACCCCAGAGAAAACCATTTCAGCGAGCATCCAGAAATCCTGACCGACCCCGATGAAGCGCTTCGCCCCACGCTCGGCAACAATCAAGGAGCAGGCCATGGCGACATCATTACGCCACAGTGGCTGCGGGGCGAGAGCAATGGCTGAAAGCTTCTCATAGGCCCTCCACTCGGCCTCGAGACGTTGAGCAAGATCCAGTCGCTGTCGAAAGCTCCACTTTGCAGGTCCGCCAGGGAGTTCCCTGTTTCTGTTCTCGACACGAACCATCGCGAACGCTTCGCGCCCGTTAAATGCACGGTAAATCTGGTCCTGCCCCGCCTTTCCAGCAGCCGGTTTAAGGCGAACGGACACACCCAGATGCTGCGTCATGGCCTGCTCAATCTCGGCAACCCGCGCCAGGTTCAGCTTTAATTCTTTGTGTCGTTTAAGAATTTTTTTCAGTGACTTCATGGCAGGCTCGAGTCAGGAAGAGTCTGGACAGAATTGAATTGGGCAATAAGAGCGGTAAGGGATTAACTCTTACGGACAATCAGGCAAGAACCTTCTGATATGCCTGCCATTCCGCGCGGCACATACGGTCGATGGTAAAGTGATCGAACGCCCAACGACGAGCATTTTTACCGACCTGCTCAAGCTGCTTGGGAGCGGACAGGGCCAGACGAATTTTAGCTGACAGATCAGTCGGATTGCCATTTTCAAAATACCAACCGGTCACACCATCCTGAATTGTTTCCAACGAACCTCCGTGTGCGGAAGCAACAACCGGAACTCCCAGTGCCTGTGCCTCAACGGCAACCCTGCCGAAAGCTTCCGGCTCCATAGATGCGGATACGACAAGATCCGAAAGAGCGTAAAAATACTCGATATCTGTTCGATTCCCGGCGAAGGTCACGCGTTCTTCGAGCCCTTCCCGCTTAACGAGTTCGTGAAGTTGTTCGACATACTGGCTCCTTTTTGTCGCACCACCAATCAGGATCGCATGCCAGGGAAGATCTTTGAGCCCGGCAAGCGCTTCAAGGAAAAGCTCCTGCCCTTTCCAACGAGTCAGGCGTCCAGGCAGGCTGATAACGGGAACATCGTCGGCCAGTTTAAGTTCGGCTTTAAGGGCATCCAGATGTGCAGCAGAGAGCAGGTCACGGTTGAATATCTCTGGATTGAACCCGCGTGGTGCGATATCGATCAGCGTTTCCGAAACCCCATAATTGTCGATGACATGTTGTCTGATAAAGCGGCTGATCGCGATCACCCTGCACCCCCGTACCATCGAACTGTTGTAGAGCTTTTTCAGGCGGTTTTGAATGCGGTGGGTACCGTGAAAAGTGGTGATAAAGGGAACACCGGTCAAACGGCAGGCCAGCAGTGCAGCCCAGGCTGGCGCTCTGGAACGGGCATGCACGAGCGAGATTTTTTCACGCTCGATAATTTTTTTCAGTTGGAGCGCCGAATAGAGGATTTTGAACGGATTTCGCTGAGCCAGAGGCAGGCAGATATGTGTCGAGCCTTGAGACTCAAGCTCAGCGACCATGCGCCCCCCCTGTGAAGCGACAAAGCTCCCCGCTCCCCGGGTGACAATAAAGGCCGCCATCTCGACGGTTCCTCGCTCTACCCCGCCCTGTTCCAATGCAGCTGTAACCTGAAGAACATTCATAAAATCACTCAAATTTTCCCCTGGGTCGCTGCTGTCAACAGCTCTGACACCGAAATTTTTCCATTCGCCTGGCCTAGCTCACCGGCAAACAGGTGGAGACAATCGTTCCGCTGCAGGGCGTCCAATAACTTGCCGAATTTCCTCTGGACAGAAGCATTCCGGCTCAAAGGAAGAACTTCGACACAGCTGGAACCGTAACTGACAGCTTCGCTGATCATCGAGCTTGAATCCGCCGTGATAAAAACGTAATCGCTGTAGTTGAGAAAATCGGGAATCGGGTTGATTGGCTCAACGGAATAGAAAATTGCCCGTTCGGACGGAAATTCCCGCAGCATCGTCTCTATTGCCGGCGACGTCCGCCGCGAAGTCGTCAACCAGACCCGGTGATCTGGAAGCAACGACAGAATACGTTCAATCTGACTACGCAGCAGGCTGACATCCAGCGTCCCCTGAGCGCTGTCTCCACCGATCACCAGCGCCAAGTAGCGTGAACCCAGCTTCGGCGTAACCAGCCCTTGCGGTTCAATATAACTCAGGTTGATGGGCAGAGTCAGAATATTTTCCCGCCGGGGGGGATCATCATGTTCCTGGGCGACAATAAAATCGAAACCATCCAGTCGGTAGCCTTGCGGCAGCATAATCGCAACCGACTTGCATCCCAGACGGCGAGCCAGCGTTCGATTGGCATAATAGGTTCCTGAGCCGGCCGAAACAACTGCGCGATAATGCGAAGGCACATCAGCCATATGATACAGGGCCGAGGTGTAGTAGCCGATCCGATCGGCCAGATACGAGAACACCTTTGCCACTCGGCTTCGAAATGCGACTGGCTGGATATCGTATTCACCTCCCAGATGCCTGACAAACGCAATGGCCTGGTTGAAATGACCGGGTTTGCCATCACTGAGGATTAAGAAGCGGTCCTGTGACAATTGTCTTCTCAGTAGCTTTCGGCTTCGTCGCTCAGCAGCACCGGAATGCCATCACGTACCGGAAAACGTAAGCGGCACTGTTCGCAAGACAGCAGGCTGGCATCTTCATTGGCCTGAATCTCCTGCTTGCACTTGGGACAGACGAGAATCTCCAGCAGTTCGGGTTTTAAACTCATCATCAACTCCATATTGTTTTGATAGCTTGTCTGAATTCCTTGTCCTCATTGATGACAATGGTTAACGGCACCTGGTAACAGGGAAGTGGCAGGCTGTTTATCTTCAGTTTCACTGCGTCCTTCTCAGTCGTCACCAGAGCGTCGCAACCGGCAGCAGCAACCCTGAGTTGCTCCAGAGTTCGACTGTCATAAGCACAGTGATCGTCCAAAGCGACACGATTTACAAGTGTCAGACCGGATTCCGAGAGGGCCGAGAAGAAAACCTCAGGAGCAGCGATACCGGCGAAGGCGCAGAGCTTCAACTGCCGCAACTCCGGCCAGGAAATCTGCGCCCCGGCAAGATCAAGGGCGTGATCGGCGAATTGGTGACGGCTACGGAAAACCGGTTTGTCCGCGTAGCTAAATTTGGAGTCCGCATCACTCCGGGTCAACATAAACAGATCGGCACGGGCTAGCGCAATCGGAAACTCCCGCAGCAATCCGGCCGGCAGTGGCCAGTGATTAGCGAGCGGGCGAGAGGCATCAAGCAGAACCAGGTCGAGGTCACGGGCCATGGCACGATGCTGAAAACCATCATCGAGAATGATGAGGTCAGCTGCGAAACGGTCGATAGCCATCCTGGCACCGTCCGCACGCTTGCGGGCAATCAGCACAACAGCTTCGGGGTTACGTCGGGCCAGGAGAAAGGGTTCATCCCCGGCCTCAACAGCACTGAGACTGGGCCCTGTTCCGGATGAAACAATGCCGACCGGCCCGGGAAAACGTCCACCATAGCCACGACTGATAATTGCCGGCTTTTTCCCCTCGGCCAGGGCCAACTTCACGAGGCTATCAACAACCGGTGTCTTGCCCGTGCCCCCGGCAGCCAGATTGCCGACAGAAATCACCGGCACCGGTGCGCGATACACCGGAAAAAACTGATGCCGATAGCATTCGCTACGAACCAGACCGACCACACCATACAAAAGTGCTGCCGGCAGCAAAACGAGAAACAGCAACCAGTCACCCGGCGACCTCGGCCCCTGCAGGGCAATTCGACGATGCAGTTGCAACAAATCATTCATCAGAAATTGAGATACCTGGAGACATGTTTCATCGTCCGCTCCGTGGCCCCCGAGTTTTCAACAATCAGGGCACGTCCGGCTTCCCCCATAGCCCGACTGCGTGCGCTGTCACGTAACAGAGTGACCGACTGTTCAACGAACTCGGCATTATCCTCAACTCGGATTCCTGCCCCAGCACGTACGAGCTTGGTCGCGATTTCCCGGAAGTTATGGACATGAGGCCCAAACAGAACCGGTTTGGCCAGCAGAGAAGCCTCCAGCAAGTTATGGCCACCAACCGGCACCAGGCTGCCACCGACAAAGACCAGATCAGCAACAGAGTAGAGGTCGAGGACCTCACCCAGAGTATCAATCACCAGAACACTCCCGGGACGGCTTAATTCATCCTCAGGACTAAGCGCGGTACGCAGTCGGCATTCAAGCCCGGCATCTTTCAACAGCTTGGCCACTTCCTGCTTACGCTCGGGATGTCGAGGAATCAGCACCATAACGAGACTCCGGTCGACCCGCGGCGCAATTGTCCGGTAAGCATCACAGAGCAGCTTTTCTTCCCCGTCATGGGTACTGCCAGCCACCAGGATTGCCGCATCATCAGGTAACCGGTAGAGATTCTTCCTGGCGACGATTTCGCTCTCATCAAGCGCGATCAATTCATGATCGAATTTAAGATTACCGGTATTTTCAACCCGGATATTCTCAGCACCGAGAGTGGAGATCCGTTCTGCGTCAACCTGGGTTTGCATGCAGAACGCCGAAAATGATTCCAGAACAGGTTTCAACAAAAATCGCAGCTTGCGATAGCGGGGGAAGGAGCGGTCAGAAATTCGCCCATTCACCAGAACCAAGGGGATACCGAGGGCTTTTGCCTGGCGACAGAAGTTCGGCCAGATCTCCGTTTCGACGATAATAACCAACTGCGGTTG
>PKUG01000006.1 GCA_002869665.1 Desulfuromonas sp. | reverse complement strand
TGCGACGGAAGCCGCGGGTCCAGGGGAGAGCTTCGAGGATCTGACCTACGATACGACGCCTGCGCTGACGGACGTCGTTGATGACGCTGACGTTACAATCTTGACCTTAGGTAATGTGGAATATCTGGATGGGACAACAGATGCGTTCATTACGGCTACACTCAGCAATACTCCTCAAACGGAACTCGTGGTGACGCTTTCCAATGGCGAGACGATAACATTTGACACAAGCTACGTGCCAGGCACGCCGGTGGCATCGACAACGTTTGATGTTCCGGTTACAAACCATGGCACGCCCGGTAGCCCGACAGATAGTGTCATAGTTGAGTCGATAACCGTAGACTTTACGAATGGTGGTGGGAATTTCGAACAACTGACCATTGTTGATGGCTCGCTCGCTATCCTTGACGATGAGCCATCAGTCATTGATCCCGATCCAGGCTACATCGTAAACAACATAGGAGAATCGATTACCGGATTGCCATTGGATATCGATATAAATGTCGATGACAACTACGGCGCCGATCAGACGGGTACGGTTCGCTTCGTCGTACCTGAGCCCGATCCTGTCACCGGCATAATCAGTCCGTCGGAATATACGACGAGCAGTCAGGATATCTATCTGTATACGAATGGACTGATTCTTATAGGCTCGATACTCGACCCCAATGACGGTTATGATTTCTTTGATGCCTATGCGGATTATCTGCTTAATGATGATGGTAACCCGAATACCGTGCCAGAAACGACAGCTTTTGTCGCAACGCTTAGCCTTGACGCCGATCTGGGTACGCTGGCTGATACCTATTCGTTCGAGCTGTTCAGCCAGATTGATGGTGGTATCGGTGACTTCAGTACCACGACCGGAACCTGGAACTTTGTTGGTGGTAACACGGATTTCGCCTACTATGAAGACCTGTCCGGTTACAACCTGCCGGATGTTGTGGTGACTCCGTTGTTAAGTAACACCGAAACCGGTGAGTCTGGACGGATTAACGGAACGGCGAACCGTGTTGGTGTTACCGGCGGTAGTAGCGGTGGTGGCGGTCAGGATGTTGGTCTTGATGAAACTATCAGGGTTGATTTTGTAGAAGATTTTACTGGCACTCCTGCTTCCACCGGCTACACTGAGGCGACTGTTGATTTGCACTTCGATAATCATGTCCTGGTTAATGGTGCTGAAACCAGCTTCTATGTAAGCCCGGGTAAGATCTCAAGTGTAAATATACGAGCCTATGATGACGCTGATTTTGTCCTTGATACCGAGAATGAAGATCCTGACAATGTAGGCGATATCTACAATGATACGGTTGACACGATCACCAAGGTCGAAATCAATGGTGTCGAATATACTGTCAATGATGTTGATCCGTTAGATGGGTACATGGTCATCTTCGAAGCCGATGGAACAGTGACGATCTCCGGACTGAAAAACAATGATTCTGTCGTGGTCTACACGGTCGACGGCTTCACCACAATCGAGTATGCCTATGTTGATGGTGATGCCTATGTCAATGAAACTCTCGAATTGACCGGTCTTGTTGATGGTGCCGACCAGTCGTTCTCATTGCAGGGGTTCGGTGCTTCCGCCTTTATCCCTGGCGATGCGCTCACCATGAATTTTGATCTGGAAGTGTTTGATGGCGATGGTGACACTGCATATGTTGAAGATGGTATCCAGATTCTTCTCAGTCCAGATGATCATATCATCATCCACGGTACCGACGGTGATGACAGTGGTGTCGATGCCCTTGAAACCAGCACTGATCAGGCCGCGACAATTATCGGCTACGATGGCGATGATGAGCTGATAGGGGACAGTGGGAATGATATCCTGATCGGTGGCGACGGGGACGATCTCCTGATCGGTGGCGAGGGTGACGATACCATGACCGGTGGCTTAGGTGTCGATGTCTTCCAATGGGAACTGAACGATCAGGGCACCGCAGGTGATTCGGCCGTTGATACAATCACCGATTTCGATACTGCTACGGTTGCTAATGGTGGTGATATCTTGAACCTGGCGGATCTGCTGATTGGCGAAGAAAGTAGTGACCTGATCAACTATCTGCGCTTCGACACCAACGTGGATGGGGATGCGGTCATTCAGATCAGCAGCAGCGGGGCATTTACCGATACGGACGATGCCGCTGCAATTGCCTCTAAAGTCGACCAGACCATCGTGCTGAACGACGTCGACCTGACGGATCTGGGAGGTGCGACGGATCAGGACATCATCAATCATCTTGTTGACAGTGGCAAGCTGATCACAGATTGAGCGAGGGTATAATCATGATCTATGTTCAGAGAGATGATACAGGCCGAATCGTTTCAGTCAGCCTGGAAGAGAATCAGGATTGCAGGGAAGCGGTCGACTCACAGGCCCCCGAGCTTGCTCAATTCTGTCAATTGGTGGTTGGCGAAAATGATACGCTGGCAAAATCGGACCTGCCGATGGTGCGGGTGCTGGAAGACTTGATTGAACTGCTTGTGTCGCGTGGGGTGATCCGTTTTACCGATTTTCCGGAAGAAGCCCAGCACAAGTTGTTAGAACGCCTTTGCCTGAGGGAGCGCTCGCATCGGCTGTGTCTGTTCGGTGACGAAGCCGAGGACATTGCCTGACGCTTCTTTACCCAGGATGTTAAGCCGTCGCAATAAGTTCATATTGCGACGGCTTTTTTCATTTATTCGAGCGTGATGGCAGGGCCGGTCATGGCATTGACACCAAGGCCGGGGAGACAGTCTGCTTCAATCTGAGTCCTGACCCCTTCAGCAATGACAGTAATGCCGATCGAATGGGCAATAGTGCACAGGTTGCGGACGATCATCTGGTTGGCCGGCTTTGTCGTGATATCCCGAATCAGACTGACGTCGATCTTGATATAGTCGAGCCCCAGGTCATGCAGATCTGCGATTCTGGAAAAATGCTGCCCAGCGTGTTCGATCCCGACTTTAACGCCTAGTGGTTTGACAAGATCGCAAAAATCTTTGAAAGCATCGAGAATCAGATAGGCACCGTATTCAGGAATTTCAAGCCACAGATTCTTGCAGGTTTCCAGATTGGAGCGTAAATGCGCAGCAACTTCGGAACAGAATTCCGGAGAGGTAATTGACTGGCGGGAAAGGTTGATCCCGAGCGGCTGATTGCCACTGCTGATCTTTTTCAGGGCAGTTTGAACGACACACAGGTCAAATTTCGGCAGCAGGCCATTTTGGGCCGCGATCGGGACGACGAGGCCGGCATTCTGCCAGCTGTCGTCGATTATAACTCTGGCAGGTGCTTCGAAATGCAACAGGTTTCGATCTGCATCGAGGACAGGGTAATGTCCCAATGACATATGGTTATCAGCGAGAGCGGCGATCAGCGCCTTCTTCCAGGAGGCTTGGGTGGTCAGTGTCGCAGGGTAGTTTTCCGGGTAGGTAATGTTGCCATCCAGAGCACCCTTTTGGTGCGCGGCTGCCAACGCATTGTCGGTGCGGGCAAGAACTGTAGCAATCGACTCACCGTAGTGGAATGTCGTGGCGCCCAACGGCAGCAGCGGTTCATCGTTGATTTCCTGTTCGGGCAACAACTGCCTGAGTTCCGTGGCGATCATTCCGGTAATGTTTTCTGCATTGCTGTAGCCGCAGGCCAGAAGTGCGAGATCCGTTCCGTTCATACGGCCGGCAATTGATCCGGGATGTCGGTTGGTGAAGTCAAGCAGTGCCCGGCCAATGTTTCTCAACAGGGAGTCGATTGCAGCTCTACCGAACTTGTTGTTGAGAGCGTCGATGCGGTTGAGATGAATGATCATAAAGGTGCCGGAGGCACTGTCGTCGTCATGTGACAGGCGCGCTTCGAACTGGTTGATGAACTGCTCGCGGATCAGCAGCCCGGTCAATGCATCGTGATGTGATGCACTGCGCAATTGTTCGTAGCGAGTGCCTTCTTCCTGTAATGTTTGCTGAATCCTGCCCGACAGCTTGTTCATGGCAATCACCAGCATCCGGAACTCGAAGGTTTTCGGCTCTGCGGTGCGGATGAAGCGGCGGTTGCCGATCGCCTCGGCCTGATCGATAACCGCACGTAAAGGCGTCGTGAGCTTCTTCAGGATGATGGTGCCCAGACCACCACAGATAATCAGCCCGACCAGAAACCAGAACATCAGGTTTTTAGTCTGTTGCCAGAGTGATTCATAGGCGAAGCGGCTGTGGCTTTGCAGGGTCAGAGTGCCGAAAAGATTCCAGCCATCCTGGATAGGGGAGGTGCCCGGCGCTATCGAGATCGGGACCAGGCTTTGAAACCAGTCGGGAACCTGATAGTCGACGGGAGGGTTACTGCGTTCAATCAAAACTTTGCCAGTGGTGTCGCTGATACGGATAAAGCTGTAATGACCACTGTCGAACTGGGCGCTGACCAATAATTCGAGGGTTACGGGATCCTTGTCGAGCTGCGAGATCGACAAGGCCAGTGAACTGACATTGTCCTGATTCTTCAGATAGAGTTGCTGGATCAGGTAATGCCGCGCCGTGAGCGTGCTGATGACAAATGTTCCGCTCAGCGCCAGCAGGAGAACGACGATGATCGCAATCCACAACTGCTTGTTCAGGGTCATGGTAGTCACCTTTCAGTCAACGTATCTGTTTGCCTTCAAGCTGTTACGCATCAATTTACACCTTCTTCATGCATGCGGCGCAGGACATCCCGCCAGTGGGAGAGACGGGTGACTGCATTGCCCGCTGGTGCCGCTGCTCCGTTGGTCCAGAGGTTCTCAGTGTTGAAGCTGAATATCGGGAAAAGATCGCTGCGTTGTGACGCCGGCATAATTTCACTGCGCAGGCTGTCGAGTATTAACGGGGGGCTGTCAGGAGTGGGGTAATAACTCAAAACCATGTGGGCCTGATTCCTGATTCCATCGATCGTCGTCAGCCGCGCCCTGACGTAGGTCAGCCGCAATTTTTCTACCGGAACCCCAAGTAAATGCAGTGTCACATACTTGGCAAATGAAAAGTCTTCGCAGTCACCCTGACCCATCCCGAGGGTCTCCAGGGGTGTTGCCCAGTAATCGTCCTGCCCCCAGGTCAGGCGGTCATCAACGTAACGTGTCCTTTCATTGAAAAAACTGTTCACACGATCAAGCTGCTGGTCAATCGGCAGACTTGCGCACTCGTTCTGTAATCGCAGCCAACTATTGACAGCGTAAATGCCGGTTTTGCCATAGCGTTCGTCGGCGAGTTGCAGCATTTTTGTTTGATTGGCCGTCATTGCGAGGGGGGACAAGGCCACCAGACCCGTAATAATCAGTACGAGAACTCCTCCCAGAATGAACCGGTATCGCTCGCTGGTCTGTTGTCGTCTGTCGATGACGGTTCTGATCATGATTTACCTGTGCAGAAAGAGATGTTTTTTTGCTGCATCGGCATAAAATATGACTATATCTGTTATCATAGCAGTAGGCAGTGCTGACTGCATATTATTAATAATAAGCTATAAACTCACGCTAATTGAAGGGTGAGGATAATTTAATGGCTTTATGGTTTATAATATGTAGATGGAGGCATAAAGTCCCAGTGATGGAGGACAGATATGAAGAGGGTGAACATCCTGATAGTCACTTTGCTGTTGCTCGCATCTCCTTTTACCGCACGAGCTGAATACCAACCTATCGACACTATTCTTACCCCCCTTACCGCTGATGGTGTGTTGGACACGTTGGCAGAAACGGTTCAGCGTGCGCTGGTGACCAATCCTGATGTTCTGGCCAGCTACCAGGAGTTCCTGGCAGCGACCAGAGAACAGGATGCCGCGCGCGGCAAATATCTGCCCAGCATTGATCTGACAGCGAGGGCAGGGCATGCTGTTTATCGTGACAACGGTATTGATAACAGCTTCAAGCCCTGGGAAGGCAAAATAGAACTGACTCAGATGCTTTATGACGGCTTTGAGACAAGAAACGAAGTCGCGCGACTGGAGGCGGAAAAGCTTGTCAGCTTCTATCAACTGCTTGCCGAGATGGAAGGTGTCAGCCTTGAAGTTGTCAATGCTTACCTTGATGTCCTGCGTTATCGCAGTCTGCTCGCCTATGCTGATGAGAATCTGCGCCATCATGAGAGTATCTATCAGCAGGTTGAAGATCGCGTGAGCAGCGGAATCAGCCGCGGTGTCGATCTCGACCAGGCCAAAGGTCGATTGGCCTTGGCACGTGCCAATCGGAGAACCGAATCGAGTAATCTCCACGACGTCTCCAGTCGTTTTTTGCGGTTGGTTGGTGAACTCCCCGGTTATGCCCTCGAGCCACCGAGTCAACTTCTTTCCACGGTCATCCCTTCTGATACCGAAACAGCATTACAAGTCGCTTTTGTCGATAATCCGGCGGTTTCTGCTGCCTTTGAACGGGCGACGGCTGCTCACAGTGCCATGCTGGTGCGCAAAGCACTATATCAGCCTCGCCTCGATTTTAAGGCTCACCATTCTTTCGGTGAAGACCGCGACAGGATTTCCGGTGACAGCAGTGAAACCGTGGTCGAACTGGTTGCGACTTTTAACCTTTATCGCGGTGCCAGTGACAAAGCGAGAATCTCGCAGTTCCTGCACTTGTATAATCGTGCAGTCGATTTGCGCGATAAAATCTGCCGTAATGTCCGCCAGGAACTGACAATCGCGCTCCGTGATATCGACTTTCTCGACCAGCAGCTTGCCTATCTCAAACAGCATCAGGAGTCGAGTGCCAAAACCCGGGAAATTTACCGTGATCAGTTTGAAATCGGCCAGCGGACTCTGCTCGACCTGCTTGACACTGAAAACGAGTATTTCGATGCCCGACGCGCCTATACCATGGCGTCCTACGATTATGTTCTCGCGTACGCCCGTTCTGCTGCGAATATGGGGCAGTTGATGAATATCCTCGGGCTGCTCAGTGAGGAGGATGCAGCCGTTACCCTGCTGGGTGGTTTGCCGGAAAGGAATGTCAGCGATCAGTTTTGCCCAGCCCAGGGGATTCCTGATGCGATTTTCCTGAACGGCGAGGTTCAGCCGCAACCCTGGCTCAAATAGTTGTCACGCTGAATTTTCCAAAACAACGGGCTCTGCAGTCATTGCAGAGCCCGTTGTTGTTTACGCTTGATGATGGATAACCTTTCTTTGACCTCATAACTATATTCGAGTAAATTCATTTCCTATTGATCCGCTGTTGAATCTGTCTTTGTCTTGAGGTCTCAGATGTTTCGCCGTCTTAGTCGCTGGATTCTGCAATTCCTTTTGATCGGCAAACTCCTTGAGCTTGCCGCCAGAACGTGGCCGACCCGGCTCATGGTTCCAGCTTTTGGTAAGGGGCGTGACTGGTGGGTGGCCAGACCTGAGTTCTGGCGCCCTGTCATGGTGAATGTGCTGGTCGGCGTGTTGATCGCTATCGGACTGCATCTTTTTCACGATACCCGTTGGCTGCGCGATACGGAAGAATCCGGCATTGACTGGATGATCCGAATGAATTCCGGAATTGTCGAAGATGCAAAAGCTCACTATGCCTTCCTCAATATTGACGAAAAAACCTATCGTTTCTGGGGGGAACCCTTTTATACACCTCGGGGTGATCTGCTTCGGATCATTGAGTTTGCGGTTTCCGGTCAGCCTCAACTGGTTTTCGTCGATGTCGAGGTTGCTCTTGCCGGTCATAATCCAGAAGAAGACCGCGCGTTCAGTCGTTTTGTCGAGGACTATCCTGAAGATGCTCCGCCATTGATCCTGGTGCGGACTTTTCGTACGTCACTGCGCGATCCCGCACGCAACGAACAGCGTGCATCTTTTCTCGATATTTTGATTGAACAAAAGCCCAATGTGTTCTGGGCGTCGACACTGTTCCTGCGTGACACGGATTATACAATACGGCGCTGGCAACTCTGGACCCGGGCAGAGAATTCAGCCGGCAATCTTGAGCCGGTTCCCTCAATTCAACTGCTGGCAACGGCGTTGTTACAAAAGTCAACACAGTCTCATTCTGATGTTCATGATAAAATAATCAATAAATTAGTCCCTTACGTTGATGGATCTTATAAAAATCATGAACTGATTGAACTCTCGAACCTGACCCTCAGTCTGAATCCGACTCCGCTGCAGCAGCGTATTCTCTACCGCTTTCCTTATGCCGCAGAGGGGGGGAAGTCCGTAGCGCATGTCGGTAACGGTAAGTTCGGCGATCCTGTCCTGATTCAGCGCTCGGTCTGGCCTCTCGTTGCGACAGAGCGAGCGGTTGATAATTCCTGGCTGAAGAACCGTGTGGTTGTTGTCGGTGCCAGTTACGCCGACAGCCGCGATCTGCATATGACGCCGATCGGGGAAATGCCGGGAGCGTTGATCCTGATCAATGCGATCAACTCCCTGCTGCAACATCGCGAGATTTCGCCACCACCGTCGTGGCTGAAGTTTCTTATCGAATTGATTCTGATTACGGTGATGAGTCTGGCCTTTGCCTGGCTTGATTCCTTCTGGGGCATGCTGCTCTCGGGCGCATGTGTTGTTGTCATCCTGTTACCCATAAGTTTCCTGTTATTCAAGCATGGTGTCTGGCTTGATTTTGTCATCCCGTTGGTCGGTGTTCAGTTGCATGAGATGGCGGCGAAATTTGAGCATAATCTGCATGCCCGATTCCATGGAGAGAGCTAGATGAACAGAAAGCCTTATGTCAGCTATATCGTAATGACTCTGTTGTGCTGGTGGCTGCTTTCGTTCGCCTCAGCCATGGCTCAACAATCCGTCGCCTGGGTTGAAATGATTGCTGGAAATGATCAGGATGTGACGCTGATCAGGGCAAGTGAAACCCTGCCGGTCGCGATTTATACCAGCTTGTCATCCGGCGATGAGATCACCGTAAACGGTGACACCGCTTTGACAATAAGTTATGCAGATGGGCAAACTCAGCAGCTGACCCGCCTGAACACACCGATACAAATCGATGGACAAGCAGAGGAGTCCGGTTTTGTCGATAACATGCTCGGCTGGCTTGGTGATTCGATCGCGTCGTGGTCTTCTTCCGGGGATGAGGCGGGTGGGCAGGTGACACTGCATGTGCGTGGCGAGGATGATGCTGCAGGTATCGTTCAGGCTTTTCAAAATGATTTTGGTTTCAAATTGAGTTCTGACTCACGGGAACTTGGCCTCCGTTGGCTTGGTGGCACCCCTCCGTTCAGTGTGCGTTTCTCTTGTCAGGAGATGAATGAAGAAGTGCACCAGCAGTTAATTGTCAGAGATCTGGAGTCGCGTCACGTGACAATCGAGCCAATAGATCTGTTGCCTGGGGATTTCTGCCAGCTTGAAGTCAGCAGTGACCGGGAAATATATGAGATTCCGCTGGAGATTGTTGCGTCCGAGGAGTTGCCTCACTTTGCTCCGCCAGCGGGATTCATCTATTTGAATAATGAGTTGCGGACAATGATTCACGCGTCATGGTTGTTGCAACAGGGCTCTGATTGGAGTTTTGCCGCATATCAGATGGTACAGAAGATTGCCCCCGATTACCCTCCCGCTGACAAGGTTGCCAGGGCGCTTGAAGAGGGGAAGCTTTTATCTCCCTGACGTCTTGAGCTGCCGGTTTGTTACTTAACTTGTCGAAAATTTGCAAATTCTATCTGTATTGCCATATTGGAACGGAACTATGTCTGAACTCATTCACTGGCGGTTGTTGCCGGTTCTTTTCGCTTTTGTTCTGTCGGGTTTGTTTCCGTTTTCCACCCGTGCTGATGCGCAGACTTTTCTTCGCCATCCGGTCGCCGAGATAGACCACGGATTCCCTTTTGCTGCACCGGTTATTTCTGCGGATGACAACTTGTCGGGCATCTATGGGGACGGCTTAAACAGCAGTGTCTTTATCCGCCAGAATCTTCATAGTGGACAAATTAAGATGCGTATCCCTTTTGAGGGGGGACTGAGTATGTCGTCCAGATTTGTCAACGATGGTGCCGAAATCCTGGTCGCTGAATCCGATTTGTTGCGACGGATAACTATCAGTAAAAACGGGACGTTCAATGAGAAAATTGCCTCGACATTGATGGGGAACAGTTTTTTTAAAACACTGAACTCGCCTTCCGGTCGTTACGTGGTGTTCAGCGAACTGATGAGCGGTCTGATGGTCGTACTGGCGGACGAAAAGCCTGTTCGCTACGACAGCAATTCCCTGAAACTGGACACCGGCGAGAGTTCAGGTTGGTCAGCGCCTCCCGAACCGATCGCCGTGTCGGACGAAGGCGTTGTTTATCTGAGTCATGACAATTCCGTCTATAGCTATGACCTGGTAAATAAGACAGGTGGATGGTCTCTTAGGGAAACGCCCGAGGGTTATGTCTCTCAGGCGCTTTTGTCGGCAGATGGGCAGCGTTTACTGTTGAATTTTATCCAGGTCGGCGGCAACTCCGATGGAACCAGCCTGCTCATCAACGCCCTGAATGGTCAGGTCCTTGCGCAGATCCCGATATCCGATTTCATTGCAGCGGATCTGTCGTTCTATGGCGATAAAGTTCTTTTGCTTGAAAAGGAGCAGGCCCGGGTCTGGTCACCTTTTGAATCGCCTGCCGAACAGTCGCTGGAGATTTCGGGAACTGCTCGGTATGGGACGATCTCCGCTGCTGGGGAACTGGTCGCCATTGTCAAGGAGCGGAACAGACGGTATCAAACTTTATTGTTCAGTACCAATGCTGATGGCTGGGTCAGTGAGGCCCCGGATGAATTTATAGAACAATCTCTTGTCGTACAGGCGGGAAGTGCGGGAAGAGTCATGGCGCACGCTGTCTCCGCCGATGGCGAATTGCTGGCCACGGCAGATATCGAGGGGACCATCTGGCTCTGGGCCCTTGAGAACGGCAGAGCAATCCGTAAGCTGGATCTCACCCAGCAGTTGAATCAAACGGCTTACATTGAATCGATGACCTTCAATCCCATTCGTCATGAGCTGCTCATCTTGACCCACAGCGGGTCATTCGTCTGGGCGCTGAACGACATGCCGGCAACCATGATAAACAGTGCGGGTTGGGCTGCCTGGGGGAATGATGTTCTTATTAATGCTGATGGTAACAGGTATGTCTCGCTGTCTTACGATGTCGGATCAGATTTTTTTACTCATAACACGCTTGATGGTTCGGAAGAGCCTGTTGCCGTTGAAATTGAAGACAGTCGGACATTATCTGCACCAATGGTGCTGGCTCCTGACGGCCTGAAAGCTGCGTGTACGACTGAGCATGGTGATATTGCGCTGATCAATGCGGAGACCGGGCAGGTTGATATGACCATTCAGGGGCTTGGCGGGGAGGTTAAGGCGATTGCCTTTGACCCGCGCAGCCGCTTGTTGGTTGCAGCCACTGAAACGGATGTTTTGATCTATGACTTGGTTAATCGTTCAGTTCTCGGAACCATCCCAACCGACCTTCAGTCTATACGCGCCGTTGCAGTTCAACCACAAGGCTCTCTTGTCGTTGCTGCCGGAGCCGATGACAGAATTGTCACCATAGACCTCAGTACCGATCCCCCTTCTGTGGCTGGCTATATCAATTGGAGAGCGCCGGGTTCAATTGCAGAGATTTCAGGGATGTCCTTTGCCCGGGGAGGACAGCAGCTCGTCATTACCCACGATTTTGATAATGCTTTTGCCGACGTACTCGATTTCTCAAAAAACAATCTGATTTCCCTGACGGCCTTTACGACAGCCGTCGATTCGGCCCGATTTTCACCGGACCATACGCGCCTTATCGTCAAGCGTGCCGATGGCTTTACGGTGTGGAACCTGGAAAAAGGGGGCGTGGAAAAACGTATTCCTTCGTTTATGCCGAACTTTTCACAAATCTACCGAAATGCTTCGGGTGTTATGTACGCCGAGGCTGATCAAACCCGGCAGACGTTCAAATTCTGGCATCCGACCCGTGGCGAAAGTGAAATGTTTACTCTCAATACTTTTGTGACCGATCCCCAGTCCGGAGAGTTTATTTATAATCCGACCAATCGGTACGGTTTTTCACCCAAGGGTAAGATGCTCCATCTGTTCGGTGATAAAGAACAGATCATTTATGACCGTGACCAACAGAGAACCTGTCTCAAGGCGAATGAAGAGCTGACATCGTCGTCGTTTGATGCCTTCCGGTTTTCTGCTGATGAGTCAATCTTTGTCATGGCAAATGTAGGCAGGCAGATCGTGGCTTACGATCTGAATCAGTCGACGGAATTGTGGCGAACAAGGGTGCCTTTCGCTGTATCGAATATCTACTTCAGTGGGGACGAAAAGACACTCGTCGTTACGGGAAATACAGATGAGATTCGACTGCTCGACACCACTAAAGGTGAACTCCTCTCATCAATGCAGTTCTTGACACAAATGAAAGCCCAGTCGTTCATTCCAGTGTTCAAAGGCGTTGCTGTGAACTACATTCTCGGTGCTGCCTGGAATAATCAGACCGGGATTTTTGATCTGAATCATCAGGACAGTATCGGTCAGGTTAATCTCGGGGAGATGCCAGCAGCCGCAGTTGAAGAGAATTCAGGTCGGCTCGTAATCCTGGGGTCAAGCGGAAAGCTGACATCACTCGATCCTGCTGATCCGGAAGATCAAAGGTCTCTGGATCTTGCCACCCCCGCCAGGGATCTGACACTCAGCGATGATGGAACACTGCTCGCGGTTGTCCTGGCCAATGGCAGCATCCAGGTGCTGGAGCATGAAAAGTTTAAGCAGGTCGCCCGTCTGCTTGATTTTATCGATGGACATTGGGCTGTCGTTGCCGTCGACGGTCGTTACGATGCCAGTGATCCTGGAGACTTGCCCGGTTTATCCTGGGTTCTTGCCGACGAGCCTTTTACTCCCCGGCCAGTTGAAATCTTCATGCGTGAGTATTACGAACCACGGCTGTTGCCACGGCTGATCGCTCATGAGAATTTTCCTGAGATCCGTCAGCTTGAAACACTGAATCGCGAGCAGCCACTGGTAAAGATTGTTGAAGTCAAACCAGCTGAGGATGGTCGCACGGCTACTGTTGAAATTGAAATTGCCACAAAACGACCTGACACCGGGCAGTCGCAGCAGACTGAAGTTCATGATTTGAAAGTGTTCCGTAACGATCAGTTGGTTGCCTATTTCCCCGATGAAAACTGCCGGATTGAGATCGATCAAAAGAGCGGAAAACGGCGTCTGCTGTTTGATGATATCCTCCTGCCGACCTCGACCGGAGAGCAAGGGCTAACATTTTCTACGTACGCTTTTAACGAGGATGGAATAAAGAGTGAAACCGCGAGGAAGCGTTTGGATGTCGCATCCAGTTCTGGCTCAGGACACAGGCGAGCCATCATCATTGGGCTAGGGATGAATGCCTATGAGAACCCGTCATGGAACCTGCGATATGCGGCGAATGATGCCCGGGCTATGATTGACGTTCTCCAGTCGCGACTGCAAGAAACAGGCGCCTTCTCAGAGGTTATAACCATACCATTGATTTCTGATACTCATGCAGATCAACCACAGGCCCCGTCAGCTGAGTTGCCGAAGGTGACGTCAGCCGTCATCGAGGTCGTTTTTGCGCAACTGGCTGGCAAAGAGGTGTCGACCTCGCTAGACGCTAAGTTGCCGGCAGTCTTTCCTGACCTGCCGACGGCGACACCTGACGACCTGCTGCTGATAACGTACTCGGGTCACGGCATCGTCGATCAGGCCGGTCAGTTTCACCTGTTTCCGTATGATATCGGTCGTGGTGATACCCGTCGGGTTGACGCTGAACTCTTCGAAAAGACGGTGTCCAGTGTAGAGCTGTCAAACTGGCTGCGTGATGTCGATGCTGGTGAAAGTATCATGATTATTGATGCCTGTAATTCAGCCGCCAGTGTCGAGGGAGAAGGTTTTAAACCCGGCCCGATGGGCAGCCGCGGACTTGGGCAACTGGCGTACGACAAGGGGATGCGTATCCTCGCAGCGAGTCAGGCCGAAGCAGTCGCTTTTGAAAGTGATCAACTGGATCACGGAATGTTGACTTATTCGTTGATCAATGAAGGGCTTGAAGAATGGCTGGCGGATTTTAGTCCGCAGGATGACCGTATCAGTGTGGATGAATGGCTGAACTATGGTCTGAAGCGAGTCCCCGATCTTTACAGTGAGATCAGGGACGATCGTTTCGTTTCTCAGGGGAGAGGGGCGCCGGTGTTCTGGGGGAAAAAGAAAGAGCGGGAAACTCTCAAGGTTCAGCAGCCGGGCCTGTTTGATTTTCATAAATTGCTTGATGGTTTCTATCTATCTGTTAAACCGTGAAAAATAGTTGAGTTGACCGGTAGATTTAATATTACTTATATGTAATGTTGGTTTAGTTAAGGATCGCTTGACAGTTCTTGAGATGTTTAGTAATTAGACATGACACCTCTACTCAACTATTTTATAGGAGAATGTTTATGAAAAAGACTTATTTAATGATTTTGTTATCTTGTGCGCTTATCTTGGGCGCTTCTGCTGTCTGTTTTGCTGCTGACAAATCCAATGTCAGTGACAAGACAGGTGCCTCTGCTGCCGGCCAGGGGGTCTCTTCTGCCGCACTGGCTTCCGAGTTGGCGGCCTATGCACGGGCTAACGATAACGCTCAGGCGATGCTGGTTGCTGCTGAGATTCTGCGCAATGCAGCAGCGGTTGATGTGGACCTCGACAAAGGGGTAGAGGGTGATGCAACTGCAGCTGCAGAGAAAGCATCGGGCGCATTGGCTACCCGAGATGCGATGCTGGCAGAAGCCGAAGAAATGGCTGGCGATGACGTTCAGCTACTCGCAATGATCGACGCGGAGAAGCAGGCCCAAGGGACCAAGGGTGATATTACCGGCCCGAATGAACATCGTGATCGTGTCAATCCTCGGGCTACCGATGTTTATGAAATTACTTTTAGAGGGGATGAACTGGCCGAAGTCGCCGTTCTCGGTGATGGCGACAACGATCTCGATCTCTTCATTTATGATGAGAATGGCAACCTGATCGAAAGTGATGAGGACGCAACTGATCAGTGCTACGTTAGTTGGTATCCCGCTTGGACCGGCACGTTCAAGATCAAGATCAAGAACCTCGGTCGAAGTGTTTATTCGAACTATGTGCTGTTGACAAACTAATGTCTTTACCGCGTTAGTTGATATGCTGCTTGAGTGAATATAGAGCCCCGTATCGATCTGATTGATACGGGGCTCTTGTCTTCGGGAGTTGATGAATGTTGCGTATTGTCCTGCTTTTTCTTGTTTCGGTGGCTGTCGCCATGGCCACGTTGCCATCAATCGTGCTGGCGGAGGTCCCACAAACACGGGCAAAAAGTCCAACGAAGCATGCTTTGTTAATCGGTATCTCTGATTATTCTGTGAGTGGCCTGGCGTCACTTCAGGGGACACATAACGATGTCGAACTGATGCGTGAAGTGTTGACGGATGAGCGCTTTGGCTTTACCGACGATAATGTCCAGGTTTTGCTGGACGAGCAGGCACGTCATTCAAAAATCAAAGATGCCTTTGCTGCGCTTGTTCGCCGTATTGACCCCGGGGACTTTGTCTATATCCATTATTCCGGCCATGGTTCCTATACGCCGGACCTGAATGGCGACGAGCCGGGTGATTATGATCAGACCTGGGTCAGTTATGGTTCCAGGAAACCCGAAGGGCAGGGGCTTGACGATTACGACATTCTTGATGACGAGTTACACGAATGGTTAATTCCATTGTTCGAAAAGGCGGGTCAGGTCGTGCTGGTTTCCGATTCGTGCCACTCGGCTTCGGTGACTCGGGGCGAAACACCAGCCGTTCGGGCTGCGCCAAAGGATATGAGTGAGCACCCGCTCGGCAAACAAACATTCGTAACAGGAGATCTTTCCGCAGGTGTGATTATCGGTGCGGCTCGCGATCAGGAAGCGGCCGGTGAATTTTCCAATGAAGACGAAAAGATTTATGGCCTGTTTACCTGGTTCTGGGCTCAGGCCTTGCGTCAGGCCCACCCTGGTGAAACCTGGCAGGATGTGTTCCGTAAAACCTATGCCAAGGTTACGCAGCGTCGGAAGTCACAACTCCCTCAGTTGCGAGGGAAAATGGCACAGCAGGCGGTTTTCGGTGGTGCTGTCGGTGAAATTTCCCCCCGGATCGCGATCAGTAGTGTGTCCGTCGACGGTAAAACCGCAAGCTTTAAAGCAGGTTCGTTGGCCGGCGTCACTGCCGGATCCGTTTATCGCCTCTATGTCCCGGATCATTCTGACCCGGACAGTCTGCCGACCTTGACGGTCACAAGAGTCAGGCCTTTTTACAGTGTCGCCGAAGTATCTGGAAATTTAGCTGTCGGTGATCTTATCGTTGAACTCAGCCACGCCAGTCATATTTCCCGGATCCCGCTGTTTATTAGTGGTGATTATGCCGAGAGTGTGGACAAGGATTTGATCTCCTCGCTCAAAAGCAGCCTGGTGAATGAGCAGCTGCTGGCATACAGACTGGTCGAGACTCAGCAGGAGGCTGAGGTTGTCCTTTATGTACTGCATCCACAGAAGGTTGATGGCGTCTACCTGAAAGCTGACCCACTTGACACCCTGCCGCAATCCTTTGCCGATCAGCCGCCGCAGGTCTGGCTTCTCACGGATACGATGGAGTTACTCAACGATGAATTACGTATTTCCTGTTCCGATCCGCAAAAGGCGACAGAACTGTTACGGCGAAATCTGAAAACGCTGGCCCGGGTCAAGGAAATCAAGCAGCTTGCCTCGTCAACATCACCGAATTTCGTGCTGACGACTCAGTTGTGGCACCAGGTTGACTCCTGTGATGAGACAGATGCTGGCTGCCGAATTATTTACAACGAGTCGACTGATGAAGAATCATTCTTTACTCTTGCAGGCGATTATTCGGCCGCCGAAATGGAGCAACAGTCGTTGTCCAACGGCGATATCCTGACATTTAAAGTGACGAATAACGATGAGAACGACTATTACATTTATCTACTAAACGTCACCCCGCGCGGGGAAGTCCAGGCTCTTTATCCTGCAGCAGATGCTGATGACGAAGCGGCTTTGCTCGAAAAGGGTGAGACCCGTGATACCGAAGCGGGGATCAGGACGGACCAGATTGGAGAAGAAACGATCAAGTTGCTGGTGTCACGTAAACCCGTGGATATCTCGCTGTTGGAGCAGGGTGGTTTTGTCGGAACTCGCGGAACCAAGGGTGCTCTCAATCCATTGGAAAAACTTCTGGCCGATGCCATGTACGGAACCCGCGGGGAGCCAGTTTCGGCACCGGTGAAGAACTGGGGAACGCTTCAGTACAGTGTCCGGGTTACAGAGTAGCTGGTGCTCCGCTGCCATATTTGGGTTGTGGCCTATAGTAGCCGCTGCTCTCAGAGTTTCATAACCTGACTGTTATCTCTTGAGCGAGGTATGGGTATCTCACCGCCTCCGGCTTTTTACCTGCAGCTGATACAGGATTGTTTTTCAGGCTGTCAGCAGTCGTGTTTAGATTTGTAACTCCTTAACTTTTAGTGTGTATTTTTTCATGATGCGGATAAAATATCACCGCCGAGGTTATGTTTTGTCCACATCTCTGCTATTCTTTCTATATGCCTTTACTTCGGTCAGTTTATGCCGGTTAACGGAAAGGAGAACGCGGATGAAAAGATATCTCATGGCGACATCGCTTGTTCTGGCCGTTGCCGGATTCAGCTTCGCATTTCCTCACTATGGAACCCAATCGCCGACAGCCCCCGGGGCACCTGAAACAATCCAATCCGGCCTTTCATTTGCACTGAACAATGCGCCGGACAGGCATGCGGTTGCTTTTGTCAGCCAGGTCAGCGAGAACCGCATGACCCTGGTTCCACTGAAAACTTATCAAACCAGCTTCGGTCAGACCTGTCGTCAATACAGCTTCAGTTACATAACAGCAAATGGCAGTAGTGATGGCGTCGGTGTTGCCTGTCAGAACCGCGAAGGCAACTGGGAAGTTATCACCATGCAAGGGGATAGAGGCTCGGTTCGTAATGCTGACGCCAGTTGCCCCTATGCTTCTGGTCAGAATCCACAACTCAAAGGAGCAAACAACAGTCAGGGGAGCCGCTATCATAGTGAGGAATTTCTGCGTAACCACAGACAACAACTTGAAAGGCAGAAGATTCAACAGAGAAGCGGGCCGATGTTGGTCGTAAATTGATGGAAAATGAGATTTAAAAGCATGTAACTCTAAAACGGGCCGATCGCAGATCTGGCCCGTTTTTTGTTAGATGTGACGTATGAAATACAGGGAACTTTATTTAAACTGTTTCTCTTTACAACAGACATGCGCTGTCTGGGTCAGTCGCGGATCGTGTGAGTTCATGGTCAGATCTATACAGCGTCCGGTGATGATGACACAGAGCAGGCTCAACAGGGCAGGGCGGAACGAATGAAAAACCAACGCCGAAGCAATGACGATGACGCTGTCCATCACCAGAATCACGCGTCCCGGGCGGATCTGGTAGTGATGGCTGAGCAGCCGGGCGATAATCGTTGGGCCGCCGGCAGTCGCCTGTCCTCTGAGGATCAGGCCGACCCCGATACCAATGACGATACCCGCGCAGGCAGCAGCCAGCATGGGATGCCAGGTGATGTGTTGATTCCTCAGCCAATCATGGCACAGGTCGACGACCAATGATGTCGTGCCGACGACTGCCACCGTGCGCCAGACGAGGCTCTGCCCGAGACCGAAGCCTCCAATAATTAGCAGGGGGATGTTGATTGCCAGCATTGCCATGCCGACACTTAACGGGCTCACGTTGGCCAGAAGAATTGCCAGCCCCGGGGTCCCTCCAGAGGCGATCTGGTTCGGCTGAAGGAACAGTGTGACACCGAGAGCCAACAGCAGACTGCCGACCATGTAGCAAGCAGCTTTACTTCGTTCCATTTTCGTGACCATCACGAGCTTATTCCATTTTGTTTGTATATCGTGCATATGAGTTCAATTGACCTAAGCGAACGCTGAAAGAAGACGTCTTATCACTGGAAGATTGCTTGATAGCCTTGATAGCTTGTTTTAAACTCCTGGTCCAATTAAACTATCTGCTCATTATGTTCGAAAATATCGAACGCGGAGAATCCTATGCACATGAATCAATTACGCGCTTTCAGCGTAATCGCCAGAGAAAAGAATCTGACCCGGGCCGCGGAGATCCTTCATCTGAGTCAGTCGGCTATCTCCAGCCAGTTAAAAGGGTTGGAGGAACAGCTTGGTGTCAGCCTGTTTGCCCGGAGCACCCGTGGAATGCTGCTGACCGAAGCAGGAAAGATTCTGCTTGAACATGCCGAGCAGGTCCTGGCGGCAATATCAGAAATGCAGCGGCGCGCGGAAACCCTCAGTCGCGGAATTACTGCAACTGTGACGATTGGTTTGAATACAGATCCGACGTTTTTGCGCATCAGTGCCATTAATCAGCGCCTGTCGCTTTTGCATCCGGACTTGAGTATTGTTTTTCATGCCAGTGAAACAATCAGTACGGCGCAACGTCTCCGGGGAGGAATGATCGACCTCGGTTTCTTCTACGGCACAATCTCTGATGACGATATCGCGCAACGACTCATCACGCATGTCCGCGTTTGTGTCGCCATTCCGACAAAATTGATCGATCCCGCCGTGCCACTGGATTGGGGCGTTGTTTCCGAATTGCCGTGGATATGGGTGGATGACAAGTTTCCCTTTTATCAGGTCCTGTCGAGCAAGTTGGGTGCAGCGATCAAGCCACCGAAGAATGTTGTGACTGCGGCTAATGAACAGATTGTTCGAGAACTGGTGATCGCCGGGCAGGGGGTTGCCCTGATGAGGGAAGATGAGGCTCGCCCTCTTGAGCAGGAAGGACGGGTTGTTTTATGGGAGTCGGGGTGGAGTGATATTCCACTCAAACTCGGCTGGCTGAAAGAGAACGATGCGACCAGACATTTGCAGAAAGCCCGGGATGCCATCTGCTATGCCTGGGAACCGGATAAGCAGGAATATGGCGACAGTTTGAGTGATAAGGCCTGGATCTAGGCACTATCTCAATTACACAGGGTCGTTGTTTCCAGTGCCTTTAGCGCAACCTGCACGGCGGCCTCTTCTGCCTGACGTTTTTTTTCAATGACAACATGTTCGCTGCTGTTACGTTCAGCCAGAACAGCACAGATACATCCGGCGGAAAAACCGTAAACCAGCCCCATCTTGAACAAAGTAGCGGCTTCCATCTCATAATTGAGGATACCGAGTTGGCGGTATTCGTCGGTTACCCCTTTCAGGTGTGGCTGCAGATGGGGACTGGCGGAATCTGAGCGTTCCTGCCCCTCGTAAAAGGTATCAACGCTGGCGGTTAGACCGAGGTGCCAGTCAACACCCAGGAGACGTGCTGATTCGACCAGGCGAACAGTCAGGAAGGGATCGGCTGCTGCCGGGTATTCGCGTGGGGCGATATCGTCTGCAGCGCCCTGGCGGCAGAGTGCCGCTTGCGAGATCACCAGGCTGCCGACTTTGACCCCTTCAGCGATACCTCCGCTGGTACCGACTCGGATGATTGTGTCGATGCCAACCTGAACAAGTTCATTTACGACGATCGACAGTGATGGGGCACCCATGCCCGAAGTCGCAGCGATAAAACGAGAGCCGTTGGACGTTTCGCAGAGATAACTGTTGAGCCCGCGGTTTTCTGAGAGGACTTTCAGGCAACTGACTCCGGTTGTCTCCATGGCGATTCTGCGAGTTCTCTGCGGGTCTCCGCAGAGCAGGGCGACTGAAGTTGGAGCTTCATCGATATCGCTTTGACCGAATCCGATATGGTAGCAGTATTCTTTGCTCATCAAGTTTCTCCCGATCATCCATGAAATAAGACCCAAGACGTTGATAATGCTTCATAAGGATACTGTAACGCAATCCGATGGAAAAATTTTGACTTTACCGATAGAGAGTGCTTTAACTTGATCACCTTTGTGTCTAACAACTTGGAGTCTCGGGAGTATTTCGTGGTAACAGCTGAAGAACTTATCAATAAACAGGAAAAAATCGCCGTTGTCGGCCTCGGTTACGTTGGTTTGCCTCTCGCTGCGGCATTCGGTCATAAGCTCGATGTCATCGGGTTCGATATCCATACCAGCAAAGTCGGTCAGCTTAAGGGTGGTTTCGATGCCACCGGAGAGTTGAGCCGGGAGCAACTTCTTTCCACGACAATAGACTACACAACTGATGCTGTCAGACTCGCTGAAGCGTCATTTATTGTGGTCACCGTTCCGACGCCGATCGATAACAATAAAAAACCTGATCTGACCCCTGTTGAAGCGGCTTCGCGAACCATCGGTCGCAATCTGAAATCTGGTTCGATTATCGTCTATGAATCGACTGTATATCCGGGGGTTACTGAAGATATCTGCGTGCCGATCCTCGAGCGTGAGTCGGGGTTGACCTGCGGGGTCGATTTCAAGGTTGGATATTCACCGGAGCGGATCAACCCCGGAGATAAAGTCCACACCGTTGACAAGATCGTTAAAGTTGTTTCCGGGCAGGATGAAGAGACTTTAGAGACTGTCGCCCGGATATACGAGCTGGTTGTTTCGGTCGGGGTCCACCGTGCGGCAAGTATCAAGGTTGCCGAGGCGGCCAAGGTGATCGAAAATACGCAGCGCGATTTGAATATTGCCCTGATGAATGAACTGGCCCTGATTTTCGGTAAAATGGGGATTCCGACAGCGGACGTTCTGGCTGCTGCGGGGACGAAGTGGAATTTCCTCAAGTTTACCCCTGGCTTGGTCGGTGGTCATTGTATCGGCGTTGATCCCTATTATCTGACCTATAAGGCTGAAGAAATCGGATATCACCCGCAGGTCATTCTCGCCGGGCGCAGGATCAACGACGGGATGGGTAAGTATGTTGCCGAGAATACGATCAAGAAGATTATTCAAGCCGACAAGCGGGTGAAGGGGGCGCGGGTTCTCGTGCTTGGCCTGAGCTTCAAAGAGGACGTGCCGGATATTCGTAACAGCAAGGTGATCGATATCATCCGTGAGCTGGAAGATTACGGGGCGACTGTTCTGGTCCATGATCCCTTGGCTTTGCCGGATGATGCACATGAGGAATATGGTGTCGAACTTGTCGATCTGGCCGCGGTCGGTTCTGTTGATGCCGTTGTCTGGGCTGTTGCCCATTCGGCGTTTTCCAGTTTGAATCCCCTGCGCCTTAAAGAGATGTGTTCAGGACAGGGGGTTGTCATTGATGTCAAAAGCGTTCTGGACAGAGCTGAAATCGAAGGGCAGGGTCTGGTTTACTGGACGCTGTAATTAAAAATTGTTTTCATGAAAAAAGGCCGATACCGCAGCGCAGGTGTCGGCCTTTTTTGTTTGGATGCTGGTTTTCATGCTAACGCAGGGTCGTGATCTCCGGTTCAACGATGTAGCGCTTGATCTTGCGGGTCGTCGTTTTAGGGAACTCGTCTTCACGCAGCGTGAATTTCTTGACGCGCTTGTAATCCGCCAGATCTTTGCCGTACGTCAGAACCTCTTTGCGCATCAAATCCTCGATCTCAGCCGCGGTGAAGGAGTCTCCTGTGCGGTCCTTGGCGAGGGCAAAGAGTGCCTCCTGATCCGGGAAGATGACAGCATAAACCTCTTCGGCATGAGCCCCGACCTTGTGACCGTAGACCATGATCTCGGCAATGTACGGGCTCTTGAGCAGTTGATTCTCGACCTCTTCGGGATAGACATTCTTCCCGTTCGGTGTGACGATCAGGTTTTTGACCCGTCCGCATATCGAAAGCATACCGTCGCTGTCGACACGCCCCAGATCACCGGTGTGATACCAGTTGTCCTGCAGAACCTCAGTGGTCGCTTTTTCATTTTTGTAGTAGCCGAGCATGACATTCGGACCTTTAACCAGGATTTCGCCTTCACCATCGGCATTGGGGGTCGCGATTTTGACCTCGACTTCGTCGAGAGGGCGTCCGACGGTTCCCAGTTTGTCCATAGCCATGCTCTCAGCAGAGATAACCGGTGATGTCTCGGTGATGCCGTACCCTTGGAGAATCTTCAGACCAAGGGTCTGGAATCCGCGAGCAATTTCCGGGTCGAGTGCGGCACCGCCGCTGACAAAAGTCGTTTGGGGACCGACCGCCTGTTTGACTTTTGAGGCAACGATATTGCGGGTAAGGGAGAATTTATACAGCAGGCGTGAGGCCGGTTTGTCATCGATGTTCTTCATGATGCGATCAAGCAAGAGGCGGTAAACAGCCGGAACGGCAAGCAGGAAGGTTGGCTTGACTTCACTGAGGTTGGCGCCAAGCTTTTTGATCGATTCAGCAAAATTGACTTTTCCGCCAAGGGACAAGGGCAACATAATGCCGCAGACAAGCTCGAACACATGGTTGATTGGCAGGAAAGAGAGGGTTTCGATACTGTTGTCCAGTTGGAAACGCTTGCTTGCCGCAAGGATATTGCTGACAACGTTGTTGTGACTGAGCATCGCGCCCTTGGATTGGCCGGTTGTGCCGGATGTGTAGAGAATCAAAGCGACCTGTTCCGGTCGATTGTCTGCCTGCGGGAGGATTGCGTCCTTGAAAATACTTTTATAAGCGAACAGGCGCTTCTCTTTCAGCAGGCGTTGGCGGGTCAGTTCCGTATCAGAGAGGAAATCACCTTTCTTCTGTTTGTTTTTTTTCGGCTGATCTTCAAGGTTGCTCAGCAGGGCATGGGCTTCGACCGCAGCCTCTTCGAGCAGAAGACTACGCTCTTTGGGGATCGAGAGGTCTTTGACCAATTGTTTCCAGAGCATTGTCAGTTTAGTGACAGCGTCAGTTAGCTGGTTCTGCTCACTCAATTCTTCAAGTGGCGCATCGATCAGGATAATCTTCTTGACCTGTGGAAGGTCGTCGATGATTTCAAGCAGAGTTTCCAGTTGTGTCTGGGCGACAAAGATAGCCTGCGCATCCGAGTTGTTGAGTATGTGTCTGAGTTCAGTGGCTTTGAGTTCTTTGTCGACCGGAACTGCGACGCAACCCGCGCGCAGAATCGCCAGACAGGACATAACCCAGCGGGGGGAGGAGGGGGCGAGAAGAGCGACATGTGCCCGCTCTTTAATGCCCAGTTCGTGCAGGCCGGCCGCCAGCTTTTCAATGGTGTCCCAGAGTCTCGAATAGGTCACCGGTTTCCATTCGTCGTGACTCTTGTAGCGTAACGCGACACTGGTGTGGTGACGTTGGCAACTGGACTGAATCAACTGGTCGATAGTCTGCACGATCGGCTCCTTTGGCGGCGTGTAGAAAATGATCATTCATATGTGTTAATATGCATAATCTAAACGCTGATCATTTGTTCAGGCAAGTGTGAAATTAGGAATGATTATAGGATGATTGCAGTTCCGTTATGAAAGAAGGAAATTAATAAAAAAATCTTGACAGTTCAGATGCCGAGTGTTACAAGAACGCCGCAGTTGGATGCAGGCACGTAGCTCAGTGGGAGAGCACTACCTTGACACGGTAGGGGTCGGCGGTTCAATCCCGCCCGTGCCTACCATTACTGCTGAATATCCATACTGACAAGGCATCTGAGGATGCCTTTTTTTGTTGTTGGAGAGTGCTAATGTCGATGCTTCAGATTGAACTTCCCGACGGTAGCGTAAAAGAGGTCGCAACTGCTACGACTCCTTACGATATCGCCCTGTCTATCAGTGAAGGCCTTGCACGCCAGGCTATTGCTGCACGTTTTAATGATCAGCTGATTGATGTCTATGCTCCGCTTGAAACGTCCGGAACTCTGGCGCTGATCACTCAGAATTCACCTGATGCGCTCGAAATTATCCGTCACTCCTGCGCTCACCTGATGGCTCAGGCAGTCAAGGAGCTTTACGGTGATGACGTTCAGGTGACCATCGGTCCGGCGATCAAGGATGGTTTCTACTATGATTTCTATAGTGAAACCAAGAAGTTCGTGCCGGAAGACTTTCCGGTGATCGAAGCGAAAATGGCTGAACTGGCCAAGGCGGACATGCCTGTTTCCAGGGAGGTTATGGGTCGCGATGAAGCCATCGGCATGTTCCGTGAGATGGGAGAAGCCTACAAGGTCGAGTTGATAGAAGACCTCGATGTCGAGACCGTTTCCCTCTATCGTCAGGGTAACTTCGTTGATCTTTGCCGCGGGCCCCACGTTCCGCGGACCGGTGTCCACAAGGCTTTCAAGTTGACCAGTCTGGCTGGTGCCTACTGGCGTGGTGATGAAAAAAACGCCATGCTGCAACGAATCTATGCGACGGCATTTCTCAACAACAAGGATCTGAAAGCTCACATCGCCCGTCTTGAAGAAGCGCGGAAGCGGGACCACCGCCGCCTCGGTCGTGAACTCGACCTCTTCTCCTTCAGTGAAGACGCCGGTGGTGGTCTGGTCCTCTGGCATCCTAAAGGGGCCATGTTGAGGATGATTATTGAGGACTTCGAACGCAAGGAGCACCTCAAGCGCGGTTACGAAATCGTTGTCGGACCGCAGATTCTCAAGACCGAGCTTTGGAAGATGTCTGGTCACTACGAGAATTACCGCGAGAACATGTATTTCACTGAGGTCGATGAACAGGGCTACGGGATCAAACCGATGAATTGCCTTGCTCATATGCTCATCTATAAGTCGAAGCCGCGTTCGTATCGAAACCTGCCGGTGCGATATTTCGAGCTCGGAACGGTACATCGTCACGAAAAGTCAGGCGTTCTTCATGGTCTGTTGCGTGTTCGTGGATTTACTCAGGACGATGCTCATATCATCTGCCGCCCTGACCAGATCGACCAGGAAGTCAAGTCGATCATGAGTTTCGTTCAGGATGTCGCGGGAATTTTCGGTTTCGAATACACCATGGAGCTTTCGACCCGTCCGGATAAATCAATCGGCAGTGACGAGGATTGGGACCGGGCGACCAACGCTCTGCGCAGTGCTCTAGAAGACAGCGGCCAACCGTTTGATATTAATGAAGGAGACGGTGCTTTTTACGGTCCCAAGATCGATGTCAAGCTGAAGGACGCGCTTGACAGGGAATGGCAATGTGCTACAATCCAGTGCGATTTTACCCTCCCCGAGCGTTTCGATCTGACTTACGTCGGCGCCGATGGTGAAAAACACCGTCCGGTTATGCTGCACCGCGTAATTGTCGGTTCGATTGAACGTTTTATCGGTGTTTTGATTGAGCATTACGCAGGCAGCTTCCCGCTCTGGCTTTCGCCGGTTCAGGCGATCGTCCTGAATGTGACTGACAATCAGGCTGACTACGCACAGCAGGTCTTTGAGCAGTTGCGTGCTGCCGGGATCAGGGTTGAGGTCGATTTGCGCAATGAAAAGCTCGGATTCAAGATCCGTGAAGCGCAAATGGCCAAGATTCCCTATATGTTGGTTATCGGTGATCGTGAAATGGAAGAGCAGAAGGTTGCACCGCGTTTCCGGAACGGCAAGAACCTCGATCCTTGTACAGTTTCCGAATTTATCGATTTTGTTGCCGCAGAAAGTGCGGCTTATAAATAAGTAAAAGCTCTTGATGAGCTTTGCTTTGTTAATTCCCCGTTATACAGAGACAGAGGAGTTGGGTCATCGCCAAGGAAGCCAATATAAATGATGCCATCACGGCCCGCCAGGTTCGGGTTATTGATGATGAGGGTAATCAGCTTGGAATTTTGAGCCTTGACGAAGCATTGTCGCTGGCCGAGGGCCGCGGTCTTGATCTGGTGGAAGTGTCGCCCCAGGCGGCTCCTCCTGTTTGCCGGGTTATGGATTACGGTAAATACAAGTACCAGCAGGCCAAACGTGCATCTGAAGCACGTAAAAAACAGGTCAAGGTTGAAATAAAAGAAGTCAAGATGCGTCCCAAGACCGACGAGCATGACTTCCAGTTCAAAATCAAGCATGCCCGCAGATTCCTCGAAGAAGGGAACAAGGTCAAACTCACCATCATGTTCCGTGGCCGTGAAAATGCCCATCCGGAGCAGGGGATGATGCAACTTGAAAAAGCGGTCGAAGCGCTCAAAGATGTTGGCCAGGTTGAATCCCAGCCGAGTAAGATGGGACGCTTCATGACCATGATGATCGGACCGAACAAGAAGTGAACCGGAACACGGAAACCAGATAAAAGAAACAGGAGAGACAGATGCCTAAAATCAAAACCAACCGCGGTGCCGCCAAGCGTTTTCGCAAGACCGGCACCGGCAAGATTCGTCGGAATAAGGCTTTCACCAGCCACATTCTGACCAAGAAAACGACCAAGAATAAGCGTAATCTGCGCCAGTCCACCGTCGTTGCCAAGACTGACGAGCGGAATATCTCGCAACTGATTCCGTACATGTAACTTTTGCGTTTCCTGAATAGGAGCGCGGTTGTGAACTGTGGGGACTGATCTCCCCCTGCAGATCCGACCACGGCAGATGCCGAAACCATTAATGAGAAGGAGAAAGTGAGATGCCAAGAGTAAAAAGAGGCTTTAAAGCCAGACGTCGTCGTAACAAGGTATTAAAACTCGCCAAGGGTTACCGTGGCGCAAGAAGTAAACTGTTCCGTTCTGCTACGGAAGCAGTCGACCGTGCGCTCAATTACGCTTATCGTGACCGGCGCGTCAAGAAGCGGGATTTCCGTGCTCTCTGGATCGCCAGAATCAATGCCGCAGCGCGGGATAATGGTCTCTCCTACAGCCGGCTTATTCACGGTCTCAAACAGGCCGAAGTCGCGCTCGATCGTAAGATCATGGCTGATCTCGCGGTAAATGACCCGGCCGGCTTTACGGCTGTTGTCGATACCGCCAAGGCCAAGCTGCAGTAAACGGTTTCCTTCCGGTTCCGGGAGATGGAGTTTTGGCTCCATCTCCTTTTTTATTTGTTCACACTGCAGCCCGGACATTTCCAGTCCGGGCTGTTGTCAAAAAAATCATAAACAAACGTTCAGATGGATTGAGTCAATGAAAGAACGGATTCAGAGATTACAGGATGAAGCTCTGTCTGCCTTGCAGCAGTCTGCTGATTTGAAGGATCTGCAGAATGTGCGTGTGCGCATTCTTGGTAAAAAGGGTGAGCTAACCGAGATTATGAAGGGGATGCGCGATCTGTCTCCTGAGGAAAGACCGTTGGTCGGTAGTCTCGTAAACACGCTGAAAGATGAATTTGAAGCAGCTTTTACTGAACGCCAGAACGCTCTTCAGCAGGAAGCCATCTCAGCGCGTCTTGAAAGTGAAAAGATCGACGTCACCCTGCCTGGACGCAAGCAAATCACCGGTAGCCTACATCCTGTAACCCTGGTTACGAATGAAATTGTAGATATCTTTTCTCGCCTGGGTTTTTCGGTGGAGGAAGGTCCCGAGATCGAGCAGGACTTCTACAACTTCGAGGCGCTCAACATCCCGAAGGACCATCCTGCGCGTGACATGCAGGACACCTTCTATATCAGCGAAGATCTGGTTTTGCGGACACATACTTCTCCGGTTCAGATTCGCACCATGCTCAAGAACAAGCCGCCTGTTCGTGTCATCGCACCGGGTACGGTTTATCGGCGTGATTCTGACCTGACTCATAGCCCCATGTTTCATCAAATCGAAGGGTTTCTTGTTGATAAACACGTGACCTTTGGTGACCTTAAAGGGATTCTGACCCATTTTCTCAATGAGTTCTTTGGTGAAGGCCTTGGCGTTCGTTTCCGCCCTTCCTTTTTTCCATTTACCGAACCGAGTGCCGAAGTCGATATCGCCTGCGTCATTTGTGGTGGTAAGGGGTGCCGTGTTTGTAAGTCGACTGGATGGCTCGAGATACTTGGTTGCGGAATGATTGATCCGGCGGTCTTCAATTCTGTGGATTATGATCCTGCCGAGTTCAGTGGATTCGCCTTCGGTATGGGGTTGGAGCGGATCGCCATGCTCAAGTACACGGTCAATGATTTCCGCCTCTTCTTTGAGAATGATTTGCGCTTTCTGAAACAGTTCTGATTTCGTCGTTAAGGATCTTTCAAGATGATAGTTACCTATAACTGGCTTAAAGAATTTGTCGATTTCGATTACAGCCCTCAGGAGTTGTGTGATCGCCTGACCATGGTTGGGCTTGAAGTTGATGCCCTTGATGAAGTTGGTGGCGGCCTCGGCAGTGTCGTAGTCGCTAAATTGGAGTCTGTCGAGCGCCATCCTGACGCAGACAAATTAACTGTTTGTCAGGTGAACAATGGAACTGAAGTTCTGCAGGTCGTCTGTGGTGCGCCGAATCATAAAACCGGCGATTATGTCGCTTTTGCCCAGATCGGCTCAGTGCTTCCCGGTGATTTCAAGATCAAGAAATCGAAAATCCGTGGTCAGGAATCAAACGGAATGCTTTGCTCTGAAAAAGAGTTGGGGCTGTCTGACGAATCCGCCGGGATCATGATCCTTTCCGATAACCTCAAGCTCGGACAGCCGGTTTTCGAAGCACTGGAAATCTCTGACCACAAAATCGAGATCGGTCTTACTCCGAACCGTCCCGACTGCCTGAGTATTGTCGGTGTCGCCCGTGAAGTTGCCGCGCTTTGCGATGCCAAACTTAAATTGCCGGCACCGGAAATCAAGGAATCCAATTCGCCGATCAGTGAACGGACATCAGTAATCATTGAGAATTCAGATGGTTGTCCACGTTACGCAGCCCGAATGATCGATGGAGTCAAAATCGGACCCTCGCCAGAATGGATGGTTCGCCGTCTCGAAGCTGTTGGTATGCGTTCGATCAACAACGTTGTCGACGTCACCAATTATGTCATGATGGAACTTGGCCACCCGCTGCATGCTTTCGATTTCAGGTATCTGGAAGATGGCCGGATTGTCGTCAAGTCGGCTGCAGAAGGGGACAAGTTTGTCACCCTCGATGATCAGGAGCACACCCTGAGCGCCGAAGATCTTATGATTTGCGATGGCCAGCGTCCGGTAGCTATGGCCGGCGTTATGGGTGGTCAGAACTCTGAAGTTCAGGACGACACATCGACGGTTCTGCTTGAAGCCGCCTATTTTAAACCGACTTCAATTCGCAGAACCAGTAAGCGTCACGGGTTGCACACTGAGTCATCCCATCGTTTCGAACGTGGTGCCGATATCGATATGATCCCCGTTGCCCTTGACCGCGCTGCGAGTTTGATCGCCGAACTGGGCGATGGTGAGATCCTGTCCGGTGTAATTGATAACTATCCAGCTGTCCTCGAACCACTGAGCATTGAGTTGCGGCGGGAAAAAGTTGTCGAACTCCTTGATGTTGATCTTGATAAGGAAACAATTCAGGTTCTGCTTGAGTCGATCGGCCTGGACGTCCGCTCCGGTACGACTTCAGACAGCCTGCTGGTCAATGTCCCGAGCTTCCGCCCTGATCTCGAGCGTGAGGTCGACCTGATCGAAGAAGTCGCCAGACTTTATGGCTACGAGCGCATTCCGGTCACGATGCCAACCGGTACCGTTGACGCAAAACTGCCGCCACAGCGTCAGGTTGTCCAACGTCAGCTGCGTCATTTGATGGTTGAAACCGGTTTCTCGGAAGCGATGAATTATTCTTTTATTGCTGTGGATTCGATGAAAAAAATCGGTCTTGCTGAGGATGATGCGCGCTACCTCCATGTGCCGATTATGAACCCGTTATCGGAAGATCAGGCTGTTATGCGCACGAGCCTGGTACCGAGCCTGCTTGAAACTGTTGCCCGCAACCTGAATTATCGCAGCCACGATCTGCGGTTATTTGAACTTCGCCCGGTGTTCCTCAGTGATGGCGATCACCAGAACTGTAAAGAGCGACTGACCCTGACTGCGGTCCTCAGCGGTCGCCGTGAACCGGAAGGCTGGGCTCAGTCCCAGGGCACGGTTGATTTCTTCGACATGAAGGGGGTTGTCGAACGTCTCTTCGATTCGATGTATATTGATGATGTTGTATACGATGCTGGTCAGACCGAGCCGTATTTCCACCCGGGGAAATCCTGTGCGCTCAAAGTTGGTAAAGATATTGTTGGTTATGCCGGTGAAGTCCATCCCCAGGTTCTGTCCGGCTTTGATATCGATCAACCGGTCTATCTTTTTGAGGTTGATGTCGAGCGTCTTGTCAGCCTGTCAGGTGATCATGCCTGCTTCAAACCTTTGTCTCGTTTCCCTGATGTCATTCGGGACAGTGCATTGCTTCTTGATGAGCAGGTGACTGCCGCTGATGTTATGACGATAATCAAGCGTGCCAAGCTAAAGTCGGTTGAGGGTGTGACCCTCTTCGACCTTTATACCGGCAAAGGTGTCCCTGACGGCAAGAAGAGTCTGGCCATCAGGGTCCGCTATCGTGATCTGGAAAGAACCTTGACCGAAGCCGAAGTCAACAAGTTCCATGACAAGCTCATTCGCTCCCTTTGTCATCAGTTGGGAGCGGAAATTCGCTAATTAGTCTTGCGGTCAAACTTTCTGTGTGATATAAGTCCTTGAAAATCATATAGATAGTTGCATTAATATGACGTCTGTTCAACTTGGCAGGAGAGCACATGACAAAAGCAGATTTGATTGAGAGCGTTTATCTGACGACCGGTTTTTCCAAAAAGGAATCTGCCGCGATTGTTGAGATGGTTTTTGATCTGATGAAAACGACTCTGGAGCAGGGGGAAAAGATTAAAATTGCCGGCTTCGGTAATTTTGTCGTGAAAGAAAAAGCCTCTCGCCGTGGACGTAATCCTCAGACCGGGAGCGAAATAGAAATTTCTGCTCGTAAGATTCTGACGTTCAAACCGAGCCAGGTGCTCAAGAGCGCGATTAACGAAGAAGATTAATCGATACCGAGCTGGCCGGTGACTGAAATACCAGACAAGCTCTTTTTTAGAATCGGCGAAGTTGCAGCCCTGCTGGAACTGAAAACGCACGTTCTGCGTTACTGGGAGACTGAATTTCCAGTCCTTCAGCCGGTTAAGAGTCGTACTAACCAGCGCCTGTATCGACGCAAGGATGTAGAAACAGCCCTGCTGATCAAGGACCTCCTGTATCGGCAGGGCTTTACTATTGCCGGCGCCCGCCAGCAACTTCTAACCGAGGAAGTTCAGCCAGAACTCCCTCTGGATGATACCGATACAAATCAACGTCTGCTTCAGGATATCAAGGCAGACCTGCTAAGACTCCGTCGGCGCCTGACGGATAACACCCCTTGAGAAAGACTCCTGCGTGTTGATTCTTGTCACCAATGATGACGGCGTACGTTCGCCTGGTCTCCGCGCACTTGCTACAGCCATGAGTGAGTTGGGACGTGCGGTCATCGTCGCTCCCGACAGGAACCGTAGTGCTGTTGGCCATGCCCTCACGCTTGATCATCCACTGCGTGCTGAAGAAATTCGTCCGGATGTTTTTGCTGTCGATGGCACGCCGACAGATTGTGTCAACCTCGGCATCCACGGTTTGCTGAAACAGAAGCCAGACCTGGTCGTTTCAGGTATTAATCGTGGCAGCAATCTCGGCGATGACATTACCTATTCTGGTACAGTCTGTGCGGCATTGGAAGCCTCTTTGATGGGCTTGCCTTCATTTGCCATTTCCCTTGATTCTCAGCAGTTTGATGAGAATGATCTCGAAATTGCTGCAGCATTTGCGAGCCGTTTAGCGCGGAAAATATTAAGCAATGGTCTTCCGCCCGAAACCTTTATGAATGTCAATGTCCCCCATGGGGATTGTCTAGGCGTGCGTTTGACCCGGCAGGGCAAGCGCTGTTATGGAGAAGCCGTGGTTTGTAATACTGATCCACGTGGACGCAATTATTACTGGATCGGTGGACCTGATCTCGGCTTTGAAGACATCGAAGGGAGTGACTGCAATGCCGTTGCTGATGGGTTCATCTCTGTGACTCCACTCAAGACCAGTATGACCCATGAAGCAGTTTTTCCTGCTATGCATGATTGGGCTCTCGATACATTGCTGGATTTTATCTGATGGATTATGCAATCGCCCGACGGCGAATGGTCGAGGAGCAGATCGTTTCCCGTGGAATTACAGATCATCGAGTTATCGAAGCCATGAAGAAAGTCCCGCGCCATCTTTTTGTTGAACCGGGGCTGCATAGCGTCGCCTATAATGATGCCTCTCTACCTATTGGTGAAAAACAGACAATCTCACAGCCGTACACTGTGGCGACGATGACGGCAGCACTTCAGTTGCAGGGGCATGAACGGGTATTGGAAGTCGGTACGGGCTCCGGTTATCAAACAGCTGTTCTCGCCGTA
>PKUG01000049.1 GCA_002869665.1 Desulfuromonas sp. | reverse complement strand
GCCGCCGCTTCTGGCGGTTCCTTCTGCAAGACCGGCTCGATGGCCGAGGCCTTTGCCGGGGCCGATATCGTTTATCCGAAGAGTTGGGCACCGTTCAAAGCAATGGAGCAGCGCACCGATCTTTACGGCAATGGCGACATGGACGGGATCAAGGCGCTGGAGAAGGAGCTGCTGAAACAAAACGCCGAGTTCAAGGACTGGGAGTGCACCGAAGAGTTGATGGCGCTGACGAAGGAACAGAGTGCTCTCTACATGCACTGCCTGCCGGCCGATATCACCGGCGTCAGCTGCCAGCAGGGGGAGGTCGCCGCGTCGGTCTTCGACCGTTACCGCGATCCCCTCTACGCCGAAGCCAGCTATAAGCCCTATGTCATCGCCGCGATGATGCTGCTGGCCAAGTTCGAAAATCCGGCTGAAACCCTCGGTCGTGTTCTGGCGAACGGGAAGACGCGGATTTTCTAAGAGATGAATCGTGCTTGATCAATAACGGGCCGTTGCAAATAGCGACGGCCCGTAGTTGTTTCTGGAGAAGCTTTCACCACAGGGGCACAGAGATAAATCTTTCGTATTGTGTTCTCTCTGAGCCCCTGCGCCTCCGCGCGAGGCCGCTTTTTTATTGTATCTGATAGCAGAACGTTTCATCTCAGGAGGAAAAGATGGAAATCATTAATATCAAGGACGCTCCAGCGGCGATCGGGCCATACTGCCATGCCATGAAGGTCGGGAATCTGCTGTTCTGCTCGGGGCAGACCCCGCTTGATCCGGCCACCATGCAGCTGGTCGGCACGACCATCGAGGAGCAGACCGCGCGGGTGCTGGAGAACCTCGCCATCGTTCTGGCCGGAGCCGGACTGACTCTGCAGAATATCGTCAAGACGACGGTCTACCTGAAGAGCATGGACGATTTTCAGGGGATGAACCGGGTCTACGCCGAGCGTTTTGCCGGGCATACCCCGAGCCGGACGACCATCGCCGTCAAACAGAATCCGCTGGATGCGCTGGTGGAGATTGAGTGCATTGCCGAGTTGTTTGTGTCGTCTTTTCTGGGAGATTAAAAGTCCTTCTCGCGCCCGTTCTCTTTGCTCCCTCGAGGCGCAGAGCCGCTGAGAAGAGCTATTCCCTGTTTTTTCTCCGCGCCCCTGCGCCTCCGCGCGAGATCGTTTTTTTGTTTCAGAGTTTTCACGGGTGGGGCTTGTCCGCGGAGGGTGATGCTGGGTAGATTGGAGGAATGAATTTCTCGCCCGGTGAATTGCCATGAAGACGCTGCTTCTCAGACCTGTGTTGCTGACCGTCGGTTTTGTCACTACCGCTCTGGCGGTTGTCGGGATCTTTCTGCCGCTGCTGCCGACGGTTCCGCTGTTGTTGCTCGCCGCGGCCTGCTTTGCCCGCAGTTCCGAGCGGTTCCACGGCTGGCTGCTTGAACATCGCTACCTTGGGCCGCTGATCCGTGATTACCTGGAGGGGACGGGGATTCCCCTGCGCGCCAAACTGATCGCCATCAGCATGATCTGGATGTCGATCTCGGTGTCCGTTCTTTTTCTTGTTCCCTTGCTGCCGGTCAAGATTCTGCTGATTTTTATCGCCCTTGGCATCACGGTTTACCTGTTGCGCCTCCCGGTGCGGGAAGAATGAGGCATGTTGTTGCCGCGGCAGGAATCTGAACCCTTAAATTGCAAAAGGAAATTAATCTCTTTAGGATTAACAATTCTCTGTAGTTTTGTATTATAACCCCAAGTTTTTTATTGATATCTGTTGCCTGATTGAGCGGCAAAGCCGGGGGGTCATGCGAAAGTTTTCTCTACTCAAATTATGTCAAATCCTGTTCCCCCTGGTCTGTACCCAGGGCGATGAGGAGTCCTCTGCCCGGCCCAGGCGGCTGTCGGCCGAAGTGAAGAAAGAGCAGTACGCGCTGCTCTATAAATCATTTCTCGGTGGTGGCATCACTGTCTTTTTCATCTACCTGATTCTTTTCTATATTCATATCTCGGTTACGAGCCGTTACAACCTGTTCCTCTGGTTCATCGGGGTCAACCTGATCTCGGTGCTGCGTATCGTTTCGTCCTTTGCCTACCGGAAAGTCAGTGCGGAGTATCACGCCAAGTTGCGTTGGGACCGGATTTCCCTGCTGCTGGCGATCTATTCCGCTGTGGTCTGGGGCAGCACCAGCCTGCTGCTTTTTCCGGAGGGGGATCGCTTCCGTCAGGCGGCAACCCTGATTGTTCTGGCCGGGGTTTCGTCCGGTGCGGTGAGTGCCTACTCGCTGGTTCGTTCGCAAATCTATATCATGCTCTCCGGTATGCTCGTGCCGCCGATCATCATGCTCTTCATCGAAGGGGGAAACGCGACCGCGATTGGACTCTTGTGTCTGCTTTATCTGGTGTTTCTGGCATTCAGCGCCAATTTTGTACATCAATCTCACCTGCAGAATATCACCCTCCGGCTGATCAGCAGGCGCTCTGAAGAAAAATTGCGGGCATCGAAACGGAGCGATCAGCAGATTGCCGAGATCTTTAAGATGATCGCGGCTAACGAACCGGCGGGAAAAATCTTCGACTTGATCGCCCTGTATTACGAAGCGCGCCACCCCGGGATGCGCTGTTCCATGTTGACCCTGGAAGGCAATCTCTTGCGTCATGGCGGGGCGCCGAGTCTGCCGGAGGAGTATTGCCAGGCCGTCGATGGCCTCAAAAATGGTCCGGATGTCGGTTCCTGTGGAACGTCGACCTTTACCGGTCAGCGGGTGTTGGTCGAGGATATTGAGACCGACCCCAAATGGGCGGAGATCAAACATGTGGCCTTGCCTCATGAGATGCGCTGCTGCTGGTCCGAGCCGATTTTTGATTCCCAGGGGAAGATTCTCGGCGCTTTCGGGATGTATTACGATCACCCGGCACTGCCGAACGAGCAGGAGTTGGCTGATCTTGAATCCGCGGCCCGGATCGCCGGGATCGTCATGGAGCGGGATGCCCGGGAGAACTTCCTCAAACTGCTGTCGAACTCTCTGGAGCAGGCGGGGGAGGCGGTCGCGATTACCGACGCCAACGGCAAGATCGAGTACGTCAATTCGGCATATTCCCGTTTCACCGGCTATGAGCAGGGTGAGGTGCTGGGGCTGAATCCCTGCATTCTCAACAGCGGCAGGCAGGGCAAGCAGTTCTATAAGGAGTTGTGGGGGACGATCACGGCCGGGAATGTCTGGAGCGGGCAGCTGATCGAGAAACGCAAGGATGGCACGACTTATCCGGCGCGGTTGGTCATCTCCCCGGTGCGCAACAGCCTGGGCGAGATCACCCACTATGTCGGAACTCACAGCGACCAGACGGAGATGGACCTGCTGACCGAGCAGTTACATCAGAAGTACAAGATGGAAGCGATCGGTCACATGGCCGGCGGCATCGCCCACAACTTCAACAACAACCTGGCGATCATTCTCGGCAACGTCGAGCTGCTCAAGTTCCGCAAAGGGGACCCCGAGCGCGAAAACCGCTACATGGAAAATATTCTCACGGCGGTCAACCGTTCACGTGACCTGGTTCAGCAGCTGCTCTCTTACAGTCGTGACAATAACGGGGTTGAAAAGGGTGTCACCTCGCTGTTGCAGGTCGTGTCCGAGACCATTGAGCTGCTGCGGGCCACCTATCCGGCGACGGTCAATATCCGGCTCGACTGTCAGCCCTCCTGCAACAAGCTGACGACCTTCGGCAATCCGACCAAGATTCAGGAAGCGCTGATCAACCTGTGTAATAACGCCGTGCATGCCATGGAGGAGCAGGGGGAACTGGAGATCGGGATCACATACGCCAACCTGCGGGCCGAGGACATTCCGGCGCAATTCCCCCGTTCCCCCGGTGAATACGCCTGTATCCGGGTCAAAGACAACGGTCACGGTATCGCCGAAAACCATCTGCAGAAAATTTTCGATCCCTTCTTCACCACCAAGCGGATGAACGAAGGGACAGGCATGGGGCTGGCGACGGTACAGGGGATCATCAATCAGCATGATGGCTTGATCAAGGTTCACAGCGTTCAGGGGGAAGGGAGTCTCTTCGAGCTCTATTTCCCGCTCTGCGAAGTTGTTCAGCACGCTCTAAAGGAGCAGGAGCCGCTGCAGAGTTACCAGGGGACGGAGCGAGTGTTGCTTGTCGATGACGATGTGATGCTGCTGGAAACCTGTGAAGAGATGCTCAGCGAAAACGGCTATCAGGTTGAAGCCTGCACCGACAGCCTCGCGGCTTTGGTGCTTTTCCGCAAGAATCCCGAAAAGTTCGATGTGATCATCACCGACCAGACGATGCCGAAACTGACCGGAACCCAGCTGATCAAGGAAGTTCTTGATCTACGCCCGGACATGCCGGTTATCCTCTGTACCGGCTACAGCCGCATCGTCGACGAGAAAAAAGCCCTCGCCGCCGGTGCCAAGGCCTACTGCCTCAAACCCCTGAACCTTGCGCGGCTGTTGAAGACGACGCGGGCGGTTTTGGATGGGGGTGACAGTTCTGAGAAGCAAAGTGCCGGTTGAAGAACTATGGACTCCATCAGCATTTCACCAAACACCCGTATTCCCCTAGAAGAAATCGAACTGAGCGCCATCCGTTCGCAAGGGGCGGGTGGGCAGCATGTGAACAAGACCTCCACCGGGATTCACCTGCGTTTTGATATCGGCAACTCTTCTCTACCGGAGGAGATCAAGCAGCGGCTGCTGCAGCGGGCGGATCGGCGGATTACGGCGGATGGGGTTGTGATCATCAAGTCGCAGCAGGGGCGCAGCCAGGCGCGGAACCGGATTGCGGCGCTTGATAGTTTGGCGGAGCTGGTGCGTTCGGTGTTGCGGGTGCCGAAGAAGAGGAAAGCGACGAAGCCGACGAAGAGTTCGGTGACACGGCGGATCGAGCAGAAGAAGGGGCGTGGTGAGACGAAGAGGCTGCGCCAGAAGGTGGATTTCTAGCAGCTTGTTTAAAACAGGCCTATAATCCAAAACGAAGGTTTCGCGCAGAGACGCTGAGGTCGCAAAGGAAATCTTAAAGCTAAATTGTTTTTCACTGCGTGGGTACTGTGTTGTTTTGATCTGTTTTGATCTCAATAAATGAAGGCCGGGATGAACGTTATCCCGGCCTTCTTCATATCCAGCACTTTACATTTCTCAGTCAGTTGTACTGACTTCGCTCCAGCGGTTAGCCGCAGGTTGCCGGGGCCGGGGAGTCCTTGGCGTGGTCGTAAAGGAACTGGTTGATATCCTGAAGGTCCTTTTCGGAGACGGTCTTGAAAACATCGCCGGGGTGCTTATCGGTATTCTTTTCAAAAAAGCGATCCCATTGCTTCATAGTGTTCGTCGTCGGTGTCAGTTCGCCCCCTTCACTGCCGACGCCATGGCAGCTTTTACAATTCTTTTTGAACAGGGCTTTCCCTTTCCTTGAATTGCCGCCTTCGACAGCCCACAGGTTGGTGGCCGTGAATGCGGTCAGGACAAGGCCGAGCAGCAGTAATTTTTTCCAGTTCATCAAAAGGCTCCTTTTCTTGTATGTGGGGTTTCCCCTGAATTCTTATTCTTGAAGAGGCCCCGAAGGTCTATGGTGATCTGGGAAAAATTTATCAGTGTGAATTGGTGAGATCATTCGACATCGGGATGTTCGTCCATAGATGTCTATCGTGATTACAATGATATCAGTAGTTTAGATTGATTTTTTCGAGATGAACGATTGCCGGAGAGATTGGTAAAAGATGGTGTGAGGGTTGACATTTT
>PKUG01000117.1 GCA_002869665.1 Desulfuromonas sp. | reverse complement strand
AGATCCTCTCCATCCACCTGAAAAACATCAAGTCGCATCGCAACCTCGATCTCGAATTTTCTGCCGGCATCAACGTCCTCTCCGGTGCCAACGGCGTCGGCAAGAGCACCATCTTCGAAGCGATTGGCTACGCGATGTTCGGCGTCGACGCCCAGAGCTTCGTCGGCAACGTCGAGCGCTTCGTCTCCATCGGCGAGAAGAAGGGGGAGATCGTCGTCGAATTCAGCATCGACGAGGAGCGCTACAAGGTGAGCCGCATCGTCGGCACCCCGGCCAAGTGGCTGCTCGCCAAGCAGGTTGGCGGGGACTTCGAGGTCGAGGAGCACAAGGACAGCAAGGAGACCGAGGCGCGGCTCAAAGAGCTGCTCGGCCTGGCAGGGGGGCGCTCTTTGGCCGAACAGTTCGAGCTGGTGATCGGCCCGTTCCAGAACGAGTTCCTCGGCCCCTTTATCATCAAGCAGCCGACCAGGCGGCGTGACAAGTTCGACGAGATCCTCGGCATCGACTCCTGGCGCAAGACCTACAGCGAGACCAACGCCCTGATTAAGGCGATCCAGAACAAAGTCGAGGTGCTGCAGGGGGCGATCGGTCCGCTGCAGGAGCAGGTAGCGGCCCTGCCGGAGAAGCGCGAGGCGCACAAGACTGCCAAGCAGGAACTCGCCGAGACCGAAACTCATTATAAAAAGCAACAGCAGGAGTTGAAAACAGTTGAAGATCGTTTGACTGAAATCGACAAGCGCGAGCAGGCGGTCAAAGATCTTAAGGTCGAGATCGACACCCTCAAGGGGCGGATCGATAACGGCAACGAGAAGATCGGTAGCCAGAAAAGCCTGATCGCCGAGGCAGAAAAGGCGAAATCGATCATTGCCGAAAACGTGGCCGGCAAGGAGGCCTTCGAGAAGGCGGCACAGCGTCTGGCCGAACTGCGTGAGCAGGAGAAACTGCAGCGGCAGCTGGAGCAGGAGGTCGCAAGCCTCAATGCCGAGGCGGGAAGGCTGAGCGAACGGCATGCCGCCGAAGTCAGGGCGATCGAACTGGCAGTAAAGGAGTTCGATGCCGAGGAGAAGCAGCTGGCCGACAAGCGCGAAGCGCTGGCGGTTGACGAGCCGGTGCAGAAATTGGCAGCCCGCCTGCCGGATATCCGCGAGGCGGTCAGCACGCTGCAGTCTTTGGTCGGCAAGCTCGACGGTCGTAAGGGCGGCCTCGAAGAGGGTCAGGAGAAGCTTGCCGAGGGGATCTGCCCGTTCTTTCAGGAACCATGTCAGAACATCGCCGAGAAGCCGCCGGGCGATGTCTTTTCCGCCAAGTTTGCAGACCTCGATAACGAACGATCCAAGCTTCAGACCGAGTTGTCAAAGTTGGAGAAGGAAGAGGGCGAGGCAAGCGCAGCGAGGGAAAGCATCAAGGCCTTCGAGGTGCGGCTCAAGGGGCTCGCCGAGCAGGAGAAATCTTTAGCCGGGAAGCGCCGGGCCAACCAGGAACGCCAGATCGGCCTGGTGGCCATGCAGAATGACCAGGCAGCGGTAAAACAGCAGCTGGAAGAGAAGCAGAGAGCTTTGCAGGCCTACGGCAAGTTGCAATCAGCTATCGAGGCGGCCGAGGCCGAGCAGAAAAAGTATCAGCAAGCCCGCGATCTCTACGTTGCCAACCAGGAGCAGGCATCCAAGCTTAGCGGGTTGCAGGACGACCTCAAGAGGTTCGAAAACCTGCTGTTCGATTTGCAGGAAGGTTTGACCGACAAGGAGAAGCATCTCGCCGCTGTCTGTAAGCAGTACGATTCCGATCAGCATAATACTCTGAAGCTGCAGAAGGATAACCTATGGCGGGAGGTCGGATCACTCAGCCAAAAAGTCGAAGGACTGAAGGTCGATGTTCTGCGCTTGGCCGGTGAAATCGAGAGACTCAAGCAGATTGAGCAGGATATAGCTGCCAAGAAAGATCAGGTTAAGGCATACGGCAAGAAGGAAGAACTGGTCAAGTTTCTGCGCAACCGGGTCTTCCGTAACGTTTCGACCTATCTTTCTGAGCGCTTCCGCGAGGAGATCAGCCAGCGCGCCAACCGCATCTATCGTATCATCTCCGAGGTCGACGAGGAGCTTGCTTGGGGTGATGATTACCGTATCGTACTGCGCGATATGGAGGATGGCCAGCAGCGTGAGCGCTACGACGACCAGCTCTCGGGTGGACAGACCATGAGTGCCGTTGTGGCTTTGCGTTTGGCGATGTTACAAACCATCGGCGCACGTATAGCCTTCTTCGATGAACCAACCAGTAATCTCGATGTAACCCGGCGGGAGAATCTCGCCCAGGCTTTCCGGGCCATCGATGTCGGTAAGGAGGAGGTGACTGAGCACTGGTACGATCAGTTGTTTTTGATCAGTCATGATGTCGCGTTTACTGAAGTGACGGATCAAATTCTGGAGCTTGAGTAGGTTTTTAGTATCGAACTGGATTTGAATTCGTCAGAATTTCTCTCATTTTTTCCCAGAGTGGTTCCACTTCGGTTTAAGCTGCAAAACCAGACTGTCTTCGAGCCCCGCCGCTAGATTAACGTGGAACCCGCCGTAATGAAGTAGCCCGTTATCTGTCAGTGCGTAAATTTCAACAGAATCCCCGGCGGCAAGTTTTTCGGTGATAAATCTGTTGTTTCTTATGTTTGTGCTCTGTGACGGGCCGGGTTTCTGGTAGCCATACATCCGTTTTTTTAGCGGCTGAACGGTTTTCCCGATGTAGAGAATTTCTCCACTAGAAATGAATGAATAGAGGATATTGCGAGTGTTTTGTTCTTGTCCAAGAAACAAGGTCAGGGAACTGTTTTCAAGGGCCCAGTGACCAACTTTGCTGAAGCCAATATCTGCAAGTCTTTTCATCGGGAACACATTAATCGAGGCAGTTGATAAAGAAACTGGAGACAAACCACTCGCTGCTATATCTGTGTGAGGTGTCTGTTCCTTCGAATCGCTTTGAGCCAAAACCACTGTAGCTGGTCATGTCCGTTATATGGATGATACCTCCCGACGAATTTCTGGCCCAGAGTTCTACCTTTAGATTATTACATGCTGGGCCTCTGCTGATTCGTCCTGAGACTTCGACGATTCCGTTTCTTTTCTGGTAAATGCTTTTTGAAACGGTGTAATCGTCGGCAGTTATGCGCTTATGTGAAACAGTTTTTTGCGATGTTCTGGGACTGACCCTTCTTGTTTTAGTCAGATCTGGAGAGGGTTCGGGTTCACGCCCCTTGTAGGTATTGTCTGTTGTGTGTACTTTTTCGGATTGGCTATTTTGAGGTTGTCTGTCCGAAAAATGAAGCTTGCCTTCGGCGTCACGCCATTTATAGATTTCTGTGTTACCGATAGAGGCGATGATCAGCAAGGCGGAAACAAGTATAGCGATTTTCAAAATGACCTCCTGATGGTATGAGGAGGCTCGAGACAATAAGGCAAAAAGCCGTCGGGAGTGCCTGTCTTTTGGCGGCTCTGACGGCTTAAGTTTCTGTTTGCGGCTAAATGCATACCCCCCCCCTTAGATCAAATATGTTCGATTATCCTAGCTACGGAAAACTTCGATTTCAAGTAAAAGAGTTTCTGTGTGTCGAATTAAGGGGATCTTTTATGTGTAGGGCGCGGTTTTAGGTGGGTAACAGGAGTAACATGGGTAACGGCTTTGATATTATTGGTTTTTTTGTTTCCCACCTGTTACCTTTTTTCAGATCTCGGTAACAGGTTAGGAAACGGAAAACTTCAGTGGTTCCGAGCATGTTACCCGCGTTACCCGTGTTACCTCCTTAAAAAGGAGACTCTAACATTTCATTCACAACGTGATTCTCGGCGGGGTGTTTTTCGTAGACGGCACCGAAGTGATAGACCTTTTTGGGCCCCATTCCTGGCAGTCGATGTGTTGACTGAGGTTTATCATCATTGCCAGGGATAAGGAGTCCCTTGTTGATCAAAACCTTTGAGGCCCAGCGGGTTTCAAACCCGGCGCACAATTCGTCCCTGTAAGCCGAAGGTAGCACATAATATTCAAGGGCGGTGTCGTCGATGTCGAGGCCATTTCCGAGGGGCACCGATCGACGAAAACCGGCGCGGTTGGGTGGTGGGGTTCCGCGTGATTTTGAATCCCACGGCTGAAATCGAGACTCACCGTAACGCTCAAAAAATGCGCTGACCTGCTGGAGAAGTTGAGACTCTTCGCCTTGTCCGGCGGTACCACGTCGTGCAAGCCAGGCATTAAAGCAGGTGATGGCGGCGGAAAGGGCTTCGCCTGCTTTCCAGCCGGTTAAACTGTAATAGGTGCCAAGCTCACCTCCGGCAGCAACCAAGGCAAAGCGGGCGGCCACTCTGTGAACCTGTCCGCTGGCTCCGATTGGCAGCGCACGGTCGTTAAACTGCTTCTGGATCTCGTCAATCCAGCGCAGGCACGCGGCATTGCGGTCACGATTGTTGATATCGGCGACCAGCTTGGTCAAATACTCTCGGAGTAAACTTCCGTGATATTGACCGGCAGCAGCTCGCAGATGATCTGAGAGCGCGGCGGCGGTGTCAAAGCCGTGGATCGTATCGAACAAGCCGTGTCCGCTGCCGGTGTCGGCTTCGATGTCGGCAAGGCGCAGCTCCTGTCCGGTGAAACTTCGCCGTCCGGCGCTATGGGTCATGTCAGCGGCGGTGGTTTCGCCGTTTATGAGAAATAGGATGCGCCACTGGCGACGCTCACGGGCATTGCCGTACTGATCGGCTCGCCCGCGCCCGATACCACCTGCAAGCTTGTAAATGACCTGTCCGACTCCTTCGGGGTGAGCCTGCCCCAATTCGTCTAACAACAACACGCTGTCACTATGCTGGGCTGCGGTGCTTTCCAGGCTGTTCGCGGTGGCATCGCAGGTTTTGATCTGTCCGCTCGGCGGGCCAGAGACAGATGCGGCAACATGGAGAGCGGTGGTTTTACCGCACGAGGACGGACCCACAATATTAAAGCCTCCTCCCCCCAGTCCCCGCAGAAACAGTAAGGGCGCAGCCAGTGGCAGACAGCAAGCAAAAGCAAGGCGGCTGTTGCCTACGCAAAGGCGACCGATGTTCTGTTGCCAGTCGTCTAGAGTGCCGCTGCTGCTGTAGTCCGGTGCTCCTGCTCCGCAGTTGGTCAATACCACCTTTTCCTTGCTCAAGGTGCCGATGGTGTCTTGCGGCAACACAAAGGCGGCATGCTCTGCGGATGCGATCCAGCCGGTTGACGAAGTGAGCGTGATGCGTGGCAGGTGGCGCGGATGGCGGACAAAACTCTTGATCAGGTCCGAAAAACCGGAGCGCTCACGGGTGCCAGGACCAAAAGCCCCACCGCGTTTGACAAATTCTACGCGGGCTTCTTCACCTCCGCTGCGGAAAATAGCTTCTTGACTGAGCAGCCACGGCTTTTGGCGACCATCCATATCGGTCATGTTCAAGATTAGAGTGTAGTCGCCTCCGTCGGTGGTGCGGGCGATCCCTTCAGGCTCGAGGCGTGTACAGAAATAGACTTCTTCGGTGGTGTCGTCCTTATGGGTGATGGTTTGATAGACCCCGTCAGGCTTGACGATGTAGTGCCCGAAGGGGCGGCCTTTGTTGGCGTCGGTGACGCTTTTGATATTGTCTTTCACGGCCTTGAGGCCCTTTTTTTGGGCTAGGTCGTTAAAGTCGCTGTTTTGTGTGCTCATGATGAGAGTGTCTCACTTTCTGAAAAGTCGGGTTCGATCCAGATGCCGTCAACGGCTTCGGCGGCCTGTGCTGCCTT
>PKUG01000047.1 GCA_002869665.1 Desulfuromonas sp. | reverse complement strand
TCCAGCCCGGCATCCATGATCATGCCGGTGATGTAACGGTCCCCGCCCATGCCGCGGAACACGAGGCCGAAGGCTGTGGCGCCAACGAGCAGGATGAAAACCATGCAGGTCAGGGTCGTGGTTCCGCGCATGACTTCGCGCAGGGTCTGCAGGTTGAATTTTTTCTGCCAGATCGTCAGCAAGGTCGCACCGGCGGCGCCGACTGCGGCGGCTTCGGTCGGTGAGGCCACTCCGGCGAAGATTGAACCGAGGACTGCGATGATCAGGAAGAAGGGGAGCAGGAAGGCCCGGACGATCCGGCGATACATACCGGAGGCGCGGAAATCGGCCAATTCCTCAGCCGGCATTGCCGGGGCCGAGTTGGGTCTGAAAGTAGCGACGATGGCAATCCAGATAATATAAAGAACGACCAGCAGCAGGCCGGGAATAACCGCACCCATGAACATGTCGCCGATTGAGATGTTGATAACGCTGCCGAGGAGGACCAGGACGATACTCGGGGGAATGATCTGGCCGAGGGTGCCTGCTGCACAGATGGTCCCGGTCGATAATTCGGGAGAGTAGCCGCGTTTGACCATGGTCGGCAGGGAGAGCAGCCCCATGGTGACAACCGTTGCGCCGACAATCCCGGTCGAGGCGGCGAGAACCGCACCGACGACGATGACCGAAATCGCCAGGCCCCCGCGCAGTTTGCCGAAGAGCATAGCCATGGTTTCCAGCAACTCCTCAGCCAGTCCCGATTTTTCCAGCATCAGTCCCATGTAGACAAACAGCGGAACGGCGATCAGAACATAATTGGTCATGGTCCCCCAGATTCGCAGGGGGAGCAGGTTGAAAAAGGACGGATCTAGAAAAGCGTAGCCGAAAATCAGCGATACGCCGCCGAGGGTAAAGGCGACCGGAAAGCCGACCAGCAGAAGAGCGAAGACGACGGCAAACAGCACCAGTGACATATATTCAGGCATGGTCTTGCTCCTTCACCGGGCTGGTGGAGTTGAGCGCAAGCGGGCGACCGATGACCGTGCAGAATGAGCTCAAGGCCATGGAAATCCCCTGCAGCAAGACCAGGCTGAAGCCGATCGGTATCATCGCTTTCAGGATATAGCGGTAAGGGAGTCCGCCGGGGTCGGGGCTGGTTTCCTGGATCATCCAACTCATGCTGATGAAACCGCTGCTGGTCTTGATGATGAGTAGCGAAAAGGGGATCAGGAAGATCAGGGCGCCTAGCAGGTTGACCCAGGCCTGGCCGCGAGGCGAGAGCATGGTATAGAAGACATCGACACGGACGTGACTGTCGGCCTTCAGAGTGTAGGCAGCGGCGACCAGAAAGAGTACGGCGAAGATATGCCATTCCAGTTCCTGGACCGCAACGCTGCTCTTGCGCAGAAAGTAGCGGGTGAAAACATAGTAACAGACAACAACGACCAGGACTGTGCTGAGCCAGGAAACCCAGTTGCCGACCCGTTCATTCAAAGCATCGATCAGACGAACGATCAACTCTATGACCTTCATCAAAACCTCCAGGGGAGAGCTGTTTAAAAAAGCAAAAAATAACGATAAATAGGGGGCCGGAATCTGTCAACAAAGGAATAAGGTTAAATATAAAAATATCGAATTATATGAATTATTCAGTTGGTTGGTTTTCCCTGTTTGTCGACCACAGGCGTTTCAGGCCGCTGAGTAGCCCTTTCTCCTCTTCGTCGCGCAGCAGGTTGCGGATCCTTGAGGCGGCGGCAATCTGCTTGGCCGTGGCATAGGCTTCGATGTTCTTCTCGATTTCGTCGAGGCGGTAGCGATAGTTGACCATCAGGCCGCAGGACTCGCGCATCCCCTTCGGTGAGGTGTCGCCGAGCCAGTTGATCCGTTCGATCCGCGAGCCGTTGCCGAGGTGGAAGCGGGCCACCGGGTCGAGAGGGATCTGATCCCGCTCGCGGCGTTCGTGCAGATAGCGGGCGCAGAGGATCAGCAATGGCTCACGCAGCAGTTCGCAGACCTCCTCATGCGTGGGCCATACGGGGTTGTCGATGACCGCGGCCAGGTTCGCTTCGACACCGAGTCGTTCGGCCGCTGTTGCCAGCAGCTCGGCGAAGGAATCGATCTGCCCGGCGGCCAGTTTCTTTTCCAGCCAGGCACGGAAACCGGGGATCGGCGACAGGGTCGAGAAGGTCTTCAGGTCGGGCAGTTCGGCACTCAATGAAGCGACGACCTTTTTGATCAGGAAGGGGCCGAAGCTGATCCCCCGCAACCCGGCCTGGGCGTTGGAGATTGAGTAGAAGATGGCCGTATCCGCCTCGGCCGGATCGACTTCCGGCTCTTCTTCGTCGAGCAGGATCTGGATGCTGCCGGCCAGCCCCTGAACCAGGGCGACCTCGACGAAAATCAGCGGTTCATCCGGCAGAACCGGATGGAAGAAAGCGTAGCAGTGACGATCCGATTCAAGCCGGTGGTGCAGTTCACGCCAGGAATTGATGGCGTGGACGGCTTCGTAGTCCATCAGCTTTTCCAACAGCGCCGCCGGGCTTTGCCAGGTGATCCGCTCAAGGCGCAGGAAGCCGACGTCAAACCAGGTTGCCAGCAGCTGCTTGAGATCGTAATCGAGCCCCTTCAGTTCCGGGGTGTCGGCCATGAAACGCAGCAGTTCATGGCGCATATCGATGAGGAACTTGACCCCTTGCGGCAGGGCGTTGAACTGCTGTAGCAGCTGCTGGCGCGGTGGGGCGAGAACCTCGCGCAGGGCCAGCAACTGGCGGTTGAAGGCTTCATCATCAGGGCTGTCGGCCAGCTTTCTGGAGGTCTCGCGGACAAGGTCGTGGTCAGCGGAGAAGCGCTTGGCGAGGATTTCGAGAAAGCGTTTGCGTCCGGTGCCGTTCAGGGTCAGGTAAACCTCGCCGAGCGTAGCGGCATGCTGACGCGCGGAGACCACGCCGTGACGGGCCGCCAGGCATTCCGCCATCAATGTTTCGATCCGGGTCGATTCTTTGTCGGGTAACTCCGGAGAAAATTTCGGCAGCTCTTCACTTTTGCGCCAATCGCTCCAGGCGCGGTGCAGGGTCTTCCAGGAGGGGATAAATTTACTGTTCATCGTCTTATCCGTCGGGTCAGGGGGCCAGTTGTTTCAGACGTTCGATAATCGGCAGGTGCTGGGTGCAGCGATCCTCGCAGGCGCCGCAGGCGATGCAGGTGCCGGCCGGTTCTGCGGTCAGTTCCCAGTGATAGCGCAGACGTCCGGCAACGCTGGTGGTCTTGCCATGATTGAGGATCACCTGGTTGTAGACATCCATGAACTTGGGGATCGGAATGTCGACCGGGCAGGGGAGACAATAGTTGCAACCGGTGCAGAGGGCGTCGAAGCCCGCCTCGATATTCGGTGTCAGCCGCTGTGAATCAAGGGGAACCGGAACGAAGTTTTCCGTGACCGCGACCGCCTGGTCGATCTCCTGTTCAGCGGCAAAACCGACCAGAGCCGAGGTGATCGCCGAGTGGGAGAGGTTAAAGCGCAGGGCCGCGCTGACGACATCGTCCCCGGCATCGCGTTTGAGAAAAGCGAACCGCTCCGGGTTCTGCGGAATCAGGCCACCGGCCAGCGGGTTCATGGTCACCACGCCGAGTTGCAAGTCGCTGGCTTGCTCAATTGCCTTGCGCCGGTAGGGGAAATTGAGCGCATTGTAGCCGAGCAGAACCCCTTCAAAAATCCCTTCCGCGAGGACCGCGGACAGGTCATCCCCCTCCATGTGTGAAGAGCAGAGCAGGTTGTCGATCAGTCCTTCGTCACGCGCTTGCAGAGCAGCTTCGACAGCGCCTCCGCGGCGACGCTTATCCCAGTCTTCCGGACTCATCAGGTGCCAGATGTAGAAGAAGTCGACGCGATCCAGTTGCAGGCGGGTGAGGCTCTTCTCCAGTTGGCGGCGCAGTTCGTCGCCGGCGGCTTTGCCGCTTTTAGTCGAGATGTGGAAGCTTTCACGCGGGAGATCGGAAAGACCGTGACCGAAGATCTCCTCGCTACGGTCGTCGCAGTAGGCCGGTGCGGTATCGAAGTAGTTGATCCCCTTGCCGTGGGCGTATTTCAGCAGCGCGCCGCAGGTATCGAGATCCTGAGGCTCAGTAAAACGCATGCCGCCGAAGCTGATGGCGGAGATCGATTTTCCGGTTGTGCCGAACGGGCGGTAGAGCATTAACTGCACCTCGGGAGGAGAAATTGGTGAGCGATAAGGCCGGTAGCGGGGCGCAGGACTATTTCCCCGTCGGGGCGTCAGAGCCGAGCAGAATGGCCAGCCAGCGAGTGGAGGTATTCACTTCCAGGGCGATCTTGACGATCATCGTCAGTGGAACCGACAGCAACATGCCGACCGGCCCCAAAACCCAGCCCCAGAAGACCAACGAGAGGAAGACGACCAGGGCCGAAAGGCCGAGTTTCTGCCCCATCAGACGTGGTTCGACGGCGTTCCCCATGACAACGTTGATGACGACATAGAGGATCGAAACGATGAGCGCTTTGCCCGGACCCAGCTGTACGAGCGCGAGCAGGATGGCCGGGACAGCGGCGATGATCGAGCCGATGTTGGGGACATAGTTGAGGAAGAAGGCAATCATCCCCCACAGCGGTGCGTAGTCGAGTCCGAGCACCATAAGGCCGAGGGCGACACAGACCCCGGTGGCCAGGCTGACCAGGGTTTTGATGGCCAGGTATTGCCTGACCCCCTCGCTGAATTTTTCAAAAGAGGCCAGCGAGCTTTCCGCATCGTTCAGCGCGGCGCGCAACTTGTTGGGCATACCGGCAGCTTCGAGCAGAATGAAGATCACCGTCAGCAGAATAAGAAATGAGTTGGTCAGGACATTCCCCGCTTTGGCAAGCATGGCGCCAGCCGACTGCATTAATGCACCGGGATCGAAATGGTCGAGCAGGACCTGCTTTGAGAGCTTGACTCCCAGTTTGTCGAGCCAGTCGGCAAGGATGAGGGTCTGCTCACGAAGCTTTTCCTGGTAGACCGGGAGCTGACTGGTGAAATCGTTCACCGAAGTGCCGACCAGAGTGAGGACGACGAACCCCCCGAGCATGACGACGCTGATAACCAGCAGCAGGGCCAGGGGCGCCGGAATCTTGCGCTGCTGGAGCCAGTAGAAAGGCCCGGCACAGATGATCGAGATGAAAAAAGCGAGGAGAAAGGGGACCAGCAGCGCCTGGGCGGTTTTCAGCCCGGCGATGATGATGATCAGAGCGGCCAGGTTCAGTAGCAGTCGTGTTGATTTGTGCTCGGAGCGCGTCATATCGTTGTTCCAGCCGCTTTACTGCTGTTTTCTACGAAAGCAGCGAATATGGTTGCTGACTACCCGGATGGAACCATGAAAACCCATGCCCCCACCCCTGTCAATCATTTCCTTGGTTTTGTTCAGTCCTGCGTGTCGGCGCTGAATTCAAGGGCCGCCGAATTGACACAGAAGCGCAGTCGTGTCGGTGCCGGTCCGTCGGGAAAGACGTGTCCCAGGTGAGCGTCGCAGCGGGCACAGAGGATCTCGGTGCGGACGTGGAACAAGCTGCGGTCCTGGCGCTGGGCGATGTGTTCGTCGGCGATGGCCTGGAAGAAGCTCGGCCAGCCGGTTCCGGAATCGAATTTTGCTGCGGAGCTGAAAAGTTCGAGACCGCAACAGATGCAGCGGTAAATTCCCTGCGTGTGATTGTTCCAGTAGCGGCCGCTGAAGGGGGCTTCGGTACCGGCCGTACGGGTGATGTAGAACGCATTCGAAGTCAGCCGCTCGCGCCATTCCTCTTCGGTCCGGACAATCTTTTCCATATTCTGCCTCCGTCTCAGGCCCTGGTCGCCTTTTTCAGCCGGTCAAATAACCTGAGTATCCATTCTAACTTAGGTGGGTTGGTGAATCAATGAGACAGCATTCCGTAACTGTTGACCTGCCGCGGCGGATTCGCTAAACTTTTCATGGTTTTTTAATCAAGATTTCAGACAGACGCTTATTTTCATCAGAAAGGATGAAGCCATGAAAAAACTGATCTTCCTGACCGTGCTGCTGCTCGGTATCGCTTTTGTCGCCAGCGCCGTTCCCCCGGGGAAAACCCTGACCTTCGACAAGAGCCCGCTCGGTCCGGTTCAGTTCTCCGGATCGATTCACAAGGATGCCGGGATCAGCTGTAAAGAATGCCACAACCCCGACATGTTTCCGAAGATGAAGCAGGGGACCGTTGAGATCAAGATGAGCAAGATCTACGCCGGCGAACTCTGCGGCAAGTGCCACAACGGCGAACGTGCCTTTGCCGCGAAGTCGAGCTGTAATCGCTGCCACGTCAAATAAGCGGACCTGTTTCTGTCAGAGATAAAGACAAAAGCCCGGAGCATGCTCCGGGCTTTGCTGTTTTCAGGCCGCGACCTTTATTCGCCAAGTAACCGGCGCATGAGCGCCAGCGCAGCCCGCCGGCCATCGGCTGCGGCGGTGACCACCAGGTCGGCCCCTCGCTGACAGTCGCCACCAGCGTAAACCTTGGAGTGGCTGGTCGCCCCGGTTGCCGAATCGATGACGAGCTGCCCCCAACGGTCGGTTTCGATACCGAGGTCGCTCAACGCGGGGAGTGGTGTGATGTCGAAGCCGAGGGCGAGGATGATGACATCGGCCGGGACGCAGTGGATCGAATCGGGGATGATCTCGACCTGCTGACGCCCGTCGGCACCGCGTTCGCCCATGCGTGTCCGTTCGACTTCGACACAGAGCATGCCATTTTCATCCCGGCGGATTTCGCGCGGGCTGATGTTGAAGCAGAATTCGACCCCCTCTTCAACCGCGTTGTAAAACTCCTTGGCGCTGCCGGGCATATTCTCCTGGTTGCGGCGGTAGAGGCAGCTGACCTGGGCTGCACCGTCACGGATCGCCGTCCGCAGGCAGTCCATCGCCGTGTCCCCGCCACCGATCACCACCACCCGCTTTTCCCTGACCTCCACTTTCATCTCGGTTTTGTTGTCAAAAAGCTGCTGCTGTTTCGCGGTCAGGTAATCCATCGCCTGAATGACTTCGGGTAAGTCTTCACCGGCGAGCCCTGCCTGACGTCCTTTGGTCGCGCCGATGCCGAGGAAAACCGCATCATTAGCGTTGATCAGCTTGGCGAGAGGGATACTGACGCCGACGTCCTGGTTCAGGTGCAGCTTCAGCCCGGCTTTGGCGAGCAGCTTAAAGCGGCGCTCGACGATCTGCTTGTCGAGTTTGAATCCGGGGATACCGTAGGTCAGTAAGCCGCCGGGGCGATCGGCGCGCTCATACATCTCGACGCCGATTCCGGCGCGCAGGAGGAAGTGGGCGCAGGCCATTCCGGCCGGGCCGGAGCCGACGATGGCGACCTTCTGCTCATGGCGGATGCCGGGGAAGGGGAGTTCCAGCCCGGCATTGAAGGCCAGGTCGGTGATCGAGGCTTCGATGGCGCCGATGGTGATGGCGCCGAAACCGTCTTCCAGGGTGCAGGCCCCTTCACAGAGGTGCCCCTGGGGGCAGACGCGGCCGAGAATCTCCGGAAAGGGGGAGCTTTCGTTGGAGAGCCGGAAGGCGCGGTCCAGGTCGCGGTCCGAAATCGCTTCGAGCCATTGCGGAATGTGGTTCTGCAACGGGCAGCCCATGCTGGTGCAAAAGGGGTCGCCGCACTGAACACAGCGTTCCGCCTGCTTGCGCACCTGGCGGTTGTCGAAGAAACGGTAGATCTCGTCGAAATTGCGTAGCCGCTCGGGGGCTTCGATTTTTTCCGGTTCGCGGCGGGATCTGTCTACGAAACTCTGCATAACGTCTCCGAAGGAGGCGAGCTTCATATCATCTGCGGCGTTGCCCACATTTTTTGTTTCCTCGACGTAGTTCACTACGTCTGCGGAACAAAAAACGCGGGCGCCTTGCAGCTGACATAAATCTCACCTCCGTTGAGGTTAGTGGTCGAGTTGTTAAATCAAGAAGTGCCTGACAAAATTTTTGGTATCTACGATCTTTCTGAAACCTGATGCCTGAAGCCTTAACGTCCAATCAGTCCCCTTCCTTCGGGTTGAGCGGGGCCTTCATGTCTTTGGGGATCACCATCCAGAAGTAGGCCAGTTGTTCGCGGAAATCATCGAGGATCCGTTTGGCTTTCGGGCTCCTGGTGCGGTTGAAGTAGCTGATCAGGATCTTCTTCAGGTAGAGCTTTCCTTCATTGTCGTCATCGACGTCGATGCGCCGGGCGATGACCAGTTCCTGGTTGAGGCGGTCAATGAAGTTCTTTTCGCGGTCGTAGACGAAGGCCGCCCCGCCGGTCATGCCGGCGCCGAAGTTGATCCCGGTTTCGCCGAGAACCACCACGGTTCCGCCGGTCATATATTCGCAGGCATGGTCACCGGTTCCTTCGACGACGGCCAGGGCGCCGGAATTCCGCACGGCGAAGCGCTCCCCGGCGGTTCCGGCAACGAACAGCTTGCCGCCGGTAGCGCCGTACAGGCAGGTGTTGCCGACGGCCGAGGATTTTTCGTCGTAGACGCTCGGAGTGACGATGATCCGGCCGCCGTGCATCCCCTTGCCGGCATAGTCGTTGGCGACGCCGTTGAGCAGGATCGTCATCCCTTCGGAGAGGAAAGCACCCAGCGACTGGCCAGCGACCCCTTTGAGCTTGAAGGTCAGAGCCTCTTTCGGCAGCCCCTGGTCGCCGTAATAGCGGGCGACTTCGCCGCTGATCAAGGTACCGAAGCTGCGGTTGATGTTGGTGATGGTGCGTTCGACGACCATCTCGGTCTGTGGGTTCCGGATGACCGGATAGATCTCCTTGAGCAGCTCTTTTTCAAAGGCGTTGTCGTCGAAAGGGGGATTTTCCTTCTGCTTGCGGTCGATTCCGCTGACCTGCTGGAGTATGGCTGAATAGTCGAAGCGGGCAAAACGCGGGTCTTCGAGCTGTTTGAGCAGGTCGGTCCGGCCGATGACCTCATCGAGGGAGCGGAAACCGAGTTCGGCGAGGATCTCACGCACATCTTCGGCGACATTGGTCAGGTAGCTGACGACTTTTTCGACGGTTCCCTTGTAGTGGGCGCGCAGGTTGTCATCCTGGGTAGCGATGCCGACGGTGCAGCGGTTGAGGTGGCAGACGCGCAGGATCTTACAGCCGAGAATGACCAGCAGCGGGGTGCCGAAGCCGTACTGCTCGGCGCCCATCATGGCCGCCTTGACGACGTCGCGGCCGATCTTCAGGCCGCCGTCTGTTTGCAGGGTGACCAGCTCACGCAAATTGTTGGCTTTCAGGCTCAGGTGCGCTTCGGTCAGCCCCAGTTCCCAGGGATTGCCGGCGTACTTGATCGAACTGAAGGGCGCAGCGCCGGTACCGCCGTCGTTGCCGGAAATGACAATCTTGTCGGCGTAGGCCTTGGCGACCCCGGCAGCAATGGTGCCGACCCCTTCGCTGGAGACCAGCTTGACGCTGATGGTGGCTTCCGGGTTGATCTGCTTGAGATCAAAGATCAACTGGGCGAGGTCTTCGATCGAGTAGATATCGTGGTGTGGTGGCGGTGAAATCAGGGTGACTCCGGGGACGGTGAAGCGCAGGGTGGCGATCAGCGGGGTCACCTTCTGTCCCGGCAGTTGCCCCCCTTCGCCCGGCTTCGCGCCCTGGGCGAGCTTGATCTGGATCTCCTCGGCATTGCGCAAATAGCCGGGGGTGACACCGAAGCGTCCCGAGGCGATTTGCTTGATCTTGCTGCAGCGTACGGTCTTGAAGCGGGCGGCGTCTTCCCCCCCCTCGCCACAGTTGGAGGCGCCACCGAGAAGATTCATGGCTTCCGCCAACGCCTCATGGGCCTCGGGGGAGAGTGCGCCGAGAGACATGGCTGCGGAATCGAAGCGGCGGGTAATCGCTGCGACCGGTTCGACTTCGGTGATGTCGAGCGGAGTGTTCGGGGTGGTGAATTCCAGGGCGTCGCGGATGAAGCGTACGCCGCGCCCGCTGATCATGTCCCGGAATTTCAGGTATTCATCACGCTCGCGGATTTCGGCGAAGCGATGGAGCTGGGTGACAACACGGGAATTGAAATCGTGATATTCGAAGCCTGGGTTATCGCGGTAGAAACCACCGATTTCGAGCGGGTAGATCGGGAGCATGTAATTTTCTGCAAAATGCCTGCGGTGGACCTTGTCCAGGCGCTCCTCCAGGTCGGCGTAAGTCAGGCCGGGGAGCAGGGCGGGCGAGCCTTTGAAACAGGTTGACACCAGGGTTCTGTCGAGACCGATGACATCGAAGAGGGCCGCGTTGCGGTAGCTGGAGACAGTGCTGATCCCCATCTTCGACATGATTTTGAGAATCCCCTTATTCAGTGCCGAATAGAGGTTTTTCAGCGCCTCGCGTGACTCTTTGGGGGTGTAACCTTTCTTTTCAGCCAGTTCAAGGCCGGTGGCGTAGAGCAGCCAGGGGTAGATGGCGACACTGCCGTAACCGAGAAGCACGGCCGCCGCATGTGGTTCATGAACCTCGGCCGAACAGGCGACGATATTGAGGTCTCGGCGCTGGCCGCTCTGCTGCAGGCGCTGATTGAGGTAACCGACGGCCATTGCCATCGGGATCAATTTGCGCTCGCGGCTGAGGTCGCGGTCGTCGAGGATGATGATGCGCACGCCGTCGTTGCAGACCGCGTCGACAACCTGGTCACCGAGAGCGCTCAGGGCTTTTTCGAGGCCGCTGGTGAAGGCGGTCGAAAACCGCCGGTATTTGTAGCAGGGCTCGTAACGCGGCAGATCGGGGTTGCCGAAGGAGAGCAGCGCCAGGAAGATATCGTAGGAGAGGATCGGCGAGATGCTCTTCAGACGTTTGGCCCGCTCCTTGGTTTCGAGCAGCGGGTTGCCGATACCGCCGAAACCGATGGTTGTCGACATGACCGCCTTTTCGCGGATCGGGTCGATCGGCGGGTTGGTGACCTGGGCGAATTTCTGCTTGAAGAAATCACTGAAGCTGCGTTGCTGGTCGGAGAAGGCGGCCAACGTGCAGTCGTCTCCCATGGAGCCGACCGGTTCCTTGCCGTCCTCCATCATCGGCCGGATGATCAGGTCGACGGTCTCTGCAGTGATGTTGTGAAAGCGCTGGAGCTTGCTCAGGTCGCTGTAGCGGTAGTCGCTCAGGTCCTCAAACTGGCGCTCGATGAACTCCTGGAGATAGTAGGTGTGGTCGGTCAGCCAGTCGCCGTAGGGTTGTGATTCCATCAGGTAACGGTCGATGTCACGCGAATAGAAGATCTCCCCCTGATTGAGGTCGGCGGCGATCATCTCGCCACTCTGCAAGCGGCCCCGCTCGCGGAGCAGCTCCGGGGGTGTGTCGAGCACGCCGTATTCGCTGCTGATCACCAGCCGGTCATCCCTGGTGATGACATACTTGGCCGGGCGCAGGCCGTTGCGGTCGAGGATGCAGCCGATGTAGCGGCCGTTGGTCAGGCTGACCGCCGCCGGGCCGTCCCAGGGCTCGAAAGCGGCCGAGCTGTATTCGTAGAAGGCGCGCAGCTTGGCCGGCATGTGGGCGACATTGTGGCGTGCCGGGGGGATGAGCGAGCGGATTGTTTTGAAAAAGTCGACCCCGTTGGCGATCATGAACTCGATCATGTTGTCGAGGCTGGCACTGTCGCTCACGCCGTTTTGGAGGATCGGCAAGATGCGTTGCAGCTCCGCGTGCGAAAAGACCGGGCTTTCGGCGGCGACGAACTTGTTGAAGGTCTTGAAGCGGTTCCCCTTGATCGAATTGATTTCGCCGTTGTGGGCGATGACGCGTAGCGGCTGGGCCAGTTTCCATTGCGGCAGGGTGTTGGTCGAAAAACGCTGATGGAAGAGGGCGAAGGAAATCTGGAAATCGGTGCAACGCAGGTCGGGGAACAGCTTTTCGATGTAGGTCGGCATCACCAGCCCCTTGTAGGAGACCAATGTGCGCGAGAAACTGGCGATATAGAAGTCATCAACATCCGCCAGCTTGTGTTCAACTTCCTTGCGGGTCAGGTAGATCAGGGCATCGAAGCGCCTGGTGGCGATCAGCGCTGAAGGGACGACGAAGACTTGGACGATATCAGGCAGCATCTTCAGGGCGTACTCGCCCAGGGCGTCGGTATCGAGCGGCACCTTGCGGGTCAGCAGAACAGTGAGATCGTTCTTCTCGCACTGACTGGTAAAGATCTCCAGTTGCTTTTCGCTCTCGCTGAGAAACAAAGTGGCGATGGCGAACTGCCCGGGGAGTGAGATCCCCTGTTCTTCGGCGATCCGGCGCATGAAGGCGGTCGGCATGGAGCAGAGCAGCCCGCTGCCGTCGCCGGTCTTGCCGTCGGCGGAGACCGCGCCGCGGTGCATCATGCGGCTGAGGGCCTTGATAGCGTCCTGAAGCAGCTGGTGGCTCGGTTGGTTATGGATCTGGGCCAGCAGGCCGAAACCGCAGTTATCGCGAAACTCGTGGGCTGGATTCATCGACATGGGTCCTCTCGCCGGTGGAAAACGGTCATCCGGAAACAGCATGGTCACTATACAGGTTTTGGGATGCTTCTGCCAGCAGCCGGGCGGCCGCCGGTCGTCCATCTGTGGCGGTTCGCAGATGTTTCACTCTGACGAACCGGCGTTCTGGTCATGGGGGCGACTCAGGGCGAGGTTCTGGAACAGAGCTTCCTGACGGCAAACCAGTTGATCGCCAAGATGGCCGCGAGGCCGATGATAGCTGCCGGTTCGTTGACCCAGTCACTGATTCCGTCACGCAGGGTGTCCATGGTAAAGACGCCGAAAAAACAGGCGGCGATAACGAAGTCGGCCTTTGGTGCCCAGGCAGCGCGAACGCGCCAGGCCCAACTGAGGATATAGATATTGAAAAGGCCATAGCCGCCGACGACATAGGCGAAAGTTTTCAGCCAGCCGGCGGTTGCGCCGAGGCTGGTGTTGACCGCGTAGAAGACAAAGATGAAGGAGGTGACGGCACTGAACAGGGCAAAGCCGTAGGTCAGCAGTTTTTCCTGGTTCATGGCGAGATCCTTGGGTTGGAGATGGGACGAACTCTGCTGAAGAGTAGCAGATGCAGGGCAAAAATCCAATTTCTCAGAAGGCGTAGCCGAGCGCCATCGAGCCGAATCCGTGGGTCTTCTCCTGCCCCTTGAATTCGCGCGTCCGCTCGGTGAACGACAGATGAAGTGACAGGTTGCGATAGCGGGTGACGAGGCCGCAGGAGAGATCGGCGACCAGGGGCCTTTTGTCGACGCTGTGGCTATCGCGGAAACTGTTACCATCAAGGAAGATATCGCGCAGCACGGCCCGGCCGTCGACAGCACCGAAGAGGTAGACGCTGAATCCTTTATCGTCCTCGCTCCAGGTCGAACCGGCCGGACGAATCCGGGACACGGAAAAGGTCCGTGGGATATTCCAGCCGGCGCGGACCTCCAGTCCCAGGTTGGCGTAGGTCATGATGTTCCCCAAAGCGACCCCGCTGTGGGTAATGGCATCGAGGCAGAAGCGCCGGGCGCTCGTCGGGTGGTAGAGCCACTTACGTTCGAAGACCAAGGTCAGCCCCGGCTCCGTTTCCAGTTGATTGTCCCAGCCGTTGGGGCGCTGCAGATCGCGGATGCGGTGAATGAACTTCTGGGCATCTTCGGCCAGGGAGTAGGGACCGACAATCCCGAACTGAATCTCCGCGGTGTCCATCTGGCTCCACCCCTGCTCCAGATCATCGCTCTTGCGGTGGTAGTCGAGCGCCAGATAGCTGTAACCGGCATAGGGGCGGTCGTCCTCGATCAGATCGGACCGGCTGATGTCCTTCGGTGTCTACATGTTCTGGCCGATGGCGATCTCGAACTTGTGCCCGGTCTCAGGCGGTGCATTTTTGATCAGCGGCAGTTGGTGAATGAAATCGAGTGCGCTTCGTGGGATGGCCGCCGAGGTGTTGAGAGGCGCATCGGGGGACAGGTCGGGAGAGATGACTGAATACTTCATCCCGTTGGTATAGTCGCTATCGGTGCCGATAAAGAGGTCGTTTTCGTAATAGAGGCTGTGAGTCCAGAGGTTGGCAGCCAGGCTGCCCGTTGCCGGCAGCAGGAACATCAGAAGGATAATCAGGGTACGCACGTTGTTCTCCCGAATAGGCAATGGAATGAGATGGCAGCGCTGCAGAGGCAGCTATAAGAGTAACGTTACACGCCGGGGCTGAAAAGTATTTTTCCGCGGTAAGAGGTTAAATTCAGGGGGTGGTGAAGGCAGAGATCAGATCATCGGCGATGGCTTGCGCCGCCTCGCGAGCTTCTTCGAGTGCCTTGACGAAGAGGGGGAAGTCGTGGACCAGCCCGGGATAATGGCGCAGGGTGGTTGATACTCCGGCGGCCTGCAGACGTTCGCTGTAAGCGATCGCTTCGGCGGCGAGCGGGTCGAGCTCGGCGCTGATAATGGTCGCCGGGGGAAGCCCGCTCAGGTCCTTCGCCAGCAGGGGGGAAGCCAGCGGCTGGGCCGCTTCGGAGCGGTCGCTGAAATAGTAGCGGCTGAAGGTTTCCCGATGGGCGCTGGTCAGCAGCGGATCGCTGTTCTGGCTGATCTTGGCGGATAGCTCCGTTTGTTGGTCGAGCAGCGGGCAGATCAGCACCTGGTAGAGTGGAGTGAAGTCCCGCCGTTCACGGGCCAGCAAACAGAGCGCGGCAGCCAGGTTGCCGCCGGCGCTGTCGCCGACAACAGCCAGCTGGTCATAGCGGATATTCAGGGCGACATCATTATCCAGCGCCCAAGTGGCGACGCGGTGGCACTCTTCCAGGGCGGTAGGAAACTTGTTCTCGGGAGCGAGCGCATAGTCGATGCTGAGAATGACGGCCTTGACCGCCGTGCTGAGGGTGCGACAGAGGTTGTCGCTGGTGTCGGGGCTGCCGATGCTGAAGCCGCCGCCATGCATGTAGAGGATCAGTGGAAAGGGCCCCTTGCCGGGTGGCGAATAGACCCTGACCCGCGACCGCCCCTCAGCGGTGTCGATGTTGATGTCATCAATCGTACCGGCAAAAGAAACCCGGGCCGCGAGGGCTGAGCGTTCAGCTTCGAGTTTGCGGGCTCTGGCGATATCGTCGATCGGCAGAGGTCTGGTTTTCAGGTAGGCTTTGACAAAGTTTTCTTTTTTCATCGACTATGGATCAGCACCTTCGGGGGAAAATAAAATGCCCCGGAATTTGCGGGGCGTTTTGCTGTTGGTTTTGATCTGTTGCGATTTCCTTTCGGGAAATCGCTCTTGGGGGTATAGCACAAACGCATAAGGGGGATGAAATGACTCGGTCCGGTGGCTTAAGGTTCGGCCGTCAACGCGCGCAGAAAGGCTTGTCGCTGCTCTGGGGGGAGTTGCGTCAGTTCACGGACCTTGACGTAAAAGCGCGGTAGTTCGTTGTCATAGCTGATGAGCAGGGCCTGGAATTCTGGCCGCAGTTCATCGTAGGTCGCGATTCCGGCCAGACGGGCGTTGTTGAGCCCCTTGGACATCCAGGCGTCATAACGACTGTCAAACTGTCCGGCTTTTTTTAGCGCGACGTATGTCTCTTTGGCGTGGCTGAAAATCTGCAGCTTTTCCCGGCGCATCTGTGCGGCAGACAGTTCCCGGATATACAGCTGCTCCAGTTCGTTGCGGATTGAGCGCAGAAAGGCACGGAAGTTTTCTCCCTGGCGCTGCTGCTCAACGTAGAGCTGCCACTGATCGGCATCCTCCTGGCGTTCGAACCAGCGCCGCACCCCTTCATTCTGGACAGTCATGGCGAAGGCTTCGTTGAGCGGGGTGTCGTCAGCGATGTAGATCAGCTGGTGGGCCAGTTCGTGAAACAGCAAGCCGGCAAGGCGGCTGTCGGGGGTGGCGATGAAGGTGTTGAGAACCGGGTCGGCGAACCAGTTGAGGGTCGAGTAGGCTTCGACCCCGTAGACATCAACCTCGTAGCTTTGGCCGCGCAACTTGTTTGCCAGGCGTTGTGCTCCGTTTTCGCTGAAGAACCCCTTGTAGGGGACGCACCCGGCGATGGGAAAACACCATTGGTACGGCTGGAGGGAAAATTCTTCGGCGGCAACGAGATTCCAGATGACATAAGGGCTGCCGATATCGGCATAGCGGCGGTAGCTGTCATTGTCCGGCAGCGCGAGTTCGCTGACAGCGAAGTTACGCATGGCCACGACGGTTTCCAGTCGCTCACGGGTTGTCTCGGTGGTTGCAGGATCAGCTATGACCCGCTCGATCGGCCGCGTGGCTGCCATGATCCCCAGGTGCCCTCTGGCACACTGCAGGTAATAGCCGAGGTCGCCGCAGGCAGTTAGTGCGGGGAGGAGGGCCAGTAGGGCTAGCCCCCTGATCCATGCAGTCATGTTGACGCTCTTCCGCTATTTGCGCCAATGGCGCGGGACGCTGTTTTGCCGGGCGTAATTTTCGAGCTTGTCATAGAGCCTGTGGGTCACACGCTGCTGGGTGAGGATAAACTCCTTGATTCGTTCACTGCTGCTGGTTGCCACTGTATATGGCCCGTCGATATTGGAGACCAGTTCAGCCTGTTTATCCCAGAAATTAGTATAGTAGACCAGTTCCCGGAAGTTGCGTTGCCACCAGCTTTGATTGCGCCCCCCTGGACGATTGGGAGATGGTGGCAGCTTGATCGCGATCAGGCGTCTTTCTGATGCATTGATGGTCAGGGAGTATTGTGACAGGATGTCCATGCCGATCAGCCCCTGGTAAGCTGCCGAACTGTCGGAAATAATGTGGGCGGGAATGAAGCGCTCACGAATGCTGTCAATCTTGATTTCATCGACAATCGCCCGGGCGGCGACCTGGGTACCGCCGATCCCGCCGATCAGGACCAGCATGTTGTCACCATCGTAATCGATCAGTCCGAGTTGGGCTGCCAGACTCGCTGACAGGACCAGCCCGGGGGAACCTGTGTCGACCATGATCGGTGCCGTAACAGTACCATTAAAAGTGATATCGATGATGACCCGATCTGCCAACCCCTCTTTGTCTGTGAAGGGGATCGAGATCGTTTCTTCATTTCCTGCCAATGTGTTGCCGTCACTCCGGGCGCCGACCTGTCCACCTTGGTCGCCGGAAGAGAAGACATTCGCAGTTTCGTAGGTTGTGCCATTGTCACGGGTTTTCTCGCGCAAATGCTGGGGAACATCATGGAGTGAGTCGGAAAAATGGATGCGCCCCTGATCGTCACGCCAGCGGTAGATTTCGGCGCAAGAACTGCCGATGAGTAAACTTGTAAAGAGCGTAAGAAACAGAACCAGCACAATAAACGGTTTTTTTCTGATGGCGAAATTCATTTGTCCCTCCTTGTTGTTGCCGCAGCTATAAAACCTCCAGGTTGCGGCGATCCCCCTGTCAATTGTTCGCTTTCTCCGTTTTGATCACCACGTCGATACGGCGGTTGAGCGCCCGCCCCTGTGGCGTGTCGTTGGGCGCCAGCGGGCGGTCAGAACCGAAACCGATAGCGGTTATCCTGTCTTCATCAAAGGTTCCGTTGGCGAGGAAATACTGGCGAACGGCTTCAGCCCGGTTTTGTGACAGCAAAGCGTTGACGGCAGCCGCACCGGTTGAATCTGTGTGTCCTTCGATGATGACCTGCGGGTCGCCGAAGTTGCGAATCGCCTGGCGCACCCGGCTGAGCAAAGGGTAGTTGTCGGGCATGATCAGGTCTTTGCCGACCGGAAACTGCATCGCCTTAAGGCGGATCACAAGACTGTCGGCCTGGCGATAGACCTCGGCCTGATCTGTGGTGAAAAGTTCCTGGACTTCGGTGAATAGCTGCTGAAAGCGCTGTTCTGCTTCCAGGCGTGTTTTCAGCTCCTGCTCCTTCTGGGCGATCTGTTCATGCTCCTGTCGGGCTTTAGCGCTGGCGCCTTCAAGGGCTGCGATCTGTTCCTGCTGAGCCTCGATCAGCGTCTGTAGCTCTGCGAGCTTCTGGTTATACTGGGTGGCCTCCTGCTGGCGCAGGTTCTTCAGCGAACTGTTGTCGTCCTGCAGGGCGATAACCGACTGGATGATATTTTCCAGCTGCAAATCGGTCGATTCGTTGCGCAGATCGCGGGCACCGAGTTGATCGGTGATCTGGTGCAGGCGGGCCTCGCTCCAGAGCGCCAGAGCTTCAGGCGACATGTCTTTAAGCTTTTGACTGAGAGTCATGATCTGCTCTACACGCTGGGCCTGGAAGAGGGCAAAATTGGCTTTCTCCTGCATTTTCTCCCGTTCGTAGCGCTGCTCGGTGATGAACTGGTCGGCTTCATCAAGGGCCTTCTGGGCGATGGCAAGCATCGTCGGGGTCAGGTCGTCGGCTCCGTTGTCCCTGGCTGTGGTGAGCAGGTCGCGAACCTTACCGAGGGTCTTCTCTTTGATGGCGCGGAGCTCCAGGTCGGCGTAATCCTGCGCCAGATTGTCGGAGAATTTTCTTGCCCGTTGCGGGTGCCCCCCCTCGATGTCGAGAGTGAGCCCGATAAAGCGGTTCTCAAGGTTCAGGTAAGGGAAGGAAAAAGACGCTGCACCGGCGGCATTGGCGAGGTCGCGCGCTTTGATCACTTCGGGGATTGTTGCCCTGGCCTGTTGGCTGAATTCCTCGGCCTTGGCCAGATGGGCGTAGCCATAGGCGACGTTTTCAAGGATAGCATTGGCCGCATCGTTGTGTGCCAGCCCGTACCGGGCTTTGTCAAGATAGCTTTCGGCCTTGGCGTACCAGGTCGGTGAAAGAACATTGAGCTGCCCGGCCCGGCCGGCGGTCAGGCGTTCTTCAAGTTCAAAGATCTTGGCACTTGGGCTTTCTGTCGGGGCGATCGGTTCGATCTTCAGGGTCGGGCCCTGACAGCCCGTCAGCCAGGTCAGGAGGAATAGTGTGATCAGCAGCAGTCTGCCGGGTGTCATAGGCGATCCTTTTCTGCAGGGGAAGAGGTGCACTTTCAATTTATAACATTCGTCTTTGAGCGCGAAAAGGATTTCGATAGATTCTGCAGCGGAAGATCTTTTTTTGCGGATAAAATGCGGACTCCGTAAAGGTGGAGCCGGGGCAAAAAAAAGCCGCTTCCTTGCGGAAGCGGCCCTGTTGTGCTTTCGACGTCGCCTGCTTATTCGCGGACGAAGGTGTCGATGTCGGTCTCGTGAACCATACCCATCAGGCGGGCATATTCGGACTCGATAATGGCATAGTGGTGCTCGGTCGACTTGGCGTTTTCCTCAAAGACGGCACGGACTTCCTCGTCGTCAATCTTGGCAGCCATTTCACGCAGGCTCTCGGCCAGGCGCTGTTCCTTCTCCATGGCCAGTTCCATCGCCTTGCGGTCGTCGAACTTCTCGAGCAGAGCCTTGTCGAGGTCGGAGATCCAGTCGCTCTCTTTTTCCGGCGGAGCGCTGATAAATTCATCAAACGAAGGGAGCAGGTCTTCGCACAGGCACTTGTCGAAGAAGTGCTTGGCGTGCTCGCGCTCTTCACGGGCCAGCAGTTCGAAGGTCGCTATGGCGTCCTTGTTCTTCATTTGCTTGGCGGCCAGTTCGTAGTAGTTCATGGCGTTCTTTTCGGTCTGTACCGAACGGGCCAGTGCTTTTTTGACATCGGCTTCATTCATTGGGGTGTCCTCCTTGTTCACGTATAAAAGATAGTAAAGATTGCTGCCTATTCAGCGGCAATTGGGGTAAAGGTGCGGCTAGCTAACTCCTGATCGATCATCATCAGGCCGCGGCCATCGTCCTTGATCCGCTTGAGCTTGGTGATGATCAGGTTGACGCTGGCCTCTTCCTCGACCTGCTCGGTGACGAACCACTGGAGGAAAATCTGGGCGGCGTGGTTCTTTTCCTGTTGGGCCAGGTCCATCAGGTTGTTGATGCGTGCGGTCACCTGACGCTCGTGGGACAGGGACTCTTCAAAAACTTCCAGAGGTGAGCTGTATTCGTTGTTGGGAGCATCCAGCGCTTTGAGTTCGACACGGGCGCCTGCATCACAGACGAAGTTAAACATTTTCTCTGCGTGAGCCATTTCTTCCTGAAACTGGATGTTCATCCAGTTGGCCATGCCCGGCAGATCCTCGTCTTCAAAATAAGCCTGCATCGCCTTGTAGACAAAGGCGGAATAATACTCGAATTGAATCTGGTCGTTAATAGCGGCAACAAGCTTTTCATTCAGCATTCAAACAGTCTCCTTGTGGCGATTTTCTGGGTGTCAACATGGGATTTTTTCAGCATATTTTCCCAATATACCCGTTTCCGGCGACAAAGTCAGCGCATGATAGCAGAAAGAGCTACTTTATACTTAGTAAAATTTTCCATTTCTGCAAACTGTCAGACCGCTGTCGGCGGTTGCCAAAGGTGTGCGGCTGGGCTATTCTCCACAGGTTACAGACACCCGTATACGTTCAGACTGGTGAGCAGATGAAAATCACGACAACCGAGTTTATCAAGAGTGCGACACGACCGGAGAATTACCCGCCGGTCGAGCTGCCGGAGATTGCTTTTGCCGGGCGCAGCAATGTCGGCAAAAGTTCACTGATCAACGTGCTGGTCAATCGGCGCAACCTGGTTCGCACCTCCTCAACCCCCGGCCGGACCCAGCTGATCAATTTCTTTGCCGTGAATGCCGACTTCACCCTCGTGGACCTTCCCGGCTACGGTTTTGCCAAGGTCCCGCTGGCGGTCAAAAAGGCCTGGGGACCGATGATTCGCACCTACCTCGAACAGCGCGAGACTCTGAAGGGGGTCGTTTTCATCCTCGATATTCGCCGAGTCCCAGGCGATGAGGATCTCAAGATGCTCGACTGGCTGGAAGAGTTTGAGGTGCCGACAATTCCGGTGATCACCAAGATCGAGAAGGTCAACCGTTCCCAGCGCGATGCCGAGCCGCGCAAGATCATGGCTGCGACCGGGCTGCCGCGCGATGCTTTCAGTCTCTTCTCGGCGACCACCCGCGAAGGGCGCGACGAGATCTGGGAGCGGATCGCCGAGGCCCTTGACGAGGAAGACGGTATGGACCTTCTGGGAGCGGACGCATGAAGGGAGTGCGCGTCCACCTGCTGCGCCACGGTCAGGTTGAAGGGCACGAGAACAAACGCTACAACGGCCAGGGGGACACGCCGCTGACCCCCCTGGGGCAGCGCCAGACGCGCGAACTGGCCGAATGCTTCACCGGTTGTAAACTCTCGGCGATCTATTCAAGTGATCTGCAGCGCTGCCGTGAGCTGGCTGATCAGCTCGCCGCCGGACACAACCTGCAGCCCGGATACCTGTCCGCTCTGCGCGAACTGCACATCGGCGACTGGGAGGGACGCCCCTGGGCCGAACTGCAGGCGGATTATCCCGATCTCTGGCAGGCGCGTCTTGAGGATATTGTCAACGTTGCGCCGCCGGGTGGCGAGAGTGTCCAACAGCTGGCCGACCGGGTGCGTCCGGTGATCCGGACACTGTTGGCCGCGCATGCCGGAGAAGAGGTCGTCATTGTCGGTCACGGTGCGCTCAACCGCGTTATTCTGCTTGATGCCATCGGCGCTTCACTGGCGCAGGTGTTTCACATTGAGCAGGATTACTGCTGCCATAATATCATCGATTATTCAGACGCAGATAACGCCGTCGTCAAACGACTCAACGGCTGAGCCCAAACTGTTTTCCCGGGGAGGCGGAAGATGAAATCTATCTATGTGATCGGTGCCGGCATGACCGGCCAGGAAGGGTTTACCCCGCAGGCGCTCGAACTGGTCGCCCAGAGCGACATGCTGTTTGGTGCGCCCACCCTGCTTGATCTGTTTCCGGACTACCCGGGCGAGCGTTTTGCCTTCGATGACAATAACCTCGGCGAGATGGTGCTGCGCCTGGGGGATTGTGACGGGCGTGCCGTCGTTCTCGCTTCGGGTGACCCGCTGTTTTTCGGGGTCGGTCGTTACCTGTTGCGCAACCTGCCGGATGAACTGATCGAGTTTCTGCCCAACGTCACTTCTGTACAGTACGCTTTTGCCAAGATCCGCGAGCCTTGGGACGATGCGGTCTTCGTTTCGGTCAATGGTCGGGCGCTGAAGGATGTTGTCGACCGGATTGTTGCCAATGACAAGGCGGCTGTACTGACCGATGGAGTCAATACGCCGGGAATGATCGGCCGTGAACTGCTCAGCCGCAAGCGGAGCGGCTACAAGGCCTACCTGTGTGAAAACCTCGGCACGGCGCAGGAGAAGATCCGCGTCACCGATGTCAAGGGCCTGCTCGAACTGGAGGCGGCTCCCCTCAACGTGCTGTTGCTGATCCGTCAGTATGAAGACGACGCCCAACGGTATGTGCCGACTCTGGGGATTCCAGATGACGAGTTCGTCAGCATCAAGAAGCTGATCACCAAGGAGGAGGTGCGTGTCGTCACCCTGGCCAAGCTTAAGCTGCGCCACGATATGTGCCTCTGGGATATCGGTGCCGGTTCCGGTTCGATCTGTGTCGAAGCAGATCACCTGCTGCCCAACGGACGTATCTTCGCCATTGAACGCAACGAAGAGTGCTGCCAGTTCATTCGGGAAAATCTGGAGAAATTCAATACCCGCAACGTTGCCCTGATCGTAGGGGATGCTCCGGCCTGTCTCGAGGAGTTGCCCGATCCCGATCGGGTCTTTATCGGCGGCAGCGGCGGCCACCTGTGGCCCATTCTCGATACCGTTGATCAGCGTTTGGCGACCGGGGGGCGGATCGTCCTCAATGCAATTACTCTCGATACCCTGACAGCGGCCAACGAGTATTTTGCCAACGCCGGTTATGTCGTCGAGGTGGTCACGGTCAATATCGCGCGCACCCGGCCGCATTCCAACTACAAGATGTTCGAGGCCTACGATCCGGTCTACATCCTGACCGCCGTCAAGGAATAGCCGCCTCAGTCGCTGAGGCCGAGTATCCGGGGCAGGTTGAGGATATAGTCCTTGATTTCGTCGCGCACGCGCCGGTAGTGGACGAGTGCTTCCTCGCGGTTTGCCGCGTCGGCCGCCAGTTTCGGCGGGTCGTCGAACCCGCGATGAATGACAGTCGCCCGGCCGGGAAAGACCGGGCAGGTCTCATGGGCGGAGGCGCAGACGGTCACGACGTAGTCGAGATCAACCCCGGCGAGGTCGTCAAGAGTTTTACTCTGATGGCCGGAAATGTCGATGCCGATCTCGGCCATGGCGGCAACGGCGAGGGGGTTGAGTCCGTGCTTTTCCGTTCCGGCCGAGAAGGCTTCAATCCGGTCGCCGCAGAAATGGCGGCACAAACCTTCGGCCATCTGGCTGCGGCAGGAATTCCCGGTACAGAGGAAGAGCAGGCGTGGTCTTTCCATCATGTCATGTCTCCCCAATATCTTCTGGTGTTTTATCGATCGGCGGCAGTGTAGCAGGATCGTTCCCTGCGGGGCAGCCCGAAAGTGTCCTTGCGCTGCAGGGGTCTATACAGAGGCTGCTGGATTCTCCTGTCACGATGGGGTATTGTGCGGAGCCGAGATAAACCACCCTAACCATGCAAGCTGAGCCGCGATGCCCCTTCTGCCCTGGTCCCCCGGAACCAAACCGCTGATGCTGGCGCCGATGCAGGGGTTGACCAATGACGCCCTGCGTGCCTGTTTTATCGCTAATTACCGGCCGGATATCGTCTTCACTGAATTCGTCCGGGTTCAGGCCCAGTCGCGTAGGCGGGTTGCCCGTGGCGATCTGGATGAGATCAGGGCGCATGATTCGGCAACGCCGCTGGTCGTTCAGTTGATCGGTAATTCGGCCATGGCGCTGGCTGCAGCCGCAGAGCTGGTCCAGGAGACAGGTTGTTGCCACCTCAATCTGAACCTCGGCTGCCCCTATGGGCGGATGACAACCGGGGCGACCGGTGGCGAACTGTTGCGGGACATCGATGCCTTGCCCGAGCTGTTGCGCACCATCCGCAAGGTTGTGCATGGCAGTTTTTCGATCAAAAGCCGCGCCGGTTACGCCGACCTTCAGCAGATCTTCGAACTGTTGCCGATCTATCAGGAGTGTGGGGCGGATTACCTGGTTCTGCATCCGCGCACGGTTCTTCAGCGTTACAATGGAACGGCCGACCATGAGCTGATTCATGCCGTGGCCGCCCGGGCGACGATCCCGGTGATCGCTAACGGCGATATCAACGCTGTCGCGACGGGGCAGAGATTACTTGCTGATGCCAATATCACCGGTCTCATGCTTGGCCGCGGCGCTCTGGCTGACCCGCTGCTCTTTCGCCGGTTGCGCGGCGAACTGCCGGAGTCCGTGGCGGAATCGGTTCGGCGGCGCGAGTTGGGTGCCTTTCTCACCGACTTGCTACCGCGTTATCTGGTGAAATTCTGCGGTGAGCGCCAGGCGCTGATGAAAATGAAGGATGTACTGAACTTTATTCCCGATACCGACCTGCAGCGCGATCTGGGGAAACTCAAGCGGGCAACGACGCTCGATCGTTTTACCGCGCTGCTGGAAAAATATTTAGTCCGAGTGGAGTGAGCCTTGAAAAAATTTATTGTTTACGTTCTGTTCGTATTTATCTGTGCTTTTTCGATTTTCTTCTACATTAAGCATGACCAGTCTTCAGAATATGAAGCGACGACTATCCCTTATATTCATCAGGTATTGCCGCAGATTTCGACCTGGGACCCGGAACTCACCAAAGAGTACATGGCGCCGGAAGTCTTGGAGCGGGTCACTCCGGCTGATATTGAAAAACTGATGACGTCTCTGAGTAAGCTCGGTCAGTTTCAGGGTATCGACGAGATCGAGTTCAAGGATAAGCAGAGCGGTGAATTTATCACGCGGGATCAGAAACCGCTGGTGATTTACAGCCTGGAGACCCGTTATTCGAACGGCGAGGCCAAAGTTACCATCAAGCTGCATGAAAAAGGGGACAGTTACGAGGTCTTCGAATTTAACTTTCTGTCGGATCTTCTAGCGCAGGAAAAAGCTGCGAAAGGCGCGGGGGAATAAACCTTCCGTGATGTGTATATAAAGAAAAAGGACCGCAAGTGCGGTCCTTTTTTGTAGACAGGTCAATCAATTCGGCAGGGGGACGACGAAGACTGGAAGGGTTGATTTCTGCAGCAGCTTTTCGGCGACACTGCCGAGAAAGGCATGCTCAAGGATTCCCTGGCCGTGATTGCCGATGACGATGACATCTGCCTTTAGCTTTGCGGCTGTTTCGAGAATTTTCGGCACTGTCTGCCCGAGAACCACCTGGGCGCCGGCAAAGCGGGCGAAGTCCTCAGGATAGTTGAGCAGCTCTGTTTTGGCGAAAAGTTCCAGATCTTTTTTCATGGTGTCCCTGGCGCTGGTGAGGTTGTCATGTTCGAATTCCTCCAGGCGCTCTTTCCCCAGAACCGCGGAGAGATAACCGCGCATGGAAGAATCGATCTGCGGCAGCACATGCAACAGGTGAATCTTGGCATTGTTCTGGCGCGCCAGCATGACCGCATGCTTGAAGGCGAATTCGGAGTTGGGGCTGAAATCGGTCGTGACCAGGATGTTTCGATAAAGTGGTAGCATATGGCACCTCTCGGGCTAGTGGTTCGGGGGATCGCCTGTCGCGGCTCGTTTAAAACTATAGCCTATTTTTCAAGTCGATGCATGAAAGGGGCAAATGGATGGAGCGGAGAAAATACCTGCAGGTCATGAGTCGGGGTCTGCCCCCGTTGCTGGAGCAGGGGGTAGCGCTGGTCGATATCCGCCGGCCCGAGGAGTGGCGGCAGACCGGAATCGTTGACGGCAGCCTGCTGTTGACCTTTTTCGACGAGCGCGGCGGGAGCGACCCCGAGCGCTGGCTCACCGAATTGGCGAAATGGGTTCCTGAAGAGCGGCCGTTGGTGTTGATCTGCCGAACCGGACACCGCACGGTGTATGTCTGCGAGTTTCTCGTCGAGGTGACGCAACGGCCATTGATCTACAATGTCACCGATGGCATCTTCGGCTGGCTGGCGGAAGAGCTCCCGGTCGTCGCACCGCCATCGGTGCCGGAATAGTTTCCTCCCGCGGCCCTATGTTTCCGTCATGAAATCTTTGAATTATCTAACTTGCTGAAAAACAGTCGAAAAAACTTTCTCTCAAATTTGACTTCCCGGAAAAAAGCGCTATCTCTTTAATTTGTGGCAGTGGATTTTGCTGCCCATGTGAAGGAGGAAGCAATGGAATTTTTGCACGGTGACCGGGTGCGGGTTCTCGGGAAGCCGGAGTGGGGCCCTGGATATATTCAGGGGGGCAGCAGAAACGGCAGGGTCAGGGTCAGGTTCAAGAACGTCGGCAAGAAAGTCCTCGATTTACAGCATGCCAAGTTGATGAAGGTCGCTTTGCGTGACCCTGCCTGGTTCGAACAGCGGGCCAGAGAAGTGGGGTATCGCAGACAATTGGACGAACTCAACTAACCTCGGCAGATCCTCAAACCATTCTCCGTTTTCGATGTTTTCTTAATGCAACCTCTGCAGTTGACGGAGTCGTGATGTTCCGCCACTTTCCGATCGGGAGAGTCGGTGGATGTTATGTTGTGGCCGGTTGACTATTATATTAATATTCATATAAATTGATAAGAAAGAAGCAAACAATAACAATTGAAGGAGACTGCAAATGTTAAAGTCAGTTGTGCGTTTTTCTCTCGTTTTACTGCTCGGTCTGGCGCTCACGGCCTGCCAGGCAGCGACAAGCTACTATCTCGGCGCCAAGGCGGACGGGATGGAGAGCGTGGTGCTGAAGAGCGGAAACTACCATTGGCAGGATCTTTACGTGACGGTCGATTACCGCCTGCAGCAACAGGCTGACAAGCTGGGTATCGATGGCGTATTGACCTTTTCCGACAACCCCAGGGTCAGCTACACCGTGTCGCGTGATCTGAAGCTGAAGCTGTTCCAACTTGATAAGGACAAGCGTGTGGTCAGCTATGCGGATATCGCCCGGGTTCTCAATCCCGACCTGGAAGCCGACACCAGATTCGCACGGGAAGTGCCGCTACATAAGGACACGGTCTCCCTGGCTTTCGGTTACGAGGGGGTGCTGTTCGCCAAGGATCCCGATTATCCGACCAGCGATATGATCTGGAAACTGCCGCGGCGCGGCGCAGAATAAAGTCTTCTCTTCGGGCAGTCAATCGGCTGCCCGAACTTTTTCCCGCCATCACGTTTCACGCTGTGACAATCCGCGACTCTGTGCTACCATCCCGCCCTTTGTTAAATGTCAAGCCAGAGGACAAGAACCAGCGGGAGTCAAGCGATGACACCATTCGATATTATCCAGATTCTGTTTGAAGAAACCGGGCTCAAGCGCGAGCAGATCCGTGCCGTTGTCGAGCTGCTCGACGAAGGGGCGACGGTTCCTTTTATCGCCCGTTACCGTAAGGAAGCAACCGGTGAATTGGATGAGGTCCAGATCCGCACCCTGCAGGAGCGCCTGGGCTACTTCAAGGAACTGGAGGAGCGCCGCCAGGTCATTCTCAAGTCGATCGAAGAGCAGGGGAAATTGACATCCGAGCTGCGCGACCGGATTCTCCTCTGCCGCCAGAAGACTGAGCTTGAAGATCTCTATCTCCCCTATAAACCGAAGCGCCGGACCAAGGCGACCGTCGCCCGTGAACAGGGGCTGGAGCCGCTGGCCATGCAGTTGCTGCAGGCGCAAAGCGGAACCGACCCGGCGCTGCTGGCGCTCCCCTTCGTCGATCCTGAAAAAGAGGTCGCCGACGCGGCAGCCGCGCTGCAAGGCGCTGGCTATATTCTTGCCGAGGAGTTTGCCGACAACGCCGACGCCCGCGCCGTCGTCCGTGAACTGACCTGGGAACGCGGGCTGTTTGTTTCACGGCCACTGCGTGGCAAGGAAGGGACAGTCAGCAAATATGAGATGTACTACGAGTTCAGCGAGCCGCTGAAGCAGATCCCTTCGCACCGCATGTTGGCCATGCGCCGTGGTGAGAAGGAAGAGGTCCTGCGGCTCACTGTCGAGGCTCCTGATGAGGAGATCCTCGCCCGCCTCGGCGGGTTGCTGATCCCCGCTGCGAGCTGCTTCAAGGAGTGGCTGCGTGGGGTTGTCGAAGATGCCTACAAACGCCTGGTCGCGCCGTCGATCGAGGTCGACCTGCGCCTGCAGTCGAAGAGGCTGGCCGACGAGGAAGCGATCCGCGTCTTTGCCGCCAACCTGCGCAACCTGCTCCTTGCCGCTCCGGCCGGCAGCCGCCGCGTCCTCGGGGTCGACCCCGGCCTGCGTACCGGCTCCAAACTGGCGGCGGTCGACGCGACCGGGCGGTTTCTCGAACATGTCACCATCTATCCGCACACCGGCGGCCAGGGGCAGGTCGAGAGTGCGCGGCGCGAACTGCTGCACCTGGTCACAGCCCACGATTGCGAAATGATCGCTATCGGCAACGGGACCGCCGGGCGAGAGATGGAGCAGTTTGCCCGCCAGTGTCTGAAGGACGCCGGTAAAAAAATTCCCGTGGTCATGGTCAGCGAAGCCGGGGCGAGCGTCTATTCCGCTTCCGATATCGCCCGCGAAGAGTTTCCCGATCTCGACCTCACCGTGCGCGGCGCGATTTCCATCGCCCGCCGTCTGCAGGATCCGCTCGCCGAGCTGGTCAAGGTCGATCCCAAGAGTATCGGTGTCGGCCAGTATCAGCATGATGTCAGTCAGACGGCGCTGAAAAAGGCCCTCGATGCGGTCGTCGAATCCTGTGTCAACTATGTCGGTGTCGACCTCAATACCGCCAGCTGGGCACTGCTCAGCTTCGTCTCCGGTATCAGCGCCAGCCAGGCGCGGGGGATCGCCCTCCATCGCGACCTGCATGGAGCTTTCACCCGCCGCGATCAGCTGCTGGATGTCACCCGTTTCGGGCCGAAGGCCTTTGAGCAGGCCGCGGGCTTCCTGCGCATTCGCAACGCCGCGCAGCCCCTCGACAACACCGCCGTCCACCCCGAACGCTACGCCCTGGTAGAGCGAATGGCCGCTGACGCCGGTGTGACCCTGGAAAAATTGATTGCCGAGCCGGCCCAACTCGAGCGTATCGATTTGAAGCGCTACGTCGCCGAAGATATCGGTCTGCCGACCCTGCGCGATATTGTCGCCGAACTGAAGAAGCCGGGACGCGATCCGCGTGACAGTTTTGTCTCCGCCGGCTTTCGTGACGATGTCATGGAGATCAGCGATCTGAAAGAAGGGATGACTCTCAACGGGATCGTCACCAACGTCGCCGCCTTCGGCGCCTTCGTCGATATCGGTGTGCACCAGGACGGCCTGGTGCATGTCAGCCAGCTCGCCGACCGCTTCATCAAGGACCCGGCAACCGTCGTCAAGGTCGGCCAGCAGGTCCAGGTGCGGGTGCTTGATGTTGACGAGCAGCGCAAACGCATCTCACTGACCATGCGCAGCGGCGACGTTAGAGAACAGAAGTCGCAGGGGAGCCAACGTCCGCCCAAGGCCGAAAAGAAGCAGAAGCAGGTAAAAGCTCCGGAGGTCAAAACCAATCTTGCCGCTGCGCTGGAGAAGTCGGGTTTCCGGGTGAAAAAGAAATAGCAGTATGTTGGGTCGGGAGCATCCGCTCCCGGCCTGGTTACTTGAGGAAATCAGGGGTAGTTGTTGTAAAGTGTCTGCGTAAAGGGTGGAACAGGCAAATAAGCGTTATTAAGGCTGATTTACCAACTCGTTCCCGTTCGAAAATTTCTTGTCTATATCTTTAAACCCTCTCTCTTCTTCCTAAGCCCCTTGTTATTTTCCCGCCAGCGATAGCTTGGTTTTCCTGATCTGAGGTGAGCGTGTATTCCTGCTGCCTGTGAGGTATGCTTCTCATTGTATAAATATAACTACTTGTATTGTAACATCTTTTGTGTTGTAGTCTATTGGGAAAGCGTTGGTCGAAGCCTTGAGGCTTCGTTCTGACAAAGCCTTTTTATGAGATTTGGATAAGCGCATGGGCAGCTATCTCGCATCAAAGAACAAACTGACTCTGGTCGCAATGACGATATTATGTTCGGTTCTGGCATCACTGCTGATCCTTTATCATTTTTATGCCGTACTGGGTGTCGGTATCAGGGCGTCGGAAATACTGGTCGCCACCCTGGCGCCTCTGATCATTGCGACAATTGTGTCCGGGCATTTTGGCGGAATGATCAAGCGCCTTGAGTCGCTTGAGGAGCAGTTGCGCGAGAGTATCTGCAAGGAGAAGGAAGCGGTCTACCTGGCAACAATTCATGGCTCCCAGCACATTACCAACAACCTTCTGAATGGGCTCTTGCTGATTGATATGGAGATCAAAAAGCATCCGACGTTCGATAGCCGGGTCAAGCGGCTGTTTCTTGGCTCGATACAAGACTCCAAGCGGTTGCTCGATAAACTCTCATCGGTTGAGAAGATCGATCCGGAGGAAATCCGTAATTTCGTGGCGCCAAGATATCGATAAGCCTCTGGTGGGATACGTTAGGAGGACCGGTTCCGGTTGCTCTGAAGAAAACAAAAGCCGTCAATGGATATCCCTCTGACGGCTTTTTTATCGTTGGGATATGAATCGATCACTTATTTCAACTCGAAAGCAACCTTAAGGACAACCTGATACTCGTTGACCTTGCCATCATCGCCGATGTGACCACGAATGTCCTGAACTTCAAACCAGGAGAGCTTTTCCAGGGATTGTTGTGCCCTGGTGACTGCCTGCTGAATTGCGTCTTCTATCCCTGCTCCTGAGACGCCGATAACTTCCACCTTTTTGTAGGTTCTGCCTTGTCCGTATGTCATGGTCTGCTCCTTTCGCTCTAGATTTACAGGTTAACTTCTATTTGAAGATTAGCACTGCAATCGTTCTTGTAAACAAAAGTGATCGTCCTGTCGTTAAATGAGGGGTGGGAATTATGGGATGTCTTGTCCATTCGTAGCCGGCATAAGTGATCCGTCCCGGAATTATTCCGGTAAAACGATTTCCGGCTTTGTTGTGGTGTCGTTGTTGTTAACCTTCATATTTTAAATACAAAAAATCATTGAAAAATGTTATGAAAAGTCCGGAAATTATCGGTAGAATCGATTCTTGTGAAAACTTGTATTTTGGTATTGACCGTTCTAGGAGGAAATAGATGCGCGCTTCATTTCTCCCGTTTGCGCCGGCCGAGCGGGCCAGCGACGAGGACGTTCTGCGGAATGCACAGCTTCTGAAAACGGAGGGGATTTTTGAGCATTTCAGCTGTGTTACACCATTCATCCTGATGATTTTGAATGAGCAGCGGCAGATTGTATATAGCAATCAGCGGCTTATGGAAATGATCGCGGTTGGGTCGGATGTAGAGGTTCTCGGCCAGAGGCCGGGCGAGGTTTTTGATTGCATTCATGCATATGAAGCCGATGCGGGGTGTGGAACAACCGAGTTCTGCTGTGAATGCGGTGCTGCCAAGGCGATCCTGAAGGCTCAAACGGGAGAGGTCGGGATTCAGAAGGAGTGCCGGCTTATCACCCGTTCCGGTGAGGCTTTTGAATTGCGGGTGTGGGCATCATCGTATGCCTTCAAGGGGCGCAATTATACGGTGTTCAGTTTGACGGACATTCGTCATGAAAAGCGACGGCAGATTCTTGAGCGGCTGTTTTTTCATGATGTCAATAACATGCTCATGCCGATCGTCGGTTTCTCCGAATTCCTTGAGACCCTGTCCCTGCCGGACGATGTTGCCGAATGTGTTACCGCAATGAGGGACGCCAGCAGGGAGCTGGCGTCGGAAATCGCAAGCCATAGCAAGTTGTTACAGGCCGAAGACGGGCGGTTGACCCTTGAGCTTGTGGATGGCATCAGCTCTGTTACGTTGGTTGACGAACTTGTACGTATGGCAAAAAAAATCTGGGGGGATACCCGGATAACCCGTGCTGAACGTTGCGATGAGTTCCTCCTGACGACGGACCGAGCGATTTTATACCGTGTTCTGTTCAATATGGTGAAAAATGCAGCAGAGGCTTCGTCCCGAGGAGAGGTTGTTGTTGTCAGTTGTCTGTCGACTGGTTCAGACGGAATATTCAGTGTTCACAATCCGAACTTCATTCCACGGGCGACGCGACTGCAGATCTTCCAGCGGTCCTTTTCGACAAAAGGGAAGGGGCGCGGAATCGGAACTTACAGCATGAAACTGTTTGCCGAGCAATATTTGAAAGGGCGAGTGTGGTTCAAGACGTCTGAAAACGAGGGGACCACATTTTATGTTTCCCTTCCTTTGCTTTTTTGTGAGGAGGCCCGGGAACTAAGCGTCAGTCAATTGGGATGATAGGTGTCGCGAACGCCAATTGAAGAGAACTGAAACGAGGGGCCTGCTCACGGATCCTCCTTGAGAGATCGGGGTGATTTTGTTATAACTGCCTGCAACAAATTCTATGGGGGGATGGAATGGTTGAAACGTTTACAGATTTAAAGCCGTCAGTGGTTCCCCACTGACGGCTTTTTTGCGTCTGAGTTGGTACAGGTAAGACTGTTGGTTTGATGGAAATGTCTGCGAGGCCTGTTGCTTTTCGCTAAGGGAATAGAGGGCTGAAAAATGAGAATCGTTGTGTTGGTTGTTCTGCTGGGTTGCTTTTTATTGTCCGGGTGCGCAGGGAGGGGGCCCTGGATTAATGTGTATGCTGATAAATTGGCGAACGAGCATGGCATGACCGAAGAGGCAGAATACCTGAAAAGTAATTATCCTGAGGCGTCAAAGGAGGAATCTCTCTGGTTGCATGCGGTTGTCCGTGCAGGGAATAATCTTAAGAAAAAATATTCACAGGCCGTAAAGGTAGCAGAGTCTGATATCTCAATTGTTGATAAAATAAAGAAGTCTAAAGATGTTATTAACATTCATTATAAATTTAATTCTATTTTTATAAGTTATTCACAAGATTTAAGCAGCTTTTCAATGGAATTTTTCTATAATAGGGATTATTTGCTTTCAGTCTTGTCATATGAGTACAAACGTATTGGTGTTTTTGATGAAAGAGATAAATTAAAATCTATAATAACTCACGATATCTTATCATATGATGTTTTAGAATATAAGAATTTGTATAATCTTGGTATTTTTATGTCATTCATGTTCGATGCAACAGATCTTTCTACTTCGTATAAAAATATTTTTGACAATCTTAATTATAAATTTAATAATATAATTGGTGCGGTAGAACATGAACTGAGATCAACACGTTAAGTTTGTTAATTCGAACATCAAGATTTTCAGGAATAAAGCTATGAAACCAGCGTCGATAAAAGGTTTCATCACTTTTGACGATTCTGACAGCTATGCTGACAAAATCGGCCGATGTCTGGCCATTCCCGAGGTCCTCGTTCCCAATGGGACGCGGGCGGGGTCGTTTAGCTAAAATACTCTTCTTAAGTTGTTCCCTTGTTTTCAACCGATTCAGCATCTTTTTGATGGATTTTCTTGCCAGTTAATTTCTCTGGTCACGTCATCAAGCTCCCGCCGCGCCCCCGTTATTTTTGCCAACTCTTGGCTATCTTTTCTCCAGAGGGGTATGTATGATGAATGTCTTGCTCAAGCCATTCACACCCCTCGTTCAGCGCAGTGTTGCTGTGACTGAATGAACGGTCAGGGCTGTTCTCGTTTTTTTATCCGTATCAACCATCAAGTCTGTCCACTGCATTCGGCGATTCTTCCCGGATTCGATTGGTCATGTCTTAGCTACTAAGGAAAGACTATGCAACGCAAAATTCTTTCACCTGGAGATCAGGTTGAAGCACGCTGTACGAAATGTCGGCGGGAAACAAATCACACCATTATCGTCGTTATGGACGAGGTTCCTTTGCGGGTTCAGTGCAATGTCTGTGAACGACAGCATAACTACCGCAGGGCNNNGGCTGCAAAGCCGGACGCAAAAAAGAAAACGGCGCCACGCAAGAGTGTGGCAAAAAACGCTGAGTTGAAGAAGTGGGAAGCGCAGTGTGAGAACTCGGGGGATAAAGCGGTCAAAAACTATTCAATCGATGGAGAGTACAGGGTCGGGGACCTTGTCAAACATCCGAGCTTTGGACTGGGGGCGGTTCAACGCTTGGCCGGGACGCAGAAGGTCGAGATTCTTTTCGAGTCCGGTCTGAAGATTATGCGTTGTCGTTAGGCGGGGAGAGCTGTCGAGCGGTTTACTTTATTGAAGAGGGTAGGTTGTAAAACATTCGGCCTCCAGGATTTTTTCCTGGAGGCCGAATGTTTATCGTTCATCAGATTTTACGAACGGTCTCGGCTTGCGGGCCTTTTTGACCCTGAGCGATGTCAAAGGTGACGCGCTCACCTTCGGCCAGGGTTTTGAACCCATCACCCTGGATCTGTGAAAAGTGAACAAACAGATCGGGGCCGTTGTCCTGCTCGATAAAACCAAAACCTTTTGTTTCGTTGAACCACTTAACTGTACCTTCTGCCATCTTTTTCTCCTGTTCCGCTACGGAACCTTTGCTGTGAAGTTTTTCACCCGTTAAAAAACACAGGCCCTGTTGAACCTGTGTTTTCTTTTATCTTTGACACCATGTCTAGCTGAGCGGTGCGAAAAACGACACAAATATTCTCAAGAAATCGGACACTAACACGGGCGGATTACGAATAGCAAGGGGGAATCGCTATTTTGTCGGAACGCTCCTGATTGAAGATACGCAGGCAAGATGCCATTTATGCGACTCTTTTTCTGTTAGACCGAAGAGGGAGAAACCATTTCTTCCAGACGGAGATGGCCGCACGGTAACCGTTCAACGCCAGAACGGTTTATCTGCTTCCTGACGAACCTGGCGCTCCGATAGTCCGATATCCCGGCACAGATAGGCCGGCAGTTCGGCCAGTTGCCTGCGGGTCTGCGCGTTGCGTAGCCAGAGGAGGATGCGTGGACGCAGGTTGCGGATGAAGTGCCGGAAATCCCATTTGTCATGTGCTATCGTATCGGCCAGAATGCCGGGTAAATATGGCTGCCTGATCATTGGTTAGCTCCTTTGCTTGTTATGATACGTTGCTCATGCTACTCTCGATATCTGAACCGTAACAGATGCAAAAACAATTTTTTTTGATAGGTACAGATAGCCAATTCAACGATCTGTATTGCCATATTCCTGGAAAACTGTACTGGTGTGAAAGATGGAAGATCGTTTATATGGGCAACTGGCAGAAAAGATGGCTGGTCAGATCCGCAGCGGGGTGTTTTCCGTCGCAGAACGGCTCCCTTCGGTTCGCCTGCTGGCAAAGCGGGAAGGGGTGAGCATTTCGACTGTGACGGCCGCCTACTCCCTCCTCGAAGAACAGGGGTGGATCGAGGCGCGGCCGAAGTCCGGATATTACGTGAGACGCAGGGTGCGCGAGCCGCTGGCGACTCCGAGTACGCACAGCATGCACTCTCCGCCGGTGATCGCCACGACCTCCCAGCTGGTGATGGATGTCCAACGCGACGGGTTTCGGTCGCATCCGATCAGTTTCAGTCGGGCGACGCCGGCGCTCGATTTTCCGATCATCCGCCACGTCGAACAGACCTATACCCGCCTGTCGCGCACCAGCCGCCATATGGGAGTCGGCTATACCACGCCCGAAGGGCCATATGCGTTCCGCCAACAGGTCGCTCGCCACGCCGTAGATGCCGGGGTGACGGTTGCGCCGGACAGTATTGTGACCTCGGCCGGGAGCCTGAACGCCATGGGGTTATGTCTGCAGGTTCTGACCCGCCCCGGTGATCTGGTGGCGGTGGAATCCCCCTGCTATTACGGCATCCTGCAACTGATCGAGGCCTGTGGTCTGCATGCGGTCGAGATTCCCGCCCACCCGGAGACCGGTCTGAGTCTCGGCGCACTCAAGCTGGCGCTGGAACAATGGCCGCTCAAGGCGATTCTGACGGTATCCAACTTTTCCAACCCGCTGGGGTGCAGCATTCCGGACGAGCGCAAGCAGGAATTGGTCGCACTGCTGGAACAGTACCAGGTGCCGCTGATCGAAGATGATATTTACGGCGATCTGTATTTTGGTGAGCGGCGACCGCGAGCAATCAAGGCGTACGACACCCAGGGGCTGGTGCTGCTGTGTTCGTCGCTGTCGAAAACCATCGATCCGCAGTTGCGGGTGGGGTGGGTTCTGGCCGAGCGCTACTACGAGGAGATCCTGCACCGTAAGTTCGTCAACATGCTCTCGACGCCAATCCTGCCGCAACTGGTTTGCGCTGAGATCCTCGGTCAGGGGATTTACGAGCGCCACTTGCGCCAGGCGCGGGAAGCGTACCGCCAGCGCTATCTGCGCCTCGTCGATCTGGTGTCGGAGCATTTTCCGTCGCGAACCAAGATTTCCCGCCCGCAAGGGGGGATCGTCGCCTGGCTTGAACTGCCGCGCCGGGTCGATACCACCGAGCTGTATCATTACGGCCGGGAACGCGACGTTCTGATCGCCCCGGGAGAAATTTTTTCTCTCAACAAGCAGTACCACCATTGCTTCCGCTTGAACTATGCGCCGCGCTGGACTCCGGAACGGGAGGACGCTATTCGCAAGCTGGGACAGTGGGTGGCGGAACGTATCGCTTAGCCCGTATACTGAACACACGCAGCACCTCAGCAGAGCTTCCTACGACCGAAAATCAGTAATGACCAGGAGATCTTTATGGTTGAAACCGTCCGTTCCGTTTGCCCTTATGACTGCCCCGATTCCTGTGGCCTGCTGGTGGAGGTCGACAACGGGTGTGCTGTGCGCGTCAGCGGTGATCCCGAGCACCCCTATTCCCTGGGAACACTGTGTCCGAAGATGACCCACTACGAACGGACCGTTCACTCCCCGCGCCGACTGCTCAAACCGCTGCTGCGGACCGGCGCGAAGGGTTCAGGCGCGTTCCGTGAAGCCTCCTGGGACGAGGCGCTGCAGCTGATCGCTGAACGCTGGCAGGGGATCATTACTAAATATGGTGGTGAAGCGATTCTCCCTTATTCCTACGCCGGGACCATGGGGATGGTGCAACGCAATGCCGGCCATCCCTTCTTTCACTATCTCGGAGCTTCGCGGCTCGACCGCACAATCTGTTCGCCGGCCCTGGGCGCCGGATTGAAGATGGTTCTCGGCGCTACCCCGGCGCCGCATCCCGACGAGGTGCTCGGCAGCGATCTGGTGATCCTCTGGGGGATCAATGCGGCGGCGACCAGCATCCACTATCTCGACCGGGTGAAAAAAGCCCGCAAAAAGGGCGCTAAGGTCTGGCTTATTGAAACATATGCCACCCCGACCGCGGCAGTAGCCGACGAACTTTTCCTGATCCGCCCGGGGAGTGACGGGGCCTTGGCCCTGGGGCTGATGCATGTGATCGCTCGTGACGGCCTTGCCGACAGGGCCTGGCTCGAGGCACAGACAACGGGATGGGGCGAACTGGAGCAGCAGGTTCTGCCTGCTCACACACCGGAGCGGACCGCTGATCTGTCCGGGATCCCGGCGGCGACGGTCGAACGGATGGCGCGTGAATTCGCCGCGGCCGCTGCCCCCTTCATCCGCCTGGGGAGCGGGATGACCCGGTATGGCAACGGGGCCATGACAGTGCGGGCGATCGCTGCGCTGCCAGCCCTGGTCGGTGGCTACGGCAAACGTCACGCCGGGTCTTTCGGTGGCACCTCAACCGGCGGTGCCTTCGCGATGAAGGATCTGGTGCGCGAGGATTTTCTCTCTCACCCGACGCGGATCATCAATATGAATCAGCTGGGGCAGGCGCTGAACGATCTCGCCGAACCGCCGATCATGTCGCTGTATGTTTATCATTCAAACCCGGCGGTGGTTGCCCCGGACCAGAATGACGTCCTCCGCGGCCTGGCACGCGAAGATCTGTTTACCGTAGTTCATGAGCGGTTTATGACCGATACCGCCCGCTATGCCGATGTCGTTCTGCCGGCCACAACCTCGCTGGAGCATGCCGATATCTACCGCTCCTACGGCACCTATTGTATTCAGCGGGCAAAAGCGGCCATCCCTCCGGTGGGAGAGAGTCGTTCCAACTGGGAAGTTTTTTCTGCACTGGCCGCCGCGCTCGGTTTTGACGAGCCCTTCTTTCAACAGCGCGCCGAGGATCTCATCGATCAACTGCTTGCCGGGCCGAACCCGTGGCGCGAGGGTATTGATACTGACAGGCTCGCAGCCGGACATGCGGTTGAGCTGAAGACGCCGGACTGGCCGCCGACGTATTTCGCGACCCCTTCGGGGAAGGTCGAATTCCTGAATCGCGAGGCCGACGAGCCGCTCATCCGTTTTCTGCAGACCCATGGCGAAGAAGATGGTTATCCGCTTCAGTTAATGGCTGCCCCGAGCCTGTATGCCCTTAATTCAACCTTTTTCGAGCGCGACGAGCTACGTGAACGGCAGCAGGGGATGCGTCTCAGGGTCCATCCGAGTGAAGCGGAAAAGCGTGCGGTCACAGATGGGCAGCCGGTTTGCGTTTTCAATGCCTGCGGCGAGGTGCGCTTCATTCTTGACGTGACGGAGAAGGTGCAACCGGGGGTGGCCGTCGCCGAAGGTGTCTGGTGGCTGGAATTTGCCCCGGGAGAAAGATCGGTGAATGCGTTGACCTCACAGCGGCTCACCGATTGCGGCGCGGGGAGCACTTTCTATGACAATCGGGTCGACTTCCGTGCCGCATAACCGATTGCGTTACACGGTCTGATCTCTTTTTCCTCGTCATTGGCGGGACAGTTGCTCAGCCTATGAATCAGCGAATCATCATATCTCTTCTGTTTCTCCTGCTCTTTGCCTTTGTCGTGCAGGTTGGCGCCGAGGTTCAGCTCAGCGGGTCCTTTACCCAGGGGGGGCTGATCTATGGCAAGGTAGAGCCGGGAACCCGGGTGCGTTATAAGGGCGCACTGGTGCGGGTGTCACCGGACGGTGAGTTCATCGTCGGTTTCGGCCGTGATGCAGAAATCCACCAGACTCTGGTCCTGATTGATGCGAAGAATCTGGTCGACATCAGCGAATTCGACCTCAAGCCGCGTGAATACAGGATTGAACGGATCAACGGGATCAGCCAGCAGATGATGGAGCCATCGCAGGAGACGCTGGAGCGGGTTTCTCGCGAGGCTGAGCAGGCGGCCCGCGCACGATCCCAGGACAGCACTCGTGAAAACTACCGCGAAGCTTTTATCTGGTCGGTTACGGGGCGGATCAGTGGTGTCTATGGCAGTCAGCGGATTTTCAACGGTGAACCGCGCCGCCCACATTTCGGTATCGATATCGCCGCTTCTACGGGAACGCCGGTCGTCGCCCCGGCTGGCGGGCGTGTCACCCTCGCCCATGCGGGGATGTTCTACTCCGGTGCAACCCTGATCGTCGATCACGGGCACGGACTCTCCTCCAGTTTCCTGCATCTCGATAAAATCCTCGTCAAGGAAGGGGATGAGATTGTCCAAGGGCAGACCATCGCTGAGGTTGGCGCCAGCGGTCGTGTTACCGGCCCGCACCTCGACTGGCGGATCAACTGGTTCCAGGAACGGCTCGATCCGGCGCTGCTGGTCCCACCGATGCCCGGGAAGTGAGAACCAAGTTCGGATCGTTTCATTTTGACAATCTGACCGGCTTGGCCTAAGCTGACCTCTATCCTGAGGGGGATGACGATGGGGATAATCGACAGGAATAATTAGGAAACCGCTGTTTTCGGCTGCAAGCCGGACGGCGGTTTTTTGTTTGCGCTTCACGCGCCGAAGGAGGGGCTCATGCGTCTGGTCAAGTTTGTTGTTTGTGTCATTTTGCTTGGTGTCATCGTTTACGTCTATCCGACACGACCAGATACTTTCATGCATAGGGTTCAGGCCCTGATGAAGCCGGATGACACCTTGCGCGCTGAATACAATCAACTGATTCTACAGAAAGAGGCGAAACTGGGGGCGCTCGAAAAAGGGATTGAACTGGTGACGGACAACTTCGACCGAGCTGTCGCCAATGCGCCCATCTGTCCCCAAACCGGTCTTCCTGCAGTTATAACCATTACCGAGGACTCGCGTCCTGGGATTGAAGAGGAGTGCGAACAGCTCAGAGAGGAGATTAAGGCGCTCGAAGAAAAGCTCGCTGCTCTGGATTAAGGGACCGCTGATTGTCCAAAAGGGTCGCAGGCGGCGCTTTGTTGGATATTGATCGACAGGAGGGTAAGAATGGATTTCGAATTTGAGCAGGAGGCAGTGAGCGTCCGGCAGCAGTCGACCTTTGTTAGCGTGCTGGCCTGGATCTTTATTGTTATCGCCGGATTTTCAACGTTTGTCGGTCTGTTACAGAATGTCATGGTCTGGACGATTTTTCAGATGGAGCCGATGACCGAGGCACAGAGTCAGATGGAACAGGCTGATGATGTCCCAGCTATATTCAACTTTGTCTTCAATCATTTCGAGCTGTTCTTCTTGCTCACCCTCTGCGTTTCAGCATTCACGTTGATTTCTGCCATCGGCCTGTTAAAAAGAAAAAACTGGGCGAGGGTCGCATTTATTTGGATCATGGCGCTCGGTATTTTCTGGAATCTGCTTAGTCTGATCATCCAGTTCTACATGTTCTCCACCATACCGGAATTCTCTAGTGAACAGGCTGTCCCGCCGGAGTTCGAGACAATGATGATCATCATGAGAATCGCGACTGTCGTGATGGTTGTGGCTTTGTCTGGATTGTTCGGATTCATTATCAAGAAGCTTTGCTCGCAGCAGATCAAAGTGGAGTTCGGATGGCGAGAATTAAATTGAATCGTTGATACGGAAACGTTCGGAAGGACTGGGACAGCGAGAGCATTTGGAAGAACGAGTACGACTGCTATCGCTAGCAGATCAGCAGCTTAAATAAAAAAGGCAGAACATTTCGTTCTGCCTTTTTTAATTCGATTGTTGTGCGGAGGTTTAAGCGCAGACCTCTTCAGCGTCAACGTAATTCTCAATGGTTGGGCCATGAACGGTCTCAAGTTCCATACCCTTGAGATTGAGCAGGGCACCGCAGTCAGAGCATTCGATCAGGTCGGCACTGTAGCCGTCGGAATGCATGTCGATTTCGAGATGGTTTTTGTGGTGACAATAGGGACAGATCATATATGGCCTCCTCGTTTAAAACGCCAGGTGATGGTTAAGTTGAAAAAAATATACCCTCAGTCGCATAACCATACAAGGTAAAAAATCACTGATTTTGCAGAACAACGTATTAATTACAGTAGTTTATAAAATGTTTCCCTGTTATAGGGTCGGAAAGCGGAAAAACACCTGTTTAAATTTGATTCCTCTTTTTGCACCTATGCAATATCCTGTTATTACAGCATATTTTTTTTAAAATAGGTGTTATGGCGAAGTTTTTGAGGTTTTCATGAATTGTGTATATATAAGCATTTGCATAATAGAACAAAAGCTGTTCCAGATTTGGCTGGCTGTCTAGGATCGGGTTGAAATTGACAGCGATCTAGTGCGCGCATCGCAAACAAGACGGACTGTCTTGACTTTAAAACTTACTGTAAATAATGACTTTTTTCTCTTTGTGAAGGAAAAGATTTTGAAAAGAAGTTGTTTCATCTGGAATATCAGTGTTTGGTCTTCAGCCCTTGTTGCAAAAAATCGGGTATTTTGGCGCGATTTGAGAGAAGATCGAGCGATGGCAAAAAATATCCTACCAGTTAAGATTTAAAAAGTTGAATATTTGCTTTTGTCCTATTTGTGGGGACGCCATTTGTGTCGCATCATTTCTTTAATAGAAACCTGTCTGGTGCGTTGCGGTAACATTTCAAAATCTCGTTATAAAGCCCATTTTTCGCGTTTAAAAAAAATCTCACTTTTTTTAAATTTGTATACAGAATCCAAAGGCTTTTTTGAAATTGACTGTTTTTCAGTGAGATAGGAGCCTTTCTTGTTATAAAAAAACAGACAACATTGTGCTTTTTTCAATTCTTGACAGAAACACTCCAGAGAGGGAAAATAGCTGACTTTTTTAATCCTTTATCCTGCTCCGGAGGTTTGCCCGATGCGTTTGTTTCTGCTCATGATCTTGTTCCTGCCTTTGTCCTTTCCCGGGTCCGTATCTGCCGCTGGAGGAGCACGTATCCTATTCGATCAGGGACATGGTCAGGTGTTTACCATTGAGGGGGATGGTGAATTGCAACTCGGCCAGTTCGCCGAACACATGCGTGCGACCGGTAGTCAGGTAATATCGACCCAAGAGCCGCTGAGCAGCGAGGCTCTCACGGGTGTAGATGCCCTGGTCATATCCGGCGCTTTTCGGCCGCTGTCCGCGGCTGAGCTTAAGGCAATCGAGATTTTCCTGGCCGAAGGGGGGCGTTTGGCCATCATGCTGCATATCGCACCGCCGGTTGCTCCCCTGTTGAATCATCTGGGTGTGGTCACGGCGAACGGAGTCGTGCGTGAAGGGCGTGAAGATCTGGTGATTGATGGCGATGCTCTTAATTTCCGGGTTGTCGATCTGCAAAACCACCCTTTGAATCAGGGGCTGACATCTTTCTCTCTTTATGGCAGTTGGCCGTTGCTGGCGGAAGGGAAGACAGTCAGTTCGCTGGCTCTGACCAGCGCGACTTCATGGGTTGATCTCAATCGCGACAATCAGCTGTCGCCACGGGATGCGCAGCAGGAATTCAGCGTCCTTGTGGCCGGGACCAGAGGGAAGGGGGAGTATGCTGTTTTTGCCGACGATGCACTCTTTCAGAACCGTTTTCTCAAAGGAGACAATGTCAGACTAGCGGAGAACCTGGGACGGTGGCTGGCCGCGGCGAAGCGGCCGGCAGGGTTGGAAATCTGACTTTCAAAGTTGAGTCGACTATAAAAAAACGGGCTCCATCTTTTTTGAGATGGAGCCCGTTTTTATTGTTTAACGCTTAGGCGTGGTTCTTATTTTCCCCACTTGGCCTTGATCCGCTGAACGGCGGTTTCGACATTCTCGCGGTCACCGAAAGCGGAGAGGCGGAAATAGCCTTCACCGCTCGGACCGAAGCCGCTGCCGGGGGTGCCGACGACATGGCATTCGTTGAGAAGCTTGTCGAAGAAGTCCCAGCTGCTCATCCCTTCCGGGGTTTGCAGCCAGATGTAAGGGGCATCGACCCCGCCGTAGCAGGTGATTCCGGCAGCGGTGAGTCCTTCACGGATGATCCGGGCGTTCTCCATGTAATAGTCGATCGTCGCTTTGACCTGCATCCAGCCTTCGTCCGAATAAACTGCGGCAGCGGCTTTCTGAACCGGGTAGGAAGCGCCGTTGAACTTGGTCGTGGTGCGCCGGTTCCAGAGCTTGTTGAGGCTGTATTTTTCACCGCTGGCGGTGGTGCCCATCAACTCTTCGGGAACAACGACCAGACCACAGCGCACGCCGGTAAAACCGGCGGTCTTGGAGAAACTGCGGAACTCGATGGAGCACTGCTTCGCCCCCTCGACCTCGTAGATTGAGTGCGGAATGCCGGGGGTTGTGATAAAGGCTTCGTAGGCAGCATCGAAGAAGATGATGGCGTCATTGGCCAGGGCGTAGTCAACCCAGACCTTAAGCTGCTCTTTGGTGGCGACGGTTCCGGTCGGGTTGTTCGGATAGCAGAGGTAGATGATGTCGACCTTTTCACTCGGCAACTCCGGCACGAAGTTGTTTTCGGCAGTGAAGGGCATGTAAACGATCCCCTTGTAGTACCCTTTTTCATCCGCTTCGCCGGTGCGGCCGACCATGACGTTGGTATCGTTATAGACCGGATAGACCGGGTCGCCGATGGCAACAATATTATCGAGAGCGAAGATGTCGAGAATGTTCGCGCAGTCGCATTTGGAACCGTCGGAGATGAAGACCTCATTGGCTTTCAGCTCGACGCCGAGGGGCTTGTAGCTCTTGTCGATGATGACTTGGGACAGCCAGTCGTAGCCCTGCTCGGGACCGTAACCGGCAAAGCGGTCTTCGGTCGCCAGGTCGTCGATCGCCGAACGGAAGGCGTTAAGGACGGCCGGAGCCAGTGGTTGGGTGACATCGCCGATGCCGAGGCGGATGACTTTCGCTTCCGGGTTGGCGCTGGTGAATTCCCGCACCCGGCGACCGATTTCAGGGAACAGGTAGCCGGCTTTGAGCTTCAGATAATGGTCGTTGATGCGTGCCATGAAATCTCCTCTGGTATCTATCTATTAAATGGTTATTGGATGTCTGTATTCTTTCAGGCTGCTCAGTCGGCTTTGTCCTGCACCCACTCGCCGGCCTTCTCGATATCTCTGCCGAGGCCTTTGGTGGCTTCGCAGCCGGTCATCAGCAGCAGTGCGGATATCATGATCAATGCGATAATCATTCTCATCGTTTATCTCCTCTTTTCAATTTAATCCAAGGACATCCTGCATGTCGTAGAGCCCCGCTTCCTTGCCTTCCAGCCAGCGGCAGGCCCGGGCTGCGCCGCGGGCGAACATGTCGCGGCTCATGGCCCGGTGGCTGATTTCAATCCGCTCTCCCATGCCGATGAAGTAGACGGTATGCTCGCCAACGATGTCGCCGCCACGGACGGTCTGCATGCCGATTTCCTCTTTTGTGCGTTCGCCGCACATCCCTTCACGATGAAAATTGGCGACCTTGTTGTAATCGCGTCCGAGGGTTTCGGCGACGACCTCTCCCATGCGCACGGCGGTGCCGGACGGGGAGTCTTTTTTCTTGTTGTGATGCAGTTCGACGATTTCGACATCGAAATCATCGCCGAGTATCTTGGCGGTCTCTTTCAGCAGCTTGAAACAGGCGTTGACGCCGATACTCATGTTCGGCGCCAGAACGATCGGAATTTGATCGGCGTATTCAGCCACGCTCTGTTTCTGCTCGGGAGTGAAACCGGTGGACCCGCTGACCAGCATCTTTCCTTTGGCGGCGCAGACCTTGAGGTTGGCCAGGGTGACCTCGGGAAAGGTGAAGTCGATCAGAACATCGGCCTCATCCATGACCGCGGCCAGATCCTCAGTGATGGTTACACCTAGCGCACCGACACCGGCAACCTGGCCGGCATCTTCACCCAGTTTCGGATGCCCGGGGCGTTCTGTAGCGCCGCTTAGTTCGAGGCCATCCGCTTCGAGGACTGCCTGGATCAGACGGCCGCCCATGCGCCCTGCGGCGCCGACAATGGCTACTTTCATATGCGTATCTCTCAGGAAATTATTGATTGAATGTTTTTCCCCTCCCTTTGAAGGGAGCGGCTGATGAGAGGCGGCGTTCGCCCCCACCCTGACCCTCCCCCCGTCAAGGGGGAGGGAGCAGAGTTTAAACCAGTCCGTGTTGGGAAAGGACGTTCTTGAGCGTCTCCAGGCTGGCCGGCTGCAGTGCACAGAGTGGCAGGCGGACATCGGCACGGCACAGTCCCATCAGGGATGCCGCTGTCTTGACCGGAACCGGGTTGGCCTCAATGAACATCGCCTGGTGCAGATCGAGCAATTCAAGGTGCAGTTTGCGGGCTTCGTCACGGCGCTGCTCATTGATCGCGCTGACCATTGCCTTGACCTGCTTCGGCATGATGTTGGCGGTGACCGAGATGACCCCCTTGGCACCGCAGGCCATCAGCGGCAGGGTGAGGAAGTCATCGCCGGAGAGGACATCGATCTTGTCCCCGGCGCGGGCGATGATCTCACTCGCCTGGGTCAGGTCGCCGGAGGCTTCCTTGATGGCGACGATGTTGGAAAACTCCGCCAGGCGGATGGTCGTCGCCGCGGTCATATTCATGCCGGTCCGGCCGGGTACGTTGTAGAGCACCTGGGGCAGGGCGACATTTTCGGCGATCGCCTTGTAGTGCTGGTAGAGCCCTTCCTGAGACGGCTTGTTGTAATAGGGGGAGACGAGCAGCAACGCGTCGGCACCGAGCTCCATAGCGTGGCGGGAGATTTCGATCGCCTCGGTCGNGGAACCGGTTCCGGCGATGACCGGAACGCGCTTGTTGACCTGCTCGATACAGGTCTTGATGACCCGGTTATGTTCTTCGTAGCTGAGTGTTGCCGATTCGCCTGTCGTCCCGCAGGGGACGATGACGTCGGTACCGTTCTCAATCTGAAATTCGATCAGTTGACGATAGCTTTCTTCGTCAAAATTCCCTTCAGCGTCGAAGGGGGAGATAATTGCAACCATGGAACCGTAAAACATGCTGACCTCCACTCAAGAGCCTTCAAAAAATGGTGAATCCACCGGCCAACATTGCCGGGGATCGAATGTATCCGTATTCGAATCAGTTACAGGTGGCGCAAGAGCTCTGTTTGTGAGGCTCGCTGCCGACCGGACGAACAGGGCCTTTGGTGCCGCAGGCGGCCAGCAGGAGCAGGCAGATCACCAGCAGAATCACTCGTCTGATAGCTGTTTGGATCATGTCGCTCAATTCTCCTTTCTCAGTCGTGCCAGTTCGCGTTCAACCGCTTCACGCGCAGTCCCCCCGGTGGCCTTGCGGGCGTTAACCGAGGCTTCGAGGGTGACGTAATCGTAGATATCATCGTCGATCAAAGCGGAAAACTCGCGGAACTCGTCCAGCGTCAATTCGGGGATATCCTTGCCCGTTTCGACGCAGTAGCGCACGGTCTTGCCGACCACCTCATGGGCCTGGCGGAAGGGCAGCCCTTTGCGCACGCAGTAGTCGGCGACGTCGGTCGCGGTAGAAAACCCGCGCGCCGCGGCAATACGCATGTTGTCGCCGCGAACCTTCATCTCGGCGATCATCTCGGCGAAGATCTTCAGGCTCCCTTTGACCGTGTCGATGCTGTCGAAGAGAGGCTCCTTGTCTTCCTGCATATCCTTGTTGTAAGCCAGCGGCAGCGACTTCATCAGGGTCAGCAGAGCAATCAGGTTGCCGTAGACCCGTCCGGTCTTGCCGCGCACCAGCTCGGGAACGTCCGGGTTCTTCTTCTGCGGCATGATCGAGCTGCCGGTGCAGAAGGCATCAGAAAGCTCGATGAAACTGAAATCGGCACTCGACCAGAGGATCAGCTCCTCGGCCAGGCGCGACAGGTGCATCATCAGGATCGCAGCGAAGCTGCAGAACTCGATGGCGAAGTCACGGTCGGAGACCGAATCGAGGCTGTTGCGGGTGACCCCGTCAAAGCCGAGCTTTTCCGCCACCCACTCGCGGTCGATGGGGAAGGTCGTTCCGGCCAGTGCTCCGGCACCGAGCGGCAGAACGTTAAAACGTTTGCGCAGGTCTGCCAGGCGGCTTGCGTCGCGGGCGATCATTTCGCGGTACGCGAGCATGTGGTGGCTGTAGAGCACCGGCTGGGCGGTCTGCAGGTGCGTGTAGCCCGGCATGATGATGTCGAGGTTGTTCTCGGCCTGGCTGATCAGGGCACTTTCCAGCTTGGCCAGATAGGCGAGCAGGGTGTCGATCTCGTCACGCAGGTAGAGGCGGACATCGACGGCAACCTGATCGTTGCGGCTGCGGCCGGTGTGCAGCTTACCGCCGACCGGTCCGATCCGTTCGATCAGCCGCGCCTCGACGTTCATGTGGATGTCTTCGAGTGCGACAGAGAATTCGATCTTGCCGGCCTCGATATCCTTCAGAATTCCGTCCAGCCCGGCGATGATCTGATCCGCTTCGGCGACGGCGATAATCGCCTGGCGGCCGAGCATCTCGGCATGGGCCTTGGACCCGCGAATATCGTATTCGGCCAGACGCTGCTCAAAGCCGATCGAGGCGGTGAACTCTTCGACAAACTTATCGGTCGGCTGGGTAAAGCGGCCGCCCCAGAGTTTTTGACTCATAATGATTCGTTTCTTTCAGGTTGAAAGGAGCTAGGAACGAGGATCTAGGAACCAGGTTAAAACCTAGAACCTAGATCCTAAGACCTAGACCTGTTGTTACTTCTTCCCCCGCTGAATTGCGGCGATCCGCAGGCGCAGGGCGTTGAGCTTGATGAAGCCTTCGGCGTCTGCCTGGTTGTAAACTTCATCCGCTTCGAAGGTGGCGAAGTCGACGTTGAACAGGCTGTCGGTTGACGAATCGCGGCCGACGACGCGGCAGTGCCCCTTGTAGAGCTTGATCCGGGCCTTGCCGTTGACGGTCTGCTGGGTCTGGTCGATCATCGCCTGAAGGGCGATGCGCTCGGGGGCGAACCAGTAGCCGTTGTAGACCATTTCGGCGTAACGCGGAACCAGGGAATCGCGCAGGTGCATGACTTCGCGGTCCATGGTGATCGACTCGACGGCACGGTGAGCTTCCTCGAGGATGGTGCCCCCGGGGGTCTCGTAGACACCGCGGCTTTTCATGCCGACGTAGCGGTTTTCCATCAGGTCGACGCGGCCGATGCCGTGCTTGCCGCCCAGTTCGTTGAGTTTGGCCAACAGGTTGGCCGGTGACAGGCGCTCACCGTTCACGGCGACGGCATCACCCTTTTCGAACTCGATCTCGACATATTCCGGCTGGTCGGGTGCGTCTTCCGGACGCACGGTCAGCACGTACATCTCTTCGGGAGCCTCGGCCCAGGGATTCTCGAGGATATCCCCTTCAAAGGAGATGTGGAGCAGGTTGCGGTCGGAGCTCCAGGGGAACTTTTTGCTCGTCGGAATCGGAATCCCGTGCTTCTTCGCGTAAGCTTCGAGGGCGGTCCGGCTGTTGAGATCCCAGATCCGCCAGGGAGCGATGACCTTGACCGCCGGATCGAAGTGGTAGTAGGCGAGCTCGAAGCGGACCTGGTCGTTCCCTTTGCCGGTCGCACCGTGGGAGACGGCGTCAGCGCCTTCCTTGGCGGCGATGTCCATCTGCGCCTTGGAGATCAGCGGGCGGGCGATGGAGGTGCCGAGGAAATAACGCCCCTCGTAGATGGCATTGGCACGGAACATCGGAAAGACGAAATCACGGGTGAATTCCTCTTTCAGGTCGAGGATATGGCAGGAGCAGGCGCCGGTGTTTTTGGCTTTCTCCGGGATGTGGTCCAGTTCTTCCCCCTGGCCGAGGTCGGCGGAGAAGGCGACGACTTCACAATCATATTCTTCGATCAACCACTTGAGGATGATGGAGGTGTCCAGCCCGCCGGAGTAGGCGAGGACGACTTTATTGACTTGTTCTTTTTGACTCATGTTGAAATCTCCTGTGTAAGACAGGAAAAAGGGTAAAGGTACAAGGAAAAAGGTTGGACCTTTCACCTTTGGCCTTTGGCCTTGATCCTGGTTTTTATAGTTTTATCACGTAGGTATCGCACAGGCGGTCGTGCAATCCCTGTTTCTGTTCATCAAAGGCGACCATCAGGTAGCCGATGCCAAGAATGATACCGGACAGGA
>PKUG01000054.1 GCA_002869665.1 Desulfuromonas sp. | reverse complement strand
AAAGGTTGTCCACCGCTTTCAGCTCAACCAGGGCGCTCTGTTGATTGGCCACGGCCGTCGCCATGGTGCGCATTTCCAAAACACTGGAAAGTCCACCGAACTGCGCACTGAAACTGCGCTGGTCATCCGTCAGCGGCCGTTGCGACAAACGAATTTCCAGATCGCCGCCGAGCAGCGCCCCGGCATCGGCCAGCAGGCCGGAACGGGCTGCCGCGCTGAAACTGCCGATGGCGCTGATGGCAAAGACGCCGAGAAAAAGACAGGCGAGGAAGACGCCGAAACCGCGCAAGCCACCGCGCAGTTCACGCCGGGCCAGCCGTAACGCCTGCGGCAGAATGAAAAACCAACTCATGCCACCAACCCGCTGAACGGCTGCAGCTGACCATCGATCATCTGAACAGTCCGCTGGCAACGAGCGGCCAACTTCGGATCATGGGTGACCAGAATCAGGGTGGTGCCAAACTCCTGTTGCAGACCAAACAGCAGCTCCATCACTTTTTCACCGGTTTCGCCATCGAGGTTGCCGGTCGGCTCGTCGGCCAGAATCAGCTTCGGCCGAGCGACAAAGGCCCGCGCCAACGCGACCCGTTGCTGTTCGCCGCCGGAAAGCTGCCCGGGGAAGTGCTTCACCCTCTGTTCCAGACCGGTGGCAGTCAACGCCGCGTACGCTTGCTCCAGAGCGTCATCGGCGCCGGCGAACTCGAGCGGCAGGGCGACATTCTCCAGCGCCGTCATGGTCGGCACCAGGTGGAAGGATTGAAAAACGATGCCGACCTGGCGACGCCGGAAACGCGCCAGACCGTCCTCATCCAGCCGCCGAAGGTCGGTTCCGGCAATTTTCAGCGTTCCCGCATCCGCCTGTTCGAGCCCGGAAAGCACCATCAGCAGACTGGTTTTCCCCGCTCCGGAAGGGCCGACGATACTCAGAGTTTCTCCCGCGGCCACCTGGAGTTCGACGCCACGCAGGATATTGACCGGCCCGGCTCCGCCAACTAAACTGAGCTGGAGATCTTTAACCTCAACAATCGGGTCGTTCATGAAAACTCCTTTTCTGACACTGCTCCTGATCCTGTGCAGTCTTGCAGGGCCACTGCCCGCGGCCGAAACGCTACGAATCGTCGCTTTAGGGGATAGTTTAACCGCCGGCTACGGGCTGCCGCAACAGGCGGCATTTCCAGTGCAACTGGAAGCAGCGCTACGCCAGCAGGGGCACCAGGTCAGGGTTGATAACGCCGGCGTTTCCGGAGACACCAGCTTCGGCGGACTGAGTCGCCTCGACTGGGCGCTGGCGGATAACCCGGAACTGGTGATCATTGAACTCGGTGCCAATGATGCCCTGCGCGGCCTGCAACCGGATCAGACACGCCAGAACCTCGACAGCATCCTGCAACGTTTGGGCGACAAAGGGATCACCGCCCTGCTGACCGGAATGAAGGCTCCGCGCAACCTGGGCGAGCCCTATTATACCAGCTTTGACCGCATCTATCCCGAGCTGGCGCAAAAGCACGGCGTTGCTTTCTATCCATTTTTCCTGGAAGGTGTCGCCGGTGAACCCGGCTTGAACCAGACGGACGGGATTCACCCAACCCGCGAAGGCGTCAGTATCATTGTCGAGAGAATGCTGCCCCTGGTGAGGGCAATCGTGGAAAAGCTTGAGAAGAGCAAGACTGCAATCCGCTAACCGCCGGGCTACCCAGGTTGCAAGCGTTTCGATTCACCTGGAGAATACTTCTGCACAAGCGAAATTTACGGCTCAATCATTCATCGGCCGGGCGTGATCTCTCGATCCCCGACATTTTTGCCTTGGTTCCGGTGAAGAGGGTGTCGGTCAGCAGGGAAAGCAGGTAAAAGGCGGCCAGAGCCAGAACGGTGAGATAAAAGAATTTGAACATTTCCTTGGTCTTGAAGAATGTCAGCAACGCCAGGACCGCCGCCGTTGCAAGAACGACATCCGTATGGTTCCAACCGTAATCAAAAGCCTGCTGCAACAAACTTTCAAACAGATTCATAGCGATTTCCTTTTCATTTTATTTATAAGAACGGGACCAACCGGATTCCCGTCGTATATTATCCGGTAAATCGGGCGACAAATCTTGCATAAAATGGTTCAGGAATGAAAATTCTCCAGCAAGCGGAAGAAATCCGCGTCAGGGATGATGTCCATCATCGATGTGCCATAATGGCAATGGCGGACAATTCCGTCCTTGTCGATAAGAATCTGGGCCGGCAAGCGTCCCAGCTTGAGCAGCCTGACCTCCTGGCCATAAAGATCAGCGAAGCGATGCCCGGGATCGGGGATGCCGACGAAGGGGAGACCTTCCTGCGTCCAGTATTTTTTAAACACATCCGCACCTTCCGGCCCGACCGCCACGATTTCCGTATCGAGCTGGCTGAACCGCTGATAATCCTGGCGCAACTGCGCCATGTGCCGGCGGCAGAAGGGTCAGACGAAGCCCCGGTTGAAGACCAGCAGCAGATTCTTCTCGCCGGCATAGTCGCTCAGGGAGATTAGGTTGCCGTTAAGATCCTCCTGGCTGAAATCGGGTGCCGAAGCATTCAATTTTACACGGGCCACAACATTCTCCTTTCGCAGGCTTATAGCCACGGCGGATAAAACACCTTAAACGGGCTCAGCCCCCACAAACAAAAAAATAATCGGTATCGCTATCGGAATCGAAATCGATTTTGCATAAAAATCCGGAAGCGATTCCGATTCCGATTCCGATTCCGATTCCGATTCCGATTCCGATTCCGAGAACAGACGAACATGGCTTTCCGGGAACAACGAGCAGCAATAAAGAATCATCAGCTAAGTAAAAATCCAGAGCAACCCGATCACGACAAAAACCGACGGCAACAGGTTTCCGACCGGCAGGCGTTTGAAGCCAAGCAGGTCAAAAGCGATGGCGACGATCAGCAGGCCGCCGACGGCATTCATCTCGGTGACGACGGGGTCGGTCAAAATCGTTTTCGCCACCCCGGCCGCCAGGGTAATCCCCCCCTGGTAAAGCAGCAGCGGAATGGCTGAAAACGCGACCCCGATCCCCAGGGTCGACGTCAGGGCGATGGAGGCAACGCCGTCCAGCGCTGCCTTGGCGTAAAGGATGGTCGGTTTACCGCCCAGGCCATCCTGAAGAGCGCCCATGATCGCCATNTGACGAACCCTTCCGCTATTTTACCCCCGGCGGAAAAACGCTGCTGAAGCTTTTCCCCGAACTGCTCAAGGCGGCGCTCGATCCCCAGCAACTCACCGATCATCCCCCCGAGAATAAGAGCACCGATAACGATCATGATCTGCCGGCTCTGCAGCGCCAGCTGGGCGCCGATCAGCAAAACAGCAAGTCCCAGCCCGGCCATCATCGTCTGGCGTATCCGGGCCGAAAGATAGCCCCCCAACAAGCGACCGACCAGACACCCCGCGATGATCGCGGCAACATTGACCAGGGTTCCACCAAGAATCATAACCCATCCTGCATACGGAAGATAAGAAGCACAGGCTTCAAACACATTCGACAAAGATCGGATTCTGAACCAGAAGAACCAAACTGGCAAACAGAAAAACAGGAAAAAAGAACCCAGTTCGGTAACAGCAAAAAAACACTACCAGTGGGACCGGTTACGAATGGAGGCTCGTCATTCCCGAAAGGTTTTGTTTGTTCCCGGAAACGGAATCGGGATCGGGTTTTCCTGAAAAAAATCTCAATTCCGATCCCGATAGAAATACCGATTGTTGTTTCGGGTTGCGGCTGTTGAGCCGTTGAGCATGTCTTAGGTATTTATCCGCCTATATTTATCCGCCGGATCAATAAAATCACCCCAAACAGGAAACCTGCTTCTCATATTTACAGAAGCCTGTCGCTGTACTAACATGCGCTCTTATGGCAGTTTCACGCATTCATCGTTATATCTTCAGGGAAATCAGCACGCCGACCATTCTCAGCCTGCTGATCTTCACCTTTGTCCTGTTCATGGGCAGAATTCCCAAGGTCACCGAACTGGTGGTCAGCAAAGGGGTTGCCGCCGGGGTTGTTTTTCAGCTGTTCCTCTACCTGATGCCGACCTTTCTCAGCATCACCCTGCCCCTCTCCTTTCTGCTCGGCATGCTGCTCGCCTTCGGGCGTTTCTCGGCAGACAACGAATTCATCGCCCTCAAGGCCTCCGGCGTCGGCCTTTACAACCTGATCAAACCGGTTCTGCTGATGGGCGTATTCTTCACCCTGCTGACCGGCCTGATCACCGTCTTCATCGGCCCGGCCAGCAAAACGGGATTCCGCCAGCAACTGTTCCAGATCGCCTCGGGGCATGCGGCTATCGACATCAAGCCGGGTGTCTTCAGCGACGAGTTTGACGGGATCGTCTTTTACGCCGGTGGGGTCGATGAACAACGCGGCACGATGCAGGATATCTTCATCTCCGACGAACGCGCCGGATCGACCCCGGCAACCATCACGGCCAAAACCGGACGTTTTTTCCCCGACGCCGCCAACTCGCGCCTGACCCTGCGTCTGAGTGACGGCAGCATCCATCGCCTCCCCGTGAAAGACAACCAGGCGAGCTACCAGACAATCAGATTCACCAGCTATGACATCAATATCGATCTGGGGGCCATGCTCAACGACCGCAAGCGCCACCGTTCAACCAGCGAACTCTCCTGGTCGGAACTGAATACCGCTATCGCAGCGAGCGACGATAAAGAGCGTATTCTGCGCCTGCAGGCCGAAAAGCACGAACGCATCGTTATCGCTTTCGCCCCCCTCACACTGGTTCTGGTCGGCGTCCCTCTCGGACTCCAGTCCCAGCGCTCGGGCAAGGGTTCGGGCTTCTCCCTGGCGCTGCTGGTCTTCCTGGCTTATTACATCCTGCTCAGCATTGCCGGAACCATCGCCGAAGAAGGGCTGTTCCCCAGCGCCATTATTCTCTGGCTGCCGAACATCTGCTTCCTCGCCGGCGGGGCCTACTTCCTCCACCGTACTGCCATCGAGCGCCCGTTCAAGATCTTCACCCTGCCGCAGCGGCTGCGTAAACTCTGGATCAGGCGCAGAGCCGTAACCAAGGATGACGAATGAAGATCCTGAGAGTCTACCTTCTGCGTCATTTCCTGCGGATTCTCTCCCTCTGCTGCGGGGCGTTCATCGGCATCTACCTGCTGATCGACTTCTTTGAAAAGGTCGATGACTTCATCGAGCACAAGGCGGTCGCCACCGACTACCTGAGCTACCTCTTCAACAGCATCCCCTTCATCTTCTCGCAGATCCTGCCGCTGGCGATCCTGACGACGGTCGTCCTCACCATCGGCGGACTCGGCCGCACCAACGAGATCACGGCCATGCGCGCCTGTGGTGTCAGCCTGTGGAAGATCTTCAAACCGATGATGGTCATGGCCCTGGGGCTCTCCTTCTTCCTGCTGCTGCTCAACGAGTTCGTCGTCCCCTGGAACGGCAAGAACCTGAACCAGTTGCTCGAAATCAAGCTTAAGGGGAAGCAGCAGATGCAACTGACCAGTCAGGAGATCTGGTATCGCGACGCCAACCGGATCATCAACATCACCCTGGCCACGCAGCAGGAGCGCACCCTCTCGGGCATTACGATCTTCACTTTCAATGACGAGCAGAAAATCGTCAAACGCGAGAATATCGCCACAGCGCATTACAGTGAAAAAAACTGGCAGGGGGAAGGGATCACGACCCGCACCTTCACCGATCCGGGCGGCGACCTGCTCGCCACGACGCGCAGCGACAGTGCCGTTCTTGAACTCGATCGGGTGCCGGAGGATTTTTTCGGCCGTGAAGATATCAATAATGAGCTGAGTTTCTGGAAGTTAGCAGAACTGGCCGACAAACTGGAGCAGGAAGGCTACGAGTCAACCCGTCAGCGGGTCGACATGCACAACCGTCTGGCTGCTCCGTTCACCTGCCTGATCATGGGTTTTCTCGGTGTCCCCTTCGCCCTGCAGCGCGGCCGCAACAGCAATATCGCCGTAGGTATCGGCCTGAGCCTGACCATCGGCGTTATCTACTTCATCATCCAGTCCCTGGTCATGGCCCTCGGCTACGCCGGCGCCCTCCCCGCCTTCCTTTCGGCCTGGACGGCTAACTTTATCTTCCTGCTGTTGGGGATTTGGTTGTTGTTGAATGTGAAGGAATGAGGCTGCTGGAACGACGGGTAACGTTAAGCTGTGGGACGCGAGTCGCATCGCGGCGAAGCGTCCCAAACTAGCGTATTGTTAACAGCTGCTCCAGGATGGCACTTTAAGGGGGCGATGCCTGAGAGCAGCGACAAATTCAGATTTAACTTTTGGTTCATATATATGGTCACACCATGAAATAAGGCTGTGCATTTCATTATTTACAAACTCAGGACGATTATTGCCGTAAGATAATTTTGAGATAGCACTTGCATACCAATCAAGATCCATTATTTGTTGTTCAGTAGGACCTCCTTCAGTGAAAGCTAATTTATCAAGCAATGCCTTAGCTTTCTCGCTCAGTTCCTGAACCTTTCGTTTTATTTCTTCGTAATTATTCATGACAGTTAACGTTAAGTTGAGCGGCGCGCGATCACGCGCGTCCGAGCGTAGTGTAACGGAGCGTTCTTAAACGCCTTGTTATGTATTTCATTTTTTGTAAGGTATTTCTTTAAGAGTTTTAATCATAAAGAGTTTTATTTTCTCCTTATCCTTAAGATTATATTCTATTGAATTTTTAGGCCCTTCAATAAAGGGGTTATCAATAATTTTAAATTCAACACCATTCTCTGATAATAGTGTGGCTAAATATTCATTTTGTTTGTCGTTAATCATCGTAGTGCTTTCTTTTTCTGGATCTCCACAAGAACAGTCAAGGTAAGTTCCAATAATTGCTCTTGCTTTATCGTCATCACTACTATTCCAGACTACATATTCCCTTTTGTCGGGGCCCAAATGTTCTAGATGGCAGGAGATGTTATTTTCTTTTAATTTTGAGGTTAGCAAATCACGTTTTTTTTCATTTGAACAGTGGACTCTTGGTTTTAGTCCGTGATTTGCGGCAAAGCTGTAATTGAATGATAGTAAGATGATAAATACGATTAATAAGTATTTCATATAATTTTAGTTCATAACGGTTCGCGATAAGCGGTGGCGACGTGAAGGTTCGGCCTACTACCGCAATTTGATTTTGTTTTTTGGGAAGCACCAAGCCCCATTCCATCCGCTTAATTTGCTTGTTATACCCATTCGATTCTATTAACTGATGGATCACAGTTGCCTGTGCGCACCTCTATAAAAATGGCAAATTGATACCCCAGTTGAGCTTTGAATTCATTTAACTTTTGAAAATCAAATCCGGGGCCATCGGGGTTCGAGCTTTTTTTCATTTCAATAACGACTAAGTTCTGGTCGGTTCCTCGTTTGTGAACAATGATGTCTGGAAAAACTGTGGTTGCTTGAGTGTCGGCTGAGTCAATGTTTCTACGTTGAAGATCCATCCGTTTAGGGTCCTCAAAATCACGATTGTACTCACAGTCAACATTCCAGCCAGGAAAATGCCTTTCCAAATAAACAGCCAAACGATGGGTTATTGAGCGCTCGTTAACGTCGAAGACTAGAAGGTCACTGTCTGCGCGCAACAAGGTCGCAAGTGCAGCATGGATTGCTTGATTGATGTGCTCTTGCATTATTCCCCTTCATTTTTGGGTATAACGAACATAGCTAAGCGGCGGCGGAACAATCTCTGCTCACCACAAAATTCTTCGAATACATCTTTATTATGTTCCGTCCGCTTCAGAGGGCGTTGGGCGCTAGCTGTGCCACTGAATCAACGCTCTGAATTTGTTTCTGGAAATTTATAGGGATGGGCTTTCTTGTTTCATCTGAATACGAAGCAGTCACGTTTGTGTCCGCATTAACTCGTTATACTGAACCAACGAGTCTGCTTCGCAAATATCATGATCTCAAGAAAACTTCAAAATATTTAATCTTCCCACAGAACCTATTTATTCATCGCTTTGATCAACGACGTGCCGCCTATCATGCGCTCAACTCTTATTTAGGCAGTCTGTATAAAACAGTAAACACAGACTGTCGTTCTTCTATATAAAATTGACGGTAACTTATGTGTAAATATCTATTTATCACAACAGTTTCAATATGATAAGGAATTTCTCTACCATATCTCGTTCTGGTTTATACAGACTGTATAAACCCAAAAAGCCATCCGCTTTCTAGCTTGGATGGCTTGAGGTTGTATCGTCGATCCCTCCGATTCTCAGATACTAGTAATAGTCTTATGTCGAAAATCTAGCGTAAATTTCTGCGTATTGTCAAAGCAAAAGCCCCGGACCGAAATCCGGGGCTTTTGTTGTATTTTGCCAGGCTACCCCCATATACGGCCTTCCCCTATCAAGTGGCAAGGACGGGATCAGGCCTATAGATACTTCTACGCTTTATCTTCGAATCCTTGCATCAATACCGATAATTATTCGGCTTGTAAGGACCACTGACCGGAACTCCGAGGTAACGGGACTGTTCGTCGGTCATCACCGTCAGTTTGGCTCCCAGTTTGTCCAGATGCAGGCGGGCGACTTTCTCGTCGAGTTGCTTCGGCAGCACGTAGACTTTGTTCTCGTAGCTGTCGCCGTTGGCGAACAGTTCGATCTGGGCCATGACCTGGTTGGTGAACGAGTTCGACATAACGAAGCTCGGGTGACCGGTGGCACAGCCGAGGTTGAGCAGACGTCCTTCGGCGAGGATGATGACGCCGTGACCGTCGGGGAAGACCCAACGGTCGACCTGCGGCTTGACGTTCTCCCGCGTGACTGTTTTGTCGCGCTCCAGGGCGAACATTTCGATTTCATTGTCAAAGTGGCCGATATTGCCGACGATGGCGTTGTTCTTCATCTGGCGCATGTGCTCAAGGGTGATGACATCCTTGTTGCCGGTGGTGGTGACGTAGAGATCAGCATAGTCGAGGACGTCCTCGAC
>PKUG01000194.1 GCA_002869665.1 Desulfuromonas sp. | reverse complement strand
CTTCAGCAACAGATCGCGCGGCAGCTGAAATTCAAGGACAGCAAAAAAAGCTCTGCGGTCGAACAATTCATGCAGGAATATTATTTCCATGCCATCAAAGTTGAGCATCTGTCGACCAAGATCATACTGACGTCGACCCGGCAGGGGAGTCAGCTGCAGAAACGCTGGTTCCGGGCACTCTCACGGCGCCCTCTGGAGCACGGATTTTACCTCCATCATGGTGAACTTCGGACTAAAGACGAGCAGGCAATTCTCGACAATCCTGCACTGATGATGGTCGCTTTTGAGTATGGGCAACTGCACGAAGTGACGCTCAGCCTGGAACTGAAAAAGCTGATCCGCGAAAATCTGCACCTGATCAACGACAAGGTCCGGCGCTCAAGGCAGATGACCGAGTCTTTCATGAATATCCTCCGCCTGCGTCGCAATATCGGACGTACTCTGCACAAGATGCATCACCTGATGTTCCTCAACGCTTTTATTCCCGAGTTCAAGAACATTTACTGCAAGGTCCAGTTTGATCTCTATCACATCTATACCGTCGATATTCATTCGATCTTTGCCGTCGAGGAGATGGAAAAGCTGTGGGCCGGTGAATACGCCGAAACCCTTCCCGTGCTGACCGAGGTCGGGCAGAATATCGAGAAGCCTGAACTGCTGTTGCTGGCCATTCTTTTCCACGATATCGGTAAGGGGAGCGGCAAGGATCACAGCGTTCGTGGGGCGGAAATGGTTCCGACCATTGCCCGTCGTCTGCGCCTGAATCGCGAGGATAGCGAGCGGCTCCATTTTCTCGTCCTTCACCATCTGAAAATGGCACACATCTCACAGCGCCGTGATTTGCAGGATATGAAGATGATCGCTCAGTTTGCGGAGCTGATGGGGATGAGTGAATCCCTGCGCATGCTGTTCCTGCTGACGTTCGCCGATATCAAGGCGGTCGGTCCCGATGTCTGGACCGAGTGGAAGGGGAACCTGTTACGTGAGCTCTATGAAAAAGCCTATGACGTCATCGAGAAAAAGGAATTTTACCTCGAAAAACGCTCGGAGAAAGCGCGCAACAGGAAACGCAAAATTCGCGAGGCTCTGCTTGGAGAGTTTCCGGAAAGTCGGGTGAACAAGGCAGTCAACAGCCTGCATACCCGCTACTTGATGAGTTATCGTTCCAAGGAGATCATCCCGCATCTACGCCTGGCTTTGGGGCGCGGTAACAAGACACTGGCTATGGAAATCCAGCACAAGGAGGATGCCGGCTATACCGAGGTTACCCTGGCGACTCTCGACTGCTTCGGCCTGTTCTCCTATATTGCCGGAGTGATGGCGGCACACTCGATCAACATCCTTGGGGCCCAGATTCATACTCGTAAGACGGGTGCAGTGCTCGATATCCTCCAGGTCAACAGCGCAATTGGCGGAATCATCGACAAGCCGGAGAAGTGGAAGAATTTCGAGGCGGATCTCAGCGCGGTGATCGAGGGGCGGATGAAGGTTGACCAGTTGATCGAGAAGCGTAAACGTTCGACCCTGTTCGCGACCGAGAAAAAGCATCCGCGTAAACCGAACAAGGTGGAATTCGACAACGAAGTATCCGATCGTTACACGGTCATCGATATCTATGCCCATGACCGGATCGGTCTGCTCTACGATATCACCCGGACACTGAATGAACTGGGTCTTTACATCGCTGTTTCCAAGATTTCAACCAAGGTTGACCAGGTTGCCGACGTCTTTTATGTCAGCGACATCTTCAATCAGAAAATTGTCGATCCGGAAAAGATCGAAGAAATCCGTACTATTTTGCTGGAACGCCTGGCATGACGCCAAATCTGGAACAATGCCTCGATTATTTTCTGAATTACCTGGCCGTAGAGAAAGGGCTGGCTGATAATACCCTCAACGCTTACAGCCGTGATCTCGTTCATTATCTTGACCAGTTACGCCAGCAAGCGGGCATCGAGACCCCGGCGGATATTACCCAGGAGGCCGTTCTCGATTTCCTGACCTGCCTCAAGCGCCGGAATCTGTCGCCGCGCAGTCGTGCCCGGGCGCTGAGTGCAGTTCGTGGTTTTCATCGTTTTCTGCTGCATGAGAATTATCTCGATCAGGATCCGACCCTGCTGATCGAGTCGCCGCGGACCATGCGCAACCTGCCGCGGTTGCTTTCCTTTGCTGATGTTGAACGGTTGCTGCAGGCCCCGCAGGGGGAGAGTGCTCTGGCTCTGCGTGATCGTGCCATGCTCGAAGTTCTTTACGCGACCGGGATGCGTGTGTCCGAGCTGATTTCCCTGCGTCTGGCTGACCTGAAACTTGATATCGGCTGCCTGAGCGCCTTCGGCAAAGGCTCGAAGCAGCGGCTGATCCCCCTGGGTGAAGTCGCTCTTGAAATTCTGCGTGAATATTTGCAATATGGGCGGCCGGACTTGCTGCATGACAAAGCCGCCGCTGAAGTTTTCCTCAACAACCGCGGGCGGCGCATGAGCCGGCAGGGATTCTGGAAAAAACTCAAACACTATGCCCAGGTGGCAGGGATACGCGGAGAAATATACCCGCATATGTTGCGCCACTCTTTTGCCACGCATCTGCTTGAGAACGGTGCCGATCTGCGGGCCGTACAGGCAATGCTAGGGCATGCTGATATCTCGACGACCCAGATTTACACCCATGTTGTCCGTGAACGGCTGAAGCAGGTTCACCAGCAATATCACCCGCGCGGCTGAGCGGCAGTTTCCTTCAGAAGATCTACAGTGTTCTGTGCGGGTTGCTTTTGGGGTCATAGGTTCGTTATTGTGGAGCAAATTTTTTCAGTTGTCCGTGGTTGTCTCAAGCGGATGATCTCAACATGCAGAAAAGGTAGAATTTATGAAATATATTATCTTGCTTGGTGATGGCATGGCGGATGAGCCTAATGATCAGCTCGGAGGAAAAACCCCGCTGGAAGTGGCGAATACACCGAACATGGATCGCATGAGCCGAGGCGGCAGAGTCGGACTGGCCGCGACTGTGCCGGATGGCTTTCACCCCGGCAGTGATGTGGCCAACCTCTCGGTCTTCGGTTACAACCCTGCAGAATGCTATTCCGGACGGTCGCCGCTGGAAGCCGCGAGCATGGGGGTCGAGCTGGCTCCGGAAGATGTTGCTTTCCGACTTAATTTCGTCTGGCTTGAAGCTCATTTCGGCAAACTGTACATGGGTGATTTCTCCGCCGGCCACATCACCACGGAAGATTCCCGTGAGTTGATTGCAACGCTCCAGGCTGAGCTAGGTGGGGATGAATTCAACTTTTATCCGGGTGTTTCCTATCGCCATCTGCTGGTTTGGAAAAACGGCAAGGATCAGCTCACCTTCACGCCGCCGCATGATATCTCCACCCAGAGTGTTGAGGATTACATGCCCCAGGGGGAGGGTGCGGAGATCCTGCTCGATCTAACGAACTCGGCGCAAATGCTGCTGCATGATCATCCGATCAATAACCGCCGGGTCGCTGAGCAGAAGCTGCCGGCGAATTCGATCTGGCTTTGGGGCCACGGCCGCAAGCCGGCCATGGAAACTTATCGTGAGCGTTTTGGGCTGACCGGTTCGGTTATCTCGGCTGTCGATCTGATCAAGGGAATTGGTGTGAACGCCGGTCTCGATATCATCGAGGTGCCGGGAGCAACCGGCTATCTCGACACCAATTATCGTGGTAAGGCTGAATATGCCATCGATTCATTGAAGTCGAGGGATTTTGTCTACGTTCATGTCGAAGCTCCGGATGAGGCTGCGCACGGTGGCCTGCTGCAGGAAAAGATCGCTGCCATCGAGAGTTTCGACCGCGACGTTGTCGGGACCATTCTTGAGCGGATTGATGAAATCGGTGACTGCCGTATTCTCGTACTCCCCGATCATCCGACTCCGGTCGCCCTGCGGACCCATACGTCCGATTCTGTTCCTTTCGTTCTTTATGACTCCCGCTGCGACATGGATTCTTCGGCCTCTGCCTATACCGAGGCAGAAGCGCAGAAGAGTGGCGTGCAGATCCCCGGCTACCAGTTGCTGACGATGTTGCTGGAACACTGATTCTTCAGGTTCCGGAGCGTTCGCCATGGCCGTGGTTAAATTTGTCAAACTTGAGAATCAGAACAAGCCGCAGCAGCTTTGTCGTTTGACCGAGTATTTTTATCGCCAGGGGAAACGCCTGCTGCTGCTGGTTCAGGATGAGAACCAGGCCATCTCCTATGACCGCTTTCTCTGGACCTGGGACAAGGGAGCATTCCTCCCTCATGCCTGTGATATCGGTTCGGTCGAATGTTATCAGGAGCCGATTGTGATTACGGCGCGGGAAAACAATCCGAACAATGCGGATATCCTGATTCTCGGGGTTCCGGCAGATCCCGATTTCATGTCCCGATTTGACCTGATCATCGACTTTGCCGAACTCTACGACGCCGGTCTTGCCGAGGCGTCGCGTGACCGTTTTCGTCATTACCGTACTCTGGGGTTGAATCCGCAGATGTTTGATTTGCCGGAGTAGATTTGTGCAGAAAGACAAGCTGGCCGTTGTCCTTGTAGAACCGCAGGGAGCCATGAATATTGGCTCTGTTTGTCGGGCCATGGGAAATTTTTCCGTCAGCGACCTGCGTCTGGTTAACCCGCGCGTTGATCATCTGTCGCGGGACGCTCGGCTGATGGCGGTGAAAGCCGCCCCCCTCCTTGAAAATGCCAGGGTGTTCACCTCTCTTGAAGAAGCATTGTCCGACTGTGTCATGAGCTTCGGGACGACACGGCGCTTCGGCCAGTACCGTGAGGGGCTGATTCATCCGGACGAAGCGGCACGCAATCTTCTGCCGGTTGCCGAGGAGCAGACCGTGGCCATGGTTTTCGGACGAGAAGACAAGGGGTTGCTGACCGCTGAACTCGACCTCTGCCAGCATCTTATCACCATCCCGACGGACAGTGAGCTCCCCTCCATGAACCTCGCTCAGTCGGTTGTATTGTGTCTTTACGAGATCCAGAAGGCGCGTGGCGACCGTGCCGGGTTACAGCATGGGCGTAAGAAGCTGGCGGATAACAAGCAGCTTGAATCGCTGTATCAGCACATGCGTGAGTCGTTGGTCAATATCGGATATCTGAACCCGCAAAATCCGGATCATATTCTGCGCAGCTTTCGCCGAATCCTCGGTCGGGCCGCTCTCAATTCGCGCGAAGTTGCTATCCTGCGTGGATTATTCAATCAGATCGATGTCTTCAGTGGTAAGAAAAAGACCCGCAAGCAGGTGCAGGATGAAAACGGCTGATTTTTTCAGGGTCATCGATCTGGAACAGGGTATTCGTCTGGAGTTCAGAGATCTGACTAATCGCTATTTTGGTGATTACCACCGGACCGTTGTCAACGTCAGGGCACTGATTCCCTGTAATCCCGAAGCGCTTACTGAAGACCAAAAGCAATTTTTGACTGCGGCAGGGGACAGGTTATGCTACGAAACCAATTTGGTGCAGATGGCGGTGCCCACGGCAGAGCTTGTCGATGTGCGCGCAGCTCTGATCGATTCGTTTCTGGAGACGACTGCGCATTATCTGGCCAAGCCAGGCTTTGTCTCTGGTCTGCTGAAAAAGCAGATGGCAGAGCGACGCAATAAACGACATAAACTTTTTCATCCTGCCTAGCTTTCAGCGGATTCGTTTTTTCAGGTAGCAAATCCATTCGTACCCATCTGGACCTTGTGGTCCAAAACCGCTTGCCACTTTGAGCCCGATTTTTTCTCCATGTTATGACAAATGTCGCATCGGTTGTAAACCCCTGTGCTCATCATACGTTTATTCGTATAGAGCGAATGAAAACGGGTGCAGTTGATCTTCACGGTGTCGACAGCGGGGAATGGTCAGGCAGCTTATTTTTAGCTGAAATATCTG
>PKUG01000068.1 GCA_002869665.1 Desulfuromonas sp. | reverse complement strand
GGTGCGTGGTCGGTGGCGATGGCGTCGATTGAACCGTCGGCCAGACCGGCGCGCATCGCCTCGACGTCCTCGGCACTTCGCAGCGGCGGATTCATCTTGGTGTTGGTGTCGTAGCCGCGCACCGCCTCCGCGGTGAGGGTGAAGTGGTGCGGCGTCGCTTCGCAGGTGACATTTACGCCGCGGGCCTTGGCCTGGCGTACCAGTTCGACGCTCCCCTTGGTCGATACGTGACAGACATGCAGATGGGCACCGGTCAGTTCGGCGAGCATGATGTCGCGCGCGGTGGCCGAATCTTCGGCAACCCAGGGGATCCCCTTCAGACCGAGTTCGGTCGCAACCGGACCTTCGTTCATGCTGCCACCGGCAACCAGGCTGAGGTCTTCGGCATGGGTCAGAACAGGTGCGCCGAAGGTGCTGGCATATTCGAGCGCCCGGCGCATCATTTCGCCGTCCTTGACCGGCAGCCCGTCATCAGAGAAGCCGACGCAGCCCGCTTCAAGCATCTCACCCATTTCGGCCAGCACTTCCCCCTTCATCCCCTTGGTCACAGACCCGATCGGGAAGACGTTGGCGCTCCCCTGCTCCTTGGCCTTGTTGATGATGTGCCTGGTGACAGGGCGGTTGTCGTTGACCGGACTGGTGTTCGGCATGCAGGCGACGGAAGTGACGCCGCCCGCTGCAGCAGCGCGGGTCCCGGAGATGATATCTTCCTTGTATTCAAGGCCGGGATCGCGCAGGTGGACATGGATGTCGACCAAACCCGGGGTGACGATCAGGCCGGCCGCATTGATGATTTCAACATCACCGGCATCGATGTTGGGGGCTACTTCGGCGATCTTACCGTCGACCACCAGGATATCAAGCTTCTCGTCGATATTGTTGGCAGGATCAACGACCCGGCCGGACTTAATCAGAGTTTTCATTATCTGCACCTCTTCGTCTTGAGAACTATTCGGTTTTCAGTTTCTCGCCGCCGGCAACCAGGTAAAGCAGGGCCATGCGTACGGCTACACCGTTTTCGACCTGATCGAGAATGACGTTCTGCGGTCCATCGGCGATCGCTGTCGAGAGTTCGACACCGCGGTTGATCGGTCCGGGGTGCATGACGATGGCATCGCTCTTCGCCAATTCCAGCTTGTTGCCGTTGAGACCGTAGTAGCGGGCGTATTCGCGAACGGTCGGGATCAGGGTTGCGCCCATGCGCTCGCGCTGGATGCGCAGCATCATGACGACATTGGCATCGCGGATGGCATCTTCGAGGCGGGTGTGAACCGTACAGCCGAGGCGCTCGATCCCTGGTGGGAGCATGGTCGCCGGACCGGCGATGCGAACCTTGGCTCCGAGCTTGTTGAGGCAATAGATATTGGAGCGGACAACGCGGCTGTGAGTGATATCGCCAACGATGGCGACTGTCAGCCCCGCGATACTCCCCTTATGCTCACGAATGGTGAAGGCGTCAAGCAGCGCCTGGCTCGGGTGCTCATGCATGCCGTCGCCGGCGTTGACCACCGAACAGTCGAGGCGCTCGGCCAGGTAGTCGCAGGCCCCCGAGGCGCTGTGGCGCATGACGATAATGTCGGGATGCATCGCCTCGATGTTTTTTGCGGTGTCTTCGAGGGTCTCCCCTTTGACCACCGAGGAGCCGGAGGCACTGATGTTGACGGTGTCGGCCGAGAGCCGTTTACCGGCGATCTCGAACGACGTGCGGGTCCGGGTGCTGGCTTCAAAGAACAGGTTGATGATTGTCTTGCCGCGCAGGGTGGGAACTTTTTTGATCTCTCTGGTGTTAATCTCCTTGAAACCCGCTGCGGTGTCGAGGATGAAGTTGATGTCTTCGGCCGAGAGATCTTTGATCCCGAGAATATGTTTCGGATTAAACGCCATTGTAAATTACCTCCGCTCAACTTCTGTGTAATTGAACCGCTTTGGGCGTGTTGTTCGCGTCAAAATCGACCCGGATCTTTTCGTTGCGGGCCGTCGGCAGGTTGCGGCCGATGAAGTCGGGGCGGATCGGCAGCTCGCGGTGCCCGCGATCGACGAGCGTTGCCAGTTGGATATTGCGCGGGCGACCGTGATCCATAAGGGCCTCCATCGCGGCGCGAATCGTTCGGCCGGTGAAAAGAACGTCATCCACCAGTATGACCTTCTTGTCGGTGATGGAGAAACGGATGTCGGTCTGGCCGACAGCCAGGTTCTGGCGTGAAGAGATGTCGTCACGATACATGGTGACATCGATGACGCCGAGCGGGACGTCATGCCCCTCGATCGCCATGATCTTCCGGTGCAGTTCGGCCGCCAGATAGGCGCCGCCGGTGCGGATGCCGATCAGGACCAGGCCTTCACTCCCCTTGTTCTTTTCCAGAATCTCGTGAGCAATTCGCGTCAGGGCTCGATTGATCCCGTCGCTGTCCAGAATTTCGATTGTTTCCTCAGCCATGGCTAGCCTCCCAACCTGTTCATGAGACATAAAAAAACACCTGTACGACGGATTGCGTACAGGTGTTGTGTCTATATCTGTAAGGGTCGATCATTATGTGCTCCCTTGCTGACCTCTCCGATCAGATTAAAGGGTTGATGCTCAAGCTGCTAAAAACTACCGCTGCAATGGCGCGTTGTCAACTGCCTTAATGATTAAAGTATATTTAATGGATCGGGCGACCGATGCGGTCGAACCTGATCTTGTGCAGCAGGTCGGCTTCTCCGTCCCAGGACCAGTATTTGATGAACGCCAGACCTTTGATGTTGTCCCTCGGAACAAACCCCCAGTAGCGGCTGTCGAATGATCTGTCACGGTTGTCGCCCATGACGAAGTAGGTCCCCTCGGGGACGGTGATCTTTGGCATGAAATCTCGGCAGGCGGTGTTTTCGCCAAAGGGGAAGACGCACATCGGTGACGCGCCCCTGAGATATGAATCTTTAAAAACGGCCTGGGGAATCTCGTAAGCATCGCCGTTGACGAACACATGCTTATCGTTGATTTCGACCGTGTCGCCGGGGAGCCCAATGACCCGCTTGATGAAGTCACGTTTCTGCCAGAAGTTCAAATCGGGATTCGCGGTGTCGGGCGGGTATTCAAAGACGATGACATCGCCACGCTGGGGATCGCGCAGTTTAAGAATTCTATTGTCTGTGAACGGCAGATCGGTGCCGTAGATAAACTTGTTGACCAGCAGGTGGTCGCCGATCAGCAGGGTGTCCTCCATCGATCCCGATGGTATCTTGAAGGCCTGGAACAGCAGCGTGCGAATGATCAAGGCCAGAACGACTGCGATAATCAGGGCCTCCGACCATTCGCGATACCAGGGTTTCGGCGGACCGGCCGGTTCTTTCGTCTTCTTTTTAAACATTGCCATTTATCTGCTCTTTCTGTGCTTTAATACTTTTCCTGAAAGTATTAAATAATAGATGGCGAGTTTTTGCGCCGCCATCAGTCTTTGACTTTGAGGATGGCCAGAAACGCTTCCTGCGGCAGTTCGACACTGCCGACCTGTTTCATGCGTTTCTTGCCGGCCTTCTGTTTCTCCAGCAGTTTCCGCTTACGGGTGATGTCGCCGCCGTAACACTTGGCAGTGACGTCCTTGCGCAGTGCCTTGACCGTGGACCGGGCAATGACCTTGCTGCCGATAGCGGCTTGGATTGCTACCTCGTACTGCTGGCGCGGAATAAATTCTTTCATCTTGGCGACCAGTTCGCGGCCGCGGAACTGGGCTTTGTCCTGGTGGACAATCAGCGACAGAGCATCGACGATGTCGCCGTTGATCAGTACGTTCAGGCGCACCAGGCGACTGACACGGAAGTCGAGATGTTCGTAATCGAGGGAGGCGTAACCGCGGGTGATCGATTTCAGCCGGTCGAAGAAATCGAGAACGATTTCATTCAACGGCAGTTCGTAAACGACCATGACCCGGTTGGCGGTCAGATACTTTAATTCGCGTTGTACGCCGCGTTTTTCGATGCACAGGCTGAGGACGGCACCGACGAACTCATTCGGAACATGGATCGATGCCAGCACGAATGGTTCTTCAATCTTGTCGATAAGCTGAACCGGCGGCAGCATATTGGCGCTCTCGACCTGAAGAACCTCCCCTTTGGTCGTCGTAACACGGTAGACAACGGTCGGTGCCGTGGTGATCAGGTCGACGCCGAATTCCCGTTCCAGGCGTTCCTGGATGATCTCCATGTGCAGCAGGCCGAGGAAGCCGCAACGGAAACCGAAACCGAGGGCGACCGAGTTTTCCGGTTCAAAGGAGAAAGCCGCATCGTTCAGGCGCAACTTTTCGAGGGCATCGCGCAGGGCGTCGTAGTCGGCGGAATCGACCGGGTAGAGCCCGGAGAAAACCATCGGCTTGACATCCTGGTAGCCGGGGAGCGGCTTCTCGGCGGGGCGATGATAATGGGTGATCGTATCGCCGACCTTGGCGTCCTCGACGACCTTGATCCCGGCGATAAGAAAACCGACTTCGCCGGCAGCGAGTTGCGGCAGTTCGAGCGGGTGCGGACTGAAGGCGCCAACCTTCTGAACCTCGTAGACACCACCGGTCGCCATCAGTTTGATCTTGTCCCCCTTCTTGACCGCCCCCTCGACAACGCGGATGAGGACGATAACTCCCTGGTAGGAATCGTACCAGGAGTCGAAGGTCAGGGCCTTGAGCGGGGCGTTCGCGTCCCCCTTGGGAGCTGGAACCTTGGCGACGACCGCTTCGAGAATATCGGGAATCCCCTTCCCTTCCTTGGCACTGGCGAGGATCGCATCGCTGGTGTCGATGCCGATGATCTCTTCAATCTCTTCCTTGATCCGCTCCGGTTCGGCGCTCGGCAAATCGATTTTGTTCAGTACGGGGAAAACTTCGAGATCCTGATCGATCGCCATGTAGACATTAGCCAGGGTCTGAGCTTCGACCCCCTGGGCGGCGTCAACGACAAGCATGGCTCCTTCGCAGGCCGACAACGAACGGCTGACTTCGTAAGAAAAGTCAACGTGGCCGGGGGTATCGATCAGGTTGAGGATATAGGTCTGCCCGTCTTTGGCTTTGTAGTTCAGTCTGACGGCCTGGGCCTTGATCGTGATTCCACGTTCGCGTTCCAGGTCCATTTTGTCGAGGAACTGGTCGGTGCGCTCCCGGTCGCTCAGGGCGCCGGTGGCCTCCAGCAGACGATCGGCGATGGTCGATGTGCCGTGGTCGATATGGGCAATTATCGAGAAATTTCTTATGCGTTTCTGATCCATTGGTGTCCGGTAACTCACAGGTAATCATTGAAAACATCGAACCGCACATATTAGGCCTGATCTTCCGTTTTTGTAAAGCAGAAACAGGGATGCTCACCGAGCGCCAAAGAAAGCTTTTGAAGACCAGCCCATTCATTTAATGAAGACTCAAGGATCTGCGTTTACAGCGTGCGATTTCAGAGAGATTCCGATACACTATGTTTCCTGTGGCCGGCTTCAGACCCTTGTTTCTGACAAAGTCGCTATGGTATAAGCGAGTTTGGTATTCATTTAACAACCTTTTAGCCGGAGTAAAATTGATGGATAATGGAGACCGGTCGAAGCGGGAGCCTGTCGAGGTGATCTGTCCTAAATGCAGGTACGTCGAAATTATCTACTTCCCGGTAGAAGATCTTCCTCTCTGCCCCGTCTGCCAGACGCGGATGTCGATCCAGGAACTTCTGGATGAAGGAAAATCCTATTAAAATCTAAGGAACTCCCAGCCGGAATAGCCGGCGTTTTCTATCCCTACTTTGATAAATGGAGGCTAAACACGATGAAACATTTGAAACTGGTTCTTGCATGTCTGCTGGCTGTTTGTGTGCTGCTGCCGGGGTTCGCTGCTGCGGACACCCTCGATGAAATCCTTGAGCGCGGTACCCTGCGTGTCGGTATGGAGCCGGGCTACATGCCTTTCGAGATGACCAACACCAAGGGTG
>PKUG01000143.1 GCA_002869665.1 Desulfuromonas sp. | reverse complement strand
CTTTGAGCGGTTCACAGATGGGAGGCTTTCAATTACTTCCGGAACTGTCAAACTTTTAGGGTCCCCCGGCAAAGCCGGGGGGTTTCCTTTCGTACTAAACAGTTCAATTCAGAGGAAAGGTTTAGACACTGACGGTGCGGTTCACTCTGTTCACCGCACCCTACAGGCTTTGATGATTTCGCGCAGTGGCGCAGAGCCGCAGAGACAGGCCTGTATCTACTTAATAATCAATCCGCTTCTGCCCATTTGAGCCGCATGGCTCAGCTGGGCGGGTATTCTTCTGCTGGTGGCCACCAACAAAGAACTGCCTTTGCGCGCCAGACAATTTGAAAAGCCGCTTTTTGCTTACGTTTTATCGGCTTGGATAAAAAGTAAGGCGGCGTGCGGGGCCGCAACCCCGCGACTTTGACTTTGATCTTCAGCGAACCTCGAACCTAAAACCATAAAAGCAAAACCGGCGGGTCGCGTCCCGCCTGACGCCATCCTTTTCTTTGAACGCAAAGAAAAGAATGCAAAAGAAACTCTTTTTATCGTCCGACGCAAGAGTCCGGCTCTCTGTAGTTAGCTTTCTACAAATAACAACCCGCCCAGCCGAGCCGTTCGGCTCAAATGGGCAGAAGCGAATTTATGGGGCATGGAAAAATCTTTTCAGTGCTGCACGCAAAAAAGCCGCCGCGGATTGCATCCGCGGCGGCTTGATTAATCTAGTAGCGACCGTAATTATTTCTTATTCCTCAACGCCTCAGCCAGCAACTCCACCGTATGCTGCGCCCGCACCGGCACCTCCCCCTTTTCCAGTCCGCCACGGATCTGCATCATGCAGCCTGGGCAATCCATCACCACACAGCTGGCTCCCGACTTTTCGATATCGGCCACCTTGTCACGCAGGATCTTCTTCGCAATCTCCGGATGACCCGTCAACGAGTAGGACCCGCCGAAACCGCAGCAGCGGTCGGCATGCTCCATCTCGACCAGTTCGAAGCCGGCGTCTTTCAGCAGTTGGCGCGGCTGCTCCCAGACCCCGATCCCGCGTTTGAGATGACAGGAGTCGTGATAGGTGACCTTCTCTCGCGGCGCCAGATCGGCGAGCAGTGTCCCCCCATCCAGCTTTTCGAGGATGAAGCTGGCCGCATCGACGGTGATCCGTGCCAACCGTTCGGCCTTCTGTGCCCAGGCCGGATTGTCCTTGAGCAGTTCGATAAAATTGTGTGTCAGCGCCGCGGCACAGGTCGGACAGGTGGTCAGAACGTAATCGGGGTTGCCGGCGAGCATGGCGTCGATGTTCTGCTTCGCCAGCTCGACGGCGGTCTCCCGGTCACCGGAATAGATCGCCGGAATGCCGCAGCAGTTCTGCTCGCGCGGATAGGACATCTCGACATCGAGAGCACCCAACACCTCGGTGAGATCGAGCCCCAGCTCCGGGTAGAGGAAATCGTTGGCGCAGCCACCGAACAGGGCCACGCGATAGCGCGGAGCCTCTATCTTACGCAGCTTGCCGGCAATGGCGTCACGCAACGGCACATCGGCAATAGCCGGCAGGGTCCGCCATTCGGTCAGTGGTGAGAAGAACAACGGCAGGTGACGGATCGTCCGCTCGCCGCGGGTGACCGGCTTCTGCAGCAGGCTGGCCGCTTTGATCAAACTGTGGAACAGCTTGCGGTTCTGCATCACCTTGCGGAACACCAGCGCCTTACCGGCGCCGATCCCCTCTTCGTCACCGACGTTTTCGCGCAGATGGAGGATGATCTCTTCAAGGTCGATATTGGCCGGACAAACGGCCACGCAGGAGCGGCAACCGATACAGGCTTTGACCAGTTCGGCGGCGTTCTCCAGTCCGTGATAAAAAGCCGTCAGGATGATGCCGATGGCGCCGATATAGATATGACCGAAGACATGCCCGCCAACCGTCTGGTAGACCGGGCAGACGTTGGCACAGGCGCCGCAACGGATGCAGTTGAGGGCATCGCGGCACTGAGGGGATTCGGCCAGGGTGCTGCGGCCATTGTCAAGGAGAACGAAGTGAAGCTCCTTCTCCGCACCGGCACAGGGGACGGCACCACGAATCCAGGTGACATAGGAGGTCAGCAACTGGCCGGTGGCGTTTTTCGGCAGCACCTGGATGATGCGCGCCGCGTCCTCCAGGGTCGGGACCAGTTTCTCGATACCGATCAGGGCGACATGGACCGGCGGCAGGGTTGAGGCCAGCCGCGCGTTCCCCTCATTGGTGACCAGGGCGATGCCGCCGGTTTCGGCGACGGCAATATTGGCGCCGGTGATCCCGATTTCAGCCTCGAAGTAGCCCTGGCGCAGCTGCTCGCGGGCGACCTCGACCAGGTGCTCGATCTCCGCCGGCTCCTGTTTCCCGGTCTCCTTGCTGAACAGTTCAGCGACCTCCTCCTTGAACATGTGAATCGCCGGCATCACCATGTGACTCGGGCGCTGCCCGGCGAGCTGGACGATCCATTCACCGAGGTCGGTTTCCAGCGCCCGGGTTCCGGCTTTCTCCAAGGCGTGGTTGAGGTGGGTCTCCTCACTGACCATGCTCTTGCTCTTCACCGCCAGCTTCGCATTCTTTTTCTTCGCCAGTTCGGCGATGTAACGGTTGGCATCGGCAGCGTCCTTTGCCCGGTAGACGATGGTCCCGGCCGCTTCGGCATTGGCGATGAACTGCTCAAGAAGCGCCGCGTGATCCTCGCGCACGACAGTCTTCATCCGCCCGATCTCGCCACGCAAGGCCTCAAAATCGTGCCCGCTGAACGCCTTCTCCCGCGCCAGCAGAAAGGCATCCCCGAACTTATGCAGGGCATCCTGCAGTTTCGGTGTCGCCAGCGCCCTGTCGACCCGCCGCCGGTAATCCTGACTCCGTTGTTTGGACATAAAAGACTCCTGAGGCTGAAGGCCAAAGGTAAAAAGAAAAAGGTTCTGTCTTGACCTTTAGCCTTTCACCTTTCACCTTTGTCCTGATTTTTTACATCTCCAGATAATCGTCGCTCAGCCCGGGAATAAGGAGAATGAACAGCTCCTTCGGTCCGTGGACGCCGATGGTCAACACCCGCTCGATGTCGGCGGTGCGGCTGGGGCCGGTGATGTAGGCGATGAAATTACGTGCGTCCCGTTCATGCAGCTGCCGCAGGGGAGCAACGGCGGCGATCCCGTCGGCGACAAGCTTGGCCGGATCAAGCAGGGCGAACTGTTTCGGTGGCAGGGTGGTCGCCAGGCGGATCTCTTCGGCCGTACTTTCCAGCACCAGGGTACCGGTGTCGGCGATAGCGAAATTGACCCCGGTCACCCCCGCTTCGGCCTGTTCGGCCTGAGTCCGGAAGTCGTCATCGACGATCGTACAGCCGGCGTTCCTGAGCGCCGCCTTCAGCTTGAAGCGGCTGCCACTGGTAAAGGCCGGCACCAGTAACGAACCTGTGACCTTCCCGGCCACATATTCCGCCGCCTCCTTGATCGACGCCAGAGACACCACCTCGGCACCGACCGCCCGGGCTGCCGTAGAAAACTGTTCTATCTGCTGTTGTTCACTCATCATGATCACCTGTGCGTTAAAATGGTCTGACCATTTACAATAGTTATCCGACTGATTCGAGTCAACACTAAAATCATCGACAAAAAGCGCTCCCGACCCCGATTTTTCTCTGCCTGCAGGCTGATTCAGGTGGAATGGGAACAACAGGTGGAGAGACACTTGCAAATGGAACAGTGTCTTTCTATGCTGTTAAAAGTCTTCGTTCCGGTATCATTTTATCGGTGGAACAACCCCCGTCGGCGAGCGCGACAGCGGCCCGCCGCAACCATGTCAGGAGTTCGTAACATGAACGATGTTTTCATCGTCTCCGCCCTGCGTACCCCCTTCGGTTCCTTCGGTGGAGTCCTTGCCGGGGTCCCGGCCCCAGCCCTGGCCGCCGGGGTCATCAGCGCCCTGCTACGCGAGACCGGCCTCCCCGCTGAAGACGTCGACGAGGTCATCATCGGTCAGGTGCTTCAGGGGGGCACGGCCCAGGCCCCGGCCCGCCAGGCGATGCGTCAGGCCGGACTGCCCGACAGCGTCCACGCCATGACCATCAACAAGGTCTGCGGCAGCGGGCTGAAAGCACAAATGCTGGCCGCCGACGCGATCCGCCTCGGCGATGCGCAGATCGTCATTGCCGGCGGCATGGAGAACATGTCGCAAGCCCCTTACCTGCTTCCCGCCGCCCGCTTCGGCCAGCGTCTGGGGAACGGTGAAATGCGCGACCTGCTGATTCACGACGGCCTGCAGGATCCCTACTCGAAACGCCACATGGGGGAGATCACCGAAGACTGGGTCGCCGCCCGCGGACTCATCCGCGCTGAGCAGGATGACTATGCCGCGCGCTCCTACAGCCGCGCCCAAGCGGCGGTCAGAAACGGCACTTTCGCCGCCGAACTGGCCTCAGTTGTCATCCCCTCGCGTAAGGGGGAAACCATCGTCGCCGAGGACGAAGAACCCTTCCGTGGCAGCATCGCCAAACTCCCCGAGTTGCGCCCGGTGTTCAGCAAGCAGGGAACCATCACCGCCGGCAACGCCTCAACCATCAACGATGGTGCCGGGCTGGCCCTGTTCGCCGGCGCAGAGGCGGTCAAGCAACACGGCCTGAAGCCCCTCGCGCGGCTTGTCGCCGGGACGACTAACAGCATCCACCCCGACCTGTTCGCCGAAGCGCCGGTCGACGCCATCCGCAAGTGCTGCGCCAAAGCCGGTCTACACCCCGCCAACATCGGCCTGTTCGAGATCAACGAAGCCTTCGCCGCCGTCCCCCTGGTCGCCATCAAGGAGCTCGGCCTCGACCCGGAGCGGGTCAACGTCAACGGCGGCGCGGTCGCCATCGGCCACCCGATTGGCGCCAGCGGCGCGCGCCTGAGCGCCACCCTCGTCCGCGAAATGAAGGCTCGGGGCGAAAAGTACGGTCTCGCGACCCTCTGCATCGGCGGCGGCGAAGCCGTCGCGGCAATTTTCGAGCTTGTTTAAAAAACACAAGGCCAAAGGTGAAAGGAGAAAGGCAAAAGTTGCAGTCAAAACCTTCAGCCTTTAACCTTTTTCCTTTCGCCTGAAAAAGGAGTTTTTCGATGAAACCGATCTATACCGACGCGGCTGAGGCGCTGGCCGGGCTGACCCGTGACGAGATGACCATCGCGGCCGGCGGTTTCGGCCTGTGCGGCATTCCCGAACACCTGATCAAAGCCGTGCGTGACAGCGGCGCCACGGGGCTGACAGTGGTCAGCAACAACGCCGGGGTCGATGACTTCGGCCTCGGCTGGCTGCTCCAGACCCGCCAGATCAAAAAGATGATCTCCTCCTACGTCGGCGAAAACAAGCTGTTCGAGCAGCAGTTCCTGAGCGGTGAACTGGAGCTGGAACTGACCCCGCAGGGGACCCTGGCCGAGAAGCTGCGTGCCGGCGGTGCCGGGATTCCGGCCTTCTTCACCCGCACCGGCTACGGCACCAGCCTGGCCGAGGGGAAATCGCTCCAGGAGTTCGACGGGCGCGAATACGTGATGGAAAAAAGCATCACCACCGACCTCGCCCTGGTCAAGGCCTGGAAAGCCGACAAGGCGGGGAACCTCATCTTCCATTACACCGCAAACAACTTCAACGCCGCCTGCGCCAAGGCCGGCCGGATCACCGTCGCCGAGGTCGAAGAGATCGTCGAAATCGGCGAACTCGATCCGCACCAGGTCCACGTCCCCGGCAACTACGTCGACCGTCTGGTCCTCTGCAGCGACTACGAGAAACCGATCGAACAGCTGACTCTGGCCGGCAAGTTCACCCTCAAAGGGTTCTCCCCGGCGCGCGAATGGCAGGCAATCCGCATCAGCAAGGAATTCAAGAACGGCATGTACGCCAACCTCGGGATCGGCATGCCGACCCTGGTCGCCAACTACATTCCCGACGACATCACCGTCACCCTGCACGCCGAAAACGGCCTGCTCGGCGTCGGCCCCTTCCCGCAGGAGGGGGGTCAGCACCCCGACCTGATCAACGCCGGCAAGCAGACCATCACCAGCCTGCCGGGCAGCAGCTTCTTCTCCAGCGCAGACTCCTTCG
>PKUG01000120.1 GCA_002869665.1 Desulfuromonas sp. | reverse complement strand
GGGGCCGAGATTCAGGGGGAAGACGGGAACAGCCTCTACTTCTCCTATGCCGACCGCGGCGACGGGACCCCCGCTTACGGGATCATCAAGGCTTACGAAGGGGAGTACGAGGTCTGCTTCTATACCCGGGCGCAATAATTCACGCGGTTTTCGTTGTCAGCAAAAATTTGTCCGCTAAAAAAGAGCCCGGCAGCCAGTTGCTGCCGGGCTCTTTTTGCCTATTCGAGGGTAACCGGGCTTTTGAAGTTGGGCGGCTTGATCGTCAGGATGGAGCAGTTGGCCTGACTCAATACGGTTTCGGCGGTGTTGCCGATCAACAGTCCGGGGATCCCGGTCCGGGCCACTGTGCCGATGACCAGCAGGTTGCAGTTGTTCTCAGCGATGAATTCGAGAATCTTTTGGCTCGGCTTGCCCTGGATCAGGTGAGTATCAAAGGGTTGCTCCTTGTCTTCAAAGGCCTCAACCGCGTCCTGCAGCCAGTTTTGATGGGTCGCCTCTTCCGAGTTGGACAGTTCGGCGATCTCTTCGTTTGACATATGGAAACGTGGACTCTTCAGGGTGATTTCAGAATAAAATTCCCAGGCGTAGAGAATATCCAGTTTCGCATTCTCCCTTTTTGCCAGCGACGTGGCCAGTTTCATGACCTCGTACTGCAATTGAACCCGTTCCACTTCCGTCGGGTTGGGATCGATGGCGGCGAGAATGCGGGTAAAGCCGCGCTGGTAGTCATCGTTGATCATCCATACCGGGCAGGGGCACTTGCGCAGCAGGCGCATGTCGGTGTTGGAGAGGCGCCCTGCTGTTTCGCTTGTTTCCTTGACCTTGATGACCAGATCGAAATCGTTCTCCAGCACCCGGTAGATGGTTTCCAGGGGGGATCTGGCAGCGGTGATCAGGCGCTTCTCGATTTTCTCCGCGTGTCCGGCCACCAACTCTTCGACCGCCTGGGTGAGCTTCTCTTCCAGGGCCGTATTGAGTTCGTCCAGTTTTTCCTTGCCGAAAAAAACCTTTCCGAAGCTTGAAACCGGCTCATAGGTCGCCAGGATCGAGAGCCGGGCGCTGTTGATCTTTGCCAGTTCCAGGGCCTGGTTGAAAGCGAAGAGGTCGGCGTCCTGACCGGTGCAGACAAACAGGATGTTCTTGAATCGATTCATAGTCGCTCCCCGGTAAATGCAGAAGGTTCAGCTGAAAATGACGGACGCATAATGAGCGTCGCTCGTTTACTTTTGATTGTCGGTTGGTTGTTTCTGCCCTGTGCTCCTCGGTTGCGCCCGCTGTTCGGTGAAGTAAACCACCAGCCAGTAGGCGATTGCCATCGCCAGGGTGACCCCCGCCGTCGCCCAGACAAAATCAGGAGAGATTTTGTCATAGTCCAGAATAATGATCTTTCGCGCGATCGCCATCAACGCGGTGGCGAGAACGATTTTGACATGGATGACGTCGTCACGGAGATAGATAATAATATTAACAAAAATCTCGATGGCGATGAGAACCGCCATAAAGGCGCCGAAGGTCGCCAGAATATCGTTGATTGTCAGCATCATCACCGGCGGGCTGATCAGCTTCTGGTACAGGACCCAGAAGACGTCGACGACACCCCACAGGATAACCGCCGTCATCAGGACGGCGAGAACCCGTACCGCGTATTTGATGATTTTCTGCAGAAAATTTATCAGGGGTTCCCTGTTGCTGCTCAGATCGTTCATTGTCCGGCCTTTCTGTCAGTCGGACCAGCATTCGAAAAGAGTCGATGCTCCGGCAATGGCAGGGTTGCCTCGTCGTGGCCGGGGCAATTTTTCGACGCGTGGTCAGAGCAGTATCCAGTTCCTTTCCATAAATATTAGCCGACTTTTTAGTTTCGGCACAATCCGGCGGCGGTTTCTGCCGGTTCACTGGCCCCTGTAGGTTGGAATCATTGCCCCTGTGCAGCCAGTTGCTGCCAGGAGCCCTTTTGGGCCAAGGAATTGCTCCTTCCCCCTTGACGGGGGAAGGTCGGGATGGGGGTGGACGCTGGAAAAGGCCCCCTCCAACTCAAATGGGTGATGAAGACGGACGAACCTCTGTTTGTGAATTCTCTTGGTCTCCTCGACATCTCCGTAGTGACCCCGCGGTTCTCTAGCTGTCCGCAGTCTTCTTCAATTCCCGCAGGAACAACCAGACCGCCGGCGGCAGCGCCACGCCGAAGGCGTAGCAGAGAAAGAGGAAGGTGCGCTGGACGCCGAAGCTGTCGGCGAGGCGGCCGATGAGCGGGCCGCTGCAGACGAAGGCGAGGCGGAAGCAGAGTGACTGCAATGAGAGGATGCCGGCGCGGTTCTCCGAGGGGATTTCGCGCTGGGCGTGGTTGAGCAGCATCGGTCCGCGCAGGCCGCGCATGCTGGTCAGCAGATAGTAGAAGAGAAAACCCCAGGCCCCGCCGCTCAATCCCAACCCCAGGTAGCCGCCGACGATCAGCAGGGCGAAGAGGATGACCATGTGCGCGTCGCCGAGTTTGAGGTGAAAGCGGTGGCTGGCGAGGGCGAAGAGAGCGACGCTGAGGTTGGCGCCGGCCCAGACCGGTCCGAACCAGGTGAGCGGCACGCCGCCGTCCTGCATGTAGGGCTGGATCAGCCAGACCGGGTAGAAGGAGGAAAGTCCGAGCACCAGATTGAGCAGGATGGTGTAGCGCAGGCGCCGGTTTTCGATCAGGGCGTAGCGGGTCGAGCGCCAGGCCTCGGCCAGGTGGCTGGTTGTCGCTGTGGTGGTCCGCTGCGGTTCGACCAAGGTGCGGGTGAGGAAGAAGATCAGCACCCAGACCACCGTCTGGATTAAAAAGGGGAGCAGCGGCGCGGTGGCGTAGAGCAGGCCGGCGAAGAGCGCGCCGCAGGCCTCGCCGATCTGGCCGCCGCCGCTCATCCGCCCCTGGTGGCGGGCGTAGTGCTGCTCCTCGTCGGTCCCTTTCAGGCTCTCGAAGAGCAGGGCGCTGTCGGAGCCGCTGATGAACGACATGGAGACGCCGAGGGTGATCTCGGCGATCAGCACTCCGGTGAAGGTTTCGGCGACGGTGTAGAGCCCCCAGCCGGCAACGCCGAGCAGGGCGGCATAGTTGAGCGCCTTGCGGTAGCCGATGCGGTCGCTGATGTAGCCGGACGGGTACTCCATGACCACCATGGCGACGGCGAAGATCCCCTGGAGCACGAGGATCTGCGTCAGGCTCATCCCGATCTGGTCTTTCCAGAACAGGGTGATGATCGCCATCGGGAACAGGCTCATCTGCAGGAAAGAGAAGGCATAGAGCTTGCTTATATTTGAACGCAGGGTCGACATCCCGGCAGCATAGCCTGAAGCTGGCGCTGTCACCAGAGAGAAAGTGACACCTTCAGGTGCTCCGGCTCAGGTGGGAAGTCCGTTGCTGGTTCCGGGCTGTTATGCCGACCACTGCGGGGGCGACCGGTGCTTGCCGTCGTCTCGCGTACAGTCAACCCTCCGGTCGCGGCAGGCGTACAACTCAGGTGCTGAAGACGGCTGGAATCCCTCTGTTTTTTTGTCCCCGGATGGTTTTTGTCCGGGCCGCAACAGTCATCACGACGTCAGGAAAGGAAGAGCAATGGCGACAGTCTGGACGACGATGGAGAAGACGCCGGAAGGGCGTTTCATGGAATCGGGGTATCACCTGGAGGAGCCAGCCAACCCCTATCGCAGGTTCACGGTGGATGATCCTGAAGAATTTATCGCCCACATGCGCCGTTTCAACAGCATTCCCAAAACGGCACTCCCCCGTGATCAATATGAGAAAATTTGTGATGAGTTCGGTGTGAAGCCCGTTTCCGACAGCGAACTGGATATCTTCGGGACGACCTTCACGACCCTGGGCACGAGCAACTACCACTTCCATACCGAGCCGGAAAACCGCGAACTCGGTATCTCCAATACCATCCACGGGCTGCGTTACCGCGCAATCCGCACCGAGAATATTTGAAAAGAACGCCGGGCCATACGCATAAAGCGCTGGCCCGGCGCTGTATTCCTTCCGCTATTCCGCCTTCGCTGCCAGAGTGTTCCAGCTGACGGTTTTGAACGACTCTTCAAGAAAGTCGATCAGGGCGTGGACCTTGCCGGAGAGATAGCGACGCGTGGGGTAGACCGCGTAAATCCCGCGTTCTTCCGATTGCCAGTCGGGGAGAGTCTCGACCAGACGCCCGGTGCGGTGCACATGATGACCCGTGTGCTTGACAGCCGGCGGGAGACCAGCGACGAATCCTCCTGCTGTGGGGAGATGCGGATGGCGAGGTCGAACCTCTCGCCGACCAGGCGGCCTTTCTGTCGGCGGGCGGCTACCATCATCATATCGGTCTCAACACCTGGGAGAGCCAGGGGGGCCGGCGCCGAAATACGGAACGACGGGGCTCTACCATTTGGCCATCCGCTACCCGAACCGTACCGCCCTGGCCGATGCACTGGAGCGTCTTGATGCAGCCGGGGTCCCTCTCGATGGTGTCGCCGACCACGGCGTGAGCGAAGCGCTCTACCTGCACGACCCCGACGGCAACGGCGTCGAGCTGTTCTGTGATCGGCCGCGGGAACGCTGGCCGATGAGGCCGGGCGGCAGTCTCCGGATGTATACCCGTTACCTTGATATCACCGACCTGCGTAACAAACTGAGAGAACGACGCCAGTAAGCTTCAGCGGCGATCATATATACGGCACAACGGCAAACACCCCCCGGAACTCTCCTCCCGGGGGTGTTTATGTTTGTCGGCCGGTGTTGAAAAAGATTACTCCTGCTCGGGCTGTGCCTTGTTGAAGCGCGTCAGCAGCAATGCTGCCGGAATCGTGCCGAGGGCGAAAATGACGCAGACCTTGTAGGTCAGGTCGAGGCCTATCCGGTCGCCGACGAATCCCAGGGCGAAGACGATCACCGAACTGACGCCGAAGTTGATGAACATGTACATGCTGTTCATGAAAGTCGGCATGTTCGAATCGGTGTCCTGGAAGCTGGCCATCAGCACCGGGCCCGAGGCGAACAGGAACAGCCCGAGAACAGCCAGCAGGACGATATTCTGGGTGAGGATGAACAGCGCCATGCTGATGACTGACCCGATGCTGGAGACGATCAGGGTGTTTCTGCGGCCGATCCTGTCGGAGATGCTGCCGGCGAGGAAGGTGCCGATGACGCCGAAGAACTGCAGTACGGAGAGAGAAATCCCCGCGTACCAGAGTGACGCCCCCTGGCCGGTCAGGTAGACCGGCAGGTAGAGGGTCAGGGCACTCTTCATCGCCGCCTGAAAGCTGAGAAAGGCGCCGACAACGACGAAAAACGGCCAGTAGCGGAGCAGAATCCTGTGCGTGTCCCCTTTCTCCTTCGGCTTGCGCAGCCGTCTTTCCCCATCCAGATTCTTCAGTTTCACATACAGCAGCACCGAGGCGGCGATACCGATCGGCATCAACCGGTAGATCCCTTCCAGCCCCCAGACCGAGACCGCTGAAATGACCAGCAATGGCCCGAGGGTCCGGGCCAGTTCACCGCCGACCATGAAGAAACTCATCCCGGTTCCGACCCTGTTGCCGGAGGCCTCCCTGACAATCACCGGTGATGGGACGTGGAAGAGCGCGGCCGAGATTCCGGCGACAAAGAGCAGGATGAAGAGCATGGCGAAGGAGTTCGCCAGCCCGATCAGGCTCATGCTGATGGCGGTGACCGCCGGGGTGAGAATGACGAAATACTTGATCCCGGTCTTCTCCGCCATCAGGCCGAGAAGCGGATTGAACAGCGCCGGGATGCGCCGAATGATATCGAGGAAGGCGGTCAGCGACAGGCTCAGCCCCAGCTTGGCGATCAACAGCGGCAGCAGCGGCGCCAAAAACGCTGAAAATGTGTCGTGCGCCAGGTGGGCGAACGAGAGAATGAAAACATCTGATTTTTTAAAGCGGTTGTCCTGACTCACGCTGTGCCCTCTCTTTTTTGTGCTGTTGCTTTGGTGGTGACGACCTCCCGGTCGCGGAACTGGCTGTCGTAGAGGCGCCGGTAAGCGCCGCCGTGGGCGAGCAGGTGGTCGACGCGGTCCAGCCGGACCAGCAAGTCGTCAAGATCGTGCACG
>PKUG01000140.1:6207-11566 GCA_002869665.1 Desulfuromonas sp. | reverse complement strand
TCTCCCGCCAGCTCCTCTTTTTCATCCAATCTCTTCACCCTTGTTGCCAAACTCCCTGTTTTCGCCCGACTTTCGCTGCCTTTATCCACAGGAAAATCACAGGTGATCGACAATATATAGTATTTATGTAAACTATCATCCACAACATATTGTGTTTTTTTGGCTTGCCTCAACTTCATTTTGTGGTATTTTTCTAAACGTTTGACCCTTGATGTTTGAATGTCCACGCAAATGTAAACGAGTCGGGAAGACCGCATGCACAACGGGAGGGTGCCATGCCGAAATTCATTCGCAAACGTGACGGCCGTCTGGCCCCCTACGACGAGGAGAAAATAGCCCAGGCAATCATCAAGGCGGTCAAGGCTGTCGGTGGTGCCGACCTGGACAAGGCCCGCGACATCGCCCGTCAGATCGGCGGTATCCTCGAAGTCCTCTACAAGGATGAGCGGGTGCCGACCGTCGAGAATGTTCAGGATCTGGTTGAAAAGATCCTGATCGAAAATGGTCACGCCCAGACCGCCAAGGCCTACATTCTCTACCGTAAACAGCACGAAAGCCTGCGCGAGACGCGCGAGTTCATGCGCCGGTCGATCGAGGCGATCGACTCCTACCTGGTGCGCGAGGACTGGCGGGTCAACGAGAACGCCAACATGGGCTACTCGCTGCAGGGGCTCAATAATCACATCGCTGCCAATATCACCAGTAACTACTGGCTCAACAAAATCTATCCCGTCGACATTGCCGACGCCCACCGCAACGGGGATTACCATATCCACGACCTGGGAATGCTGTCGGTTTACTGCTGTGGTTGGGATCTGAAGGATCTGCTGCTCAAGGGGTTTACCGGCGCCTACGGCAAAACCGAAAGCGGCCCGCCGAAGCATTTCCGTACCGCCCTCGGTCAGGCGGTCAATTTCTTCTACACCCTGCAGGGGGAGGCGGCCGGGGCCCAGGCCTTCGCCGGTTTCGATACCCTGTTGGCACCGTTCATCGCCTACGACGGGCTCGGTTATGGCGAGGTGCGGCAGTCGCTTCAGGAATTCATCTTCAACATGAACGTCCCGACCCGGGTCGGGTTCCAGACGCCTTTTACCAATATCACCATGGATATGATCGTGCCGTCGAACATGGCGAACGAGGCGGTGGTCATCGGCGGGGAGCTGATGGATCGTTGCTACGGCGAGTTCCAGGATGAGATGGATATGCTCAACCGGGCCTTCTGCGAAGTGATGATGGCCGGGGACGCGAGCGGGCGGATCTTTTCCTTCCCGATCCCAACCTACAACATCACCCGCGAGCTGGACTGGGAGAGCGATCGTCTGCAACCGGTCTGGGAGATGACGGCCAAGTACGGCATCCCTTATTTCAGCAACTTCATCAACTCCGACATGGATCCGGAAGATGCGCGTTCCATGTGTTGCCGGCTGCGTCTCGACAACCGCGAACTGCGGCGTCGTGGTGGCGGGCTGTTCGGTTCGAATCCGCTGACCGGTTCGGTCGGGGTCGTCACCCTCAATCTGCCGCGGGCAGCCTACCTGGCGAGCGACAAGACCGAGTTCTTCGCCCGTATCAGTCAGTTGATGAAGCTGGCCAGCGAGTCGCTGGAGATCAAGCGCAAGCAACTTGAGCGCTTCACCGAGGATGGTCTCTACCCCTACAGCAAGTATTACCTCGGTGCGATCCGCGAGCGTAGCGGCCATTACTGGGACAATCACTTTTCGACTATCGGCCTGATCGGTATGCACGAGGCCTGTCAGAACCTCCTTGGTTGCGGCATCGACAGCCCGGAGGGCGAGGTCCTGGCGCAGGAAACCCTTAACTATATGCGTACCCAGCTCGAAGCCTTTCAGGATGAAACCGGACACCTCTACAACCTTGAGGCGACCCCGGCTGAAGGGACCAGCTTCCGTCTGGCGAACCGTGATCGTCAGACCTATCCGGAGATCATCTGTGCCGGGACCGACGAGCCGTATTACACCAACTCGACCCAGCTGCCGGTCGGGACGACGGAGGATATTTTTGCCGCCTTGACCCATCAGGACGGCATGCAGACCCTCTATACCGGTGGTACTGTCTTTCACGGGTTCCTCGGTGAGCGGCTCGAAGATTGGCGCAGCGCACGCTTACTGGTACGGCGGATTGCCGAGAATTTCCATCTGCCCTATTTCACCATCAGCCCGACCTTTTCCATCTGTCCGGTGCATGGTTATATCTCGGGTGAACATTTTTCCTGCCCCTGCCTGAATGAAGGGAAGGCGGCCTGATTTTTCGATTCCATCAAGTGAAGGAGTTTTCAATGGCAACAAAATGTGAAGCAAAGACCGAAGTTTATTCACGTGTTTGCGGTTTTTTCCGGCCGGTTCAGCAGTGGAACAAGGGGAAAAAGGAAGAGTTCAAGGATCGTTCTGAGTATGTTGTTGCCGCACCGGAGAGCAACCGCTGAAAACGATCCGGATCAAGGGTTTCCAGGGGACCAGTCTGCTCGATTTTCCCGGGCGGGTGGCGGCGCTGGTGTTTACCGGCGGTTGCAACCTGACCTGCCCCTATTGTCATAACGGCGGACTGGTACTGGACCCCGAAGGCTATTCCGATTATCCTCTGGACGAGTTGCTGGCGGACCTGGAAAAACGCAAAGGGTTTATCGATGGGGTTGTGATATCGGGCGGAGAACCGACCATCGATTCAGGTCTGCCGGCATTTTTAACGCAGCTCAAGGCGCTCGGATTCCAGATCAAGCTCGATAGTAACGGGCTTCTGCCGGAAGTGATTGCCGACCTGCTGGAGCGGAACCTGCTCGATTACGTCGCCATCGATCTCAAAACCGCACCGTCGCGTTACGGTGAGCTCCATAACCACCCGGTCAATTCAGAGCCGTTGAGGCGTACAGTTGAGTTGCTCAGCCAGGCCACAGTCGAGGTTGAGTATCGGACGACCTGCATTCCCGAATTGGTAGGGGAAGCCGAAATCGATGAGATCGGCGACCTGTTGAAGGGGGCGCCGCTCTGGGTGCTGCAGCAGTATGTGGCGGAGCATGCCATGGTCAAGGAGTGGCAGGAGTTGTGCGCTTATGCGCCTGATGCACTCAGGGCACTGGCGACCCGGGCTGGACATTATGTCGAAGAGGTCCAGATTCGCGGTTTGTGATCGGTTCAGTGCTGCGCACGAATGAAAAAAGCCCCGCTTCACACAGGAAGCGGGGCTTTTCTGGTTCTGATGTTTGCCCTATCGGTCTTATTTAACCTTGTGGCAGAAGAGGCAGCGGAATTTCTCCGGGTGATCTTCCGGGAAGGGGACGGTGTCAGCGTTGTGGCAATCTTCGCAGAATTTCTCCGCCGCTTTTTTTCCTTCGGTCTTGACCATCTCGTGGAATTGAATGTGGGTCTCGTCTTTTGGTACCGGTTTGGTTGACTCCGGCGGTGCCATCCAGAGAAAGATGATAATAGCCAGGGCTCCGATCAGGAGCAAAATGTCACGTTTTTTCATTCAATGTCTCCGGCAGGACAGACCGGGGTCTGTCTTGTTGGGGGGCTTCGCGGCGGTCATTCCGCCTTGATAAAGAGAATGTAGATAAACAGTCCGATAACAAGAACCCCGCCACCGACCATAATCCAGATTCCGCCCGATTCGATCCCTTCGACCCCTGTACCCTTGCCGATGGCCATCGAAAGGGCGAGAACGAAGCCGCCGATTCCGACAATGAAGGCGGAAATTTTTTTCCAGTTCATGAAGTAGGTGATCAGGATCACTGCAGCAAAACCGGCATAGAACCAGGGGTTGGTGGTCAGGTCCCCGATGTTCGAATTTTGCAGGCGCTCCATGACTTGGTCGGTGCGCAGATAATCGAGATACTCTTTAACGTCGGCCCAGCTCATTTCTGCTCCTTTAACACGGACGGATTGTTGAGCAAAAGGATAGTAGCAGATTGTCCTGGTCCGGAAAAGGTCTAAAAGCCTGTAAATCTTGACTTTGAATAGGGGGTTATCTAGGATGAGCGGCTGGAAAAAAGTGGTGTTTTTCCCCTGTTTCTGCGGCTGTCGCATGCGTTCTCATGCTCTGCGAGTGCCGGGCGCTTTTGCCGCAGCGGGGTGTTCGATAACAGGTCCGTGACGGGTCTGAATTGGAGTTTTCTTGCGCTATCGTGCCATTGGTATATTCGATTCCGGGGTCGGCGGCCTGACGGTCTTCAAAGAGATTGCCGCGCGTATGCCGGGGGAAAATCTTCTTTATCTCGGGGATACCGCCAGGGTTCCGTACGGCACCAAGAGTGTCGAGACGGTTCAGCGCTATGCCCTGGAGGCTGCTGAATTTCTCGTCGACCAGGGGGTGAAGATGCTGGTCGTCGCGTGCAATACCGCTTCGGCGGTTGCATTGCCGGGATTGCGCAAGCGGTTCCAGTTGCCGGTTCTCGGTGTGATCGAGCCGGGTGCCTGCAAGGCGGTTCACAGTCGCAACCGACGGATCGGCGTCATCGGCACCGAGGGGACGATCAACAGCGGCCGTTATCCCGAGGCGATCAGGAAATTGCTCCCCGATGCCCAGATATTTTCGACCCCCTGCCCGTTGTTCGTGCCGCTGGTGGAAGAGGGGTGGGCGGATCACGAGATCGCCCGGCTGACGGCGGCCGAGTATCTTCAGGGGATGATCGAAGCACGCATCGACACCCTGGTGCTGGGTTGCACCCATTATCCGCTGCTGCGTGAGACCCTGCGCCAGGTCCTCGGGGACGGGGTCATGCTCGTCGATTCGGCAGAAGAAACGGCGAAATCGGTGGCCCGGATCTTTGCCGAGGAGGGGCTTGAAAACCCGCAGCATGGCGGCGAACGACATTTTTTCGTGACCGATGTTCCAACCCGTTTCGAGCGGGTTGGTCGGGCGTTTCTGGGGACGGAATTGAACAGGGTTCAGCAGGTGCAGATCGGTTAGACGAGGTCATATGAAAAAAATTGCAGCAGGTTTGGTCGCGGTTACGGTCGTCGGAGTGCTGATTGGTTATGGGGCATCATGGCTGACCCGTGAACCGGAAGTCGTCGTTGAACAGGCCCCCGTAGCCGTTGTCGAGGAGCTCCCGTCCCGCGAGGTACAGCTTTACTTTACAGCGCGGCAGGGAGATTTTCTGATTCCGGAGCGGGCCGACATCCCCGGTTGTGAGGAGGATGCCGAGTGTATTCGCAGCCTCGTGACCAGCTTGCTTCGAGGTTCGCAGGAAGAGAACCTGCCGGTGTTGCCGGGAGAGGCTGAGGTTCTCGGGGTCGAGGTCGAAAATGACCTGGTGCGGATCAACTTCTCCCGCAAACTGGCCGATCTCCATCCGGGGGGAAGCCTGTCGGAACTTTTGTCGGTCTACAGTGTCGCCAACAGC
>PKUG01000140.1:0-6180 GCA_002869665.1 Desulfuromonas sp. | reverse complement strand
TTTCCTTACCTGCGCCAGGTTCAGTTCCTGATCGAGGGGGAGGCGCGTCAGACCCTCAAGGGGCACGTGCGGATCGACCAGCCGATTTATGCCGATTTCAGCTTCAATCATCCTCCCGCTGACGGCGTGACGGACGTCAAGGCGGAGGCGGGGACAACGCTTGACGGCTTGGGTGTTGAGCGGGTTATTGAGGATTCTGTTAATTGATTATTTTTGTCGGTATTGGACATTGCGCGGTCGGAGGGATCAGGTTATATTAGCGTAAATTAAAGTCATGATCGGGGGCAGTTCATGATCGTCGGGTTCAATCACAATGTAATGTATCGGGGTGTTGTCTTCCATGTCCAGACTGAGGACAGTGGAATCAGCAAGCCCCATATCATAACCCTGCTGTATCACGCCGGGACCATCATCTCATCAAAAAAGAAGGTCTATTCCGACCTGCTCGATTCCGACAGCCTGGAGCAACTGGTCACCGAGATGGCCAAAGAGCAGCATAAGCAGATGCTGCGCGACCTGACCCGGGGGCTGTTTAACGAGCGGATTGCTGATTTCGGTATCGCGCTCGAAGGGGGCGATGCCGATTCCGCGCCGGTCGATGCGAAGACCTCCGCAGCCAACGAAGCAAAAATCGATGCGCTCCTGGAGGAGATGGTCGCTGCCATGTCCTCGGGTGAAAAACAAAGCAACGCGATGTTCGACGCTGCTGCGTCCGAGATGGATGGACGCCATGGTGTCGATGCCATGTTTGAGACCGCCGCGGCGGAGATGGGTGGAGGGGCGAAGATCGACGCCCTGTTCGATGAAATGGTCTCCGGCATGGAAGGGGGCACGGATGCCTCGGCCATGTTTGATGCGGTGATGGGGGCCATGACCGGCAAGCCCCAGGCTCCGGTTGATGATGTCCTTGATGACCTGATTTTCAACTATCTGAACGCCGGACGGAGTGCTTGACCTCTGCTGCCAGGTGACGAACGAACAAAAAAAACGGGAGAGCTTCTTGGCTCTCCCGTTTTTTTATTCCCTTCTGCGGTTGCCGGAGTCTCCGCCCGGCAGCAGCCTGTCAGGCGTTGGCCTGCTCCGCATTCATATCGTGAAGATAAAGGGTCTGGCTCGGGAAAGCGATTTCAAGGCCGAGCCCTTCGAGAAGTTCCATGATTCTCAGGCAGACATCCTCGCGGGCTTCGAGGTACTCCTCCCAGACCGTGCTGGTCGTGAAGCAGTAGACCATGATGTCGAGGGATGACGCGCCGAAGTCGGTGAAGTTGACGAGGAAGAATTCCTGGTGAATGGCGGGGTGCTCGCGCAGCATCTGCTTGATAGCGGCAACGGCCGCGCGCATCTGACTCGGTTTTGTCGCGTAGGTAATGCCGACATTCAGCTTGATCCGGCGTTTCGGCATCTGGCTGAAATTGTCGATCGACATGTTCATCAGCACGCTGTTGGGAACCGTGATCAGGGTCTTGGCAAAGGTGCGGATGCGTGTCGAGCGGAAGCCGATCTCCTCGATCGTCCCCTCCATGTCGCCGGCCTTGACCCAGTCGCCGATGGAGAATGGGCGGTCGAGGAGGATCATGATCGAGCCGAAGATATTCGACAGGCTGTCCTTGGCGGCGAGGGCAACGGCGAGGCCGCCGAGACCGAGGGAGGCGAGCAGCCCGGAGATGGAGTAGCCGAGGTTCTGAACCAGCACCAGGATCGCCAGGATGACGATAAAAACCCGCAAGGTTTTACGGATGAAGGGGATCAGGTGATCGTCGAGGGTCGATTCCGTCTTCCCGGCCCAGTGACCGAGCCAGCCTTCGAGCAGAGCGACCATGTTGTAGCAGAACCAGGCGAGGTTGAAGGTGAGCAGGACATGCACCGCCTTGTTCGCCAGGGCGTCAAGATCGGTCGGTTGCTGCGGCAACTGCAGAATTTCGACGCCGATGTAGCAGCCGATGACCACGACCAGGAGTTCCGCCGGTTTGTTGAGGTTCTTCAGCAGGATATCGTCCATCTCACTGGACGTTTTCTGGGCCGCCTTGAAGATTGAGCGGGTGAAGATATGGGCGATCACCCGTTTCAGGATCAGGGCGACAAACAGAACCGCGAGGGTCGCAATCAGCCGGGTCATGCTGATGCCGAGGACGGTTTCATCCAAAAGTTGTGTGAAGTCACTGATGGTTTCCATGACCGGGAATCTTCTCCTATCAATGTGATTGCTGTCGCCAGAGGCCGAGCTCTTTCCCTCTGGCATCATTCTCTACGGTGAGGAATTCGTCCTTGCGGCGAAAATCATAGCGGCGGAAAACTGTCGCCAGCCCCTCTTCCAGTAACAGGCGGTTGAGCAGACGGCCGTCGCTCAGGTAGGCATAGGCGAGCAGGCGGCCATGGCGGTCACGCAGGGTTCCGTCACTCTCCAGCCGAACGTCTTCCCCCTTGGCCAGAACGATCATGCGCTCTGTGGCCTGCCGGGCGATGCGGCGCAGAAGTTCAGGGCGAATCGCGAAGTTATTGCGGTAAAACCGATCACGGGGGCCGGCTTCATATTCCGGGGTGTCGATACCGAGCAGACGCACTCTGCCGACTCCGGTCACCTCCAGGGTGTCACCGTCATAGACCCAGCTGACCCGGCCGTGAAATTCGGCGGCCTGCAGGGTGACAACGCTCAGGAGCAGCAGAAGCAGCGTTGCCGGAAGGGCTTTCAGCATGCTTTAGCGACCCCAGAGCAGGCGGGTGAAGAAACCGGTGAAGAGGCCCCAGATCAGGTTGCTGACGACGATCAGCAGCGGTGCCAGCATCCCCATGTCAAGTGCGGCCAGCCCCTGGTGATAAACATAGGGGTGGAGATAGAAGAGGGCAAATGCCGAAGGGATCACCGAGTACCAGAGAGCCTTGCGAATCCAGTGGCGGCGTTGGCGTGGTGTGCCGACGGTGAAAAAATAGCCGAGCCCCCAGAGACCGCCGACGAGCATTCTGGGGTAGAAGGCTTCCAGGCCGAGCACCTGGACATAGTTGATATTGAGCAGCGCGGTAATCCCCCATGTGTTGCAGCCCCAGATGAACAGCCCGGCGACAATGCCGCCCAGCAGGCCGGCGACGTAACAGACCGCGAAGAGTGCTCCACTTTTCGGCATGATTCCTCCTGGGTGGTGGGTTTACCGGTGGTTGGTGTGAGTTATTGGCGTTCGGACAGGGGTTCGTTCATGCTGCCGCAACGGTATCCTTGCAGATCAAGGGTGATATAGTCAAATCCATTTTCCCTGAAAAAGCTCAGCAATGTATTTCGCAACGGTTCTTCAAGCAGTCGGGGCATGAGTTCGGGAGCGACTTCAAGTCGGGCAAGGTTGCCGTGACAGCGGACGCGGCAGCCGGTGATTTCGTGTGTCGTAAGCCAGTCCTCACAACGTTCGATCCGCTGCAGCAGCGTTTCCTCGATGTGTTCACCGTAAGGGATCCGGGTTGCCAGGCAGGGGAGGGCCGGTTTGTCCCAGTTCGGTAGCCCGAGATGTCGGCTCAGTTCACGGACGTCCGCTTTCGTGAATCCCGCTTCCAGCAAGGGCGAGCGGATCTTCAACTCTTCAAGCGCCGTCTGGCCGGGGCGGTAGTCGCTAAGATCGTCCTGATTGGAGCCGTCGACCAGGGTCGTGTAGCCGGCGGCACGGGCCGTCTCTTCCAGGAGTGCGAGCAGATGGAGTTTGCAGTGGTAGCAGCGCATGGGATCGTTGGCAACAAAGGCCGGCAGCTCCAGTTGGTTGGTTGTGACGAATTGCTGCGGGATGCCGAGTGCTGCAGCCAGGGTGCTGCTGTCAGCTATTTCGCGGGTCGGAAAAATCGGGGAACGGGCGGTGAGAGCGAGAACTTTTCCAGGGGGAAGGGTGTCGCCGGCCACCTTGACCAGCAGGGTTGAATCAACCCCGCCGGAAAAGGCGACGGCAACGGAATCGAACCGGGCCAGCAGTTGCTGCAGGCACCGATACTTTTCGTCAAGGCTCATATGTAGTACATGAAACGATGGTCCAGTTCCTTCTCCAGACCCATCTCCTGCCCCTTTTCACAGAGATCCTTGAGGGTGATCGAATCGAAATAATTGCCGAGGATACGACTCCCCTCGGCCCAGATGAACTGGGTCAGACACTGATTGTCAAACTCACAGGTCGGGGGCGCCTCGCCATCCTTGCGCAGCCCCTTGACGCAGTTGACCAGCATCAGCTCCCCTTCGGCGGCGAGGACGATCTCTTTGACGGTGATCTCCTCAGCCGCGCGGGCCAGACTGTACCCACCTTGCGGGCCGCGACGGCTCTTCAGCAGGCCGGCTTTCTTGAGATCCTGGAAGATCTGTTCAAGGTAGCGCGGCGAGATATTCTGTCGGCGGGAGATGTCTTTTATCTGGGCCGGCATGGTTCCGGAATGGTAGGCCATGTCGAACATGGCGCGCACACCGTAACGGCTTTTGGTCGAAAGTTTCATTCGTTTGAACCTCCATGAATTGATATGGTAGGTTACTATAAAAATCACTAGCTAACCTGTCAAGAATAAAGTCCAGATATTTGTGAGGGATTGTGATTCAAAGAGCTTGAGTGCGCATTGCATTTTTCTAGGGAATGTGGCTACATAGCCGAACTTACCTGAATCAAACCGTTTTTCCCTCGGGGAGAAGATCATGAAAGAATATCAGTTCCAGTGTGAATTCCAGGTTCGCGACTATGAATGCGACATGCAGGGGCATGTCAACAATGCGGTCTACCTGAGCTACCTGGAGCATAGTCGGCACGAGTTCATCAAGGAGTTGGGGCTCGATTTCGCCGAGCTGGTCAAACGCGGGATCAGCCTTGTCGTGATCCGCGCCGAGCTCGATTACAAGCGAGCGCTGGTCAGCGGCGACCGCTTCATGGTCGGCGTGATCCTCGAAAAGATCTCGCCGCTGCGTTATCGCTTTATCCAGGATATCTACCTGCTGCCGGAGAAGAAGCTGGTCCTTAAGGCGCGGGTGACCGGCACCGGTGTCAACGCCAAGGGGAAGCCGGAGCTGCCGGGGGAGATTGTTGAGGCGCTGGAGCGGTTGGGGTAGGGGGAGTTTCCTCTGAAAATTACTATGTGAAACTGATCAAGCCGTCATTCTTTGTGGATGACGGCTTTTCTTTCTTAAAGTTGAAAACCGGCGGGTCGCGTCCCGCCAGACGCCCTACTTTCTTGTTGTGCGACAAGAAAGTAGGCAAAGAAGCGCACCCCGATGCCTCCGCCCGCTGACGCGGGAACCTCCATTCCACAGCGGATTCGGGGCCGCTCACATTCGCTGCGCTCAACCTCGCGGCTCTCCTCCCGAATCAGCTGTTCCATTCCGGCGGAAGCATAAGGGGGAGAGGGCCGTCTTCCCTGCCCGTGTGACGCAGCCGGAACGGAGGAGATTCAAGGCGATAGAGCGAGGAATGTCTGAGGGCGTCAGCCCGAGTTTTGCGAGCGCGCCTTGAATTTTCGTAGTGGAGGGAACCCGCCGTAGGCGGGCAAGGAGCCGGGTGCCCTTTTCTGCATACTCTTTTGTGGCATGACAAAAGAGTATGGCGCCGTGCGGGGGCGCAACCCCGCGACCTTGACCTTGTATGGTTATTGGGGTGACAGGTCCTTGTTTAAAAGTGGTTTCTGTAAAAGCTGGGCCTATCCCGCAACTTTGGCTCTATCAGACGGGAAGCCCTACTTCAACTTGATCCCCCCATCCACCAGCACGATCACCCCATCCTTGTACAACCCGCCGACCGCTTTCTTGAACACCTTCTTGCTCAGGCCGAGCTGCTCGCGGATCTCTTCCGGAGAACTCTGGTCGTGGAGGGGGAGGACGCCTTCCTCTTTCAGCGCGGCGAGGAGCACCTCGCGGGCGTCGGTGACCCCGGCGGCACCGGGGCGGCGCAGGCTGATGTCGATACGCTGGTCGGGGCGGATGCGCAGCACGTAGCCGGTTGTCCGGTCGCCGCGCTTGAGCCCGGCGGGGACTTCATCGCGGTAGAGCAGGGCCTCGTAGCGGTTGTTGACGATCACCTTGGCGCCGAGATCGGTGAAGGCCCAGATCATCAGCTCGACCTCGTCCCCTTCCTGCAGATCCTCGTTCTCGCGCAGGAGGAATTTCTCCAGTCGCGCCGAGGCGGTCGGCCGTCCTTCACGGTCGAGGTAAACGTAGACCGGATAGCGGCGCCCTTCGAGCAG
>PKUG01000013.1 GCA_002869665.1 Desulfuromonas sp. | reverse complement strand
GGGGGATTGACATGTTTTGGGAAATGGCTTGAAAAATGAGTGAAAAGCCAATTTGGGGCGAAGACTATGATCTGGTGGTGGTCGGCTCCGGGTTTGCCGGGCTGGCTGCGGCTATTGAAGCAAAACAGGCTGGTGCCAGCGTCATCGTGCTGGAGAAGATGCGTATCCCCGGCGGCAATTCGGCGATCAGTGGCGGGCTGTTGGCGGTGGCTGGTTCGCCGTTACAGCAGCGCGAAGGAATTGAAGATTCGCCGGAGTTGTTGTTCAAGGATATGATGGTCGCCGGGATGGATCTGAATCATCCTGTACTTGCGCGGCTGGTGGCCGAAAAATCGCCGGAGATCCTGGAATGGACACAGACGTTCCTGGGGGTCGAATACAGTGACAATTTGAACTACCTTGGTGGTCACTCGGTTGCCCGCACCTATGCGACTGCCAACGGCACCGGTTCTGGAATTATCAAGCCAATGCTGGCCAAATGCCGCGAACTGGAGATCCCTGTGCAAATGAAAACCCTGCTCTGCTCGCTACTGAAAGATGACAGCGGGCGGGTCGAGGGTGTTGAGGTCCGCCGGGACTACCTGTTTCCCAACCGGGATTCCGGCCAGTTGCAGCGGATTCGTGCCCGGCGTGGGGTGGTGCTGGCCTGCGGTGGTTTCAGTCGCGACGTTGCATTCCGCATGACTCAAGATCCCCGCCTGAATGAGAAAATCGACAGTACCAATCAGCTCGGTGCAACGGCCGAGGCGCTGGTGCTTGCCCTGCAAGCGGGTGCGACACCGATACATCTCTCCTGGATTCAGATGGGCCCCTGGGCTTCCAGTGATGAAAAGGGTTGGGGGGTCGGCTCCATGTTTACCCTGCTGGCTGGATTTCCCTACGGCATCATGGTTGATGCCAAAACCGGTAAACGTTTTGTCAATGAAGGCGCCGACAGGCGTCTACGTACTGATGCCATGTTGATTACGGACAGGATTCCTGTCGCCATTGTCGACAGCGAGGGGGTAAAAAACGCAACAACGCTGGAAAGCTGTCTCAAGCGCGGCGTGGTTAAGGCGTTCGGTTCAATCGAAGAATTGGCGAACTTCAACCATATTCCACTGGTCCCGTTGCAAGAAACTCTAGAGCGCTACCATCTGTCTTTGGCTCATGGCCGCGATGCGGAGTTCGGAAAACCATTAGCAGCTGATCTGAAGCCGATAGAACACCCGCCGTTTTACTCGATCCGCCTGTTGCCGAAAGTTCACCACTGCATGGGAGGAATACAGATCAATGCTCAGGCACAGGTGATCGACATCGCCGATCATCAACCAATTCCGGGTCTTTACGCCGCTGGAGAGATAACCGGTGGGGTTCATGGCGCCAGCCGCCTTGGAAGTACCGCCATCGTTGATTGTCTGATCTTCGGTCGTATTGCCGGCCAAAACGCTGCCGCTGACATCTGAAGAGAGCCGCAAAATCATATTCCCCCCTTCTTGTTCTTTGTCGATCGTTTCCCCCCTCCAATAGCGTGTCAGGTATATCTTTTTACCCGATAAAACCCCGATAGCTCCCCTACGTTAGCCGATGAGTCGGTGTTAAGTTTTTCACCACGGGCAGTTCTCCGTCCGCGGAGGAAAAACGAAAATACTGAACCGGAATTCGAGGTTTTCTTGAAACCGGTTCTTCCCGCCCGCAACAAAAAGGGTGGCAACGACCTATGGGAGGCAAGGAATGAAAGAAGAGAAAGGACACCAGGTAGATCGTCGTAAGTTTTTGGTCGGGATGGGGATCGCGGGAGCTGCCGCAACCGCAACCTTGGCCAGTCCGGTTTTGGCCGCAGCCGGTGATCGCTGTGAGACCAAGTGGGACCAGGAACATGAGGTGGTCATCATCGGTTCCGGTTTTGCCGGCCTGGCGGCCGCAATTCAAGCCAAACGGCTTGGCGCAAAAGATGTCGTCATTTTTGAAAAGATGGCAGTTTTTGGAGGCAACTCTGCCTTCAACGGCGGCATGTTTGCTGTTCCGGAGTCTCCGCTGCAGAAAAAAGAGGGGATCAAGGATTCTCCAGAAGCCATGGCCGCCGATCAAGCCAAGGCGGGTCGCGGAATCGCGAATAAAGAACAGCTTCTGCACGTTGCCAAACGGGCCAAAGAAGCCTTGCAGATGACCCTGGACGCCGGCTCTGAATATTTCCCCTATCTGCAGCAGTTGGGTGGCCACTCGGTACCACGGACCTACCAGACCACCAATGCTGTTGGTGCCGGTATCACTCAGCCGCTGCTCAACGAGTGCAAGAAACTCGGCGTTCGTCTGGTCAACCGGGCGATGTTCAACAGCCTGATTTTTGATGATAAAGGGAAAGTGGTCGGTGCCAAGATTCGTGAAGGCTACTATTTCGGTCGCGGCAAAGAAGGCAGTCCGATCAATGTCCGCTCCCAGCGCGGTGTGCTGGTGGCCACCGGCGGTTTCGCCCGCAACGTCGGCCTGCGCTCGGCCCAGGATCCAACCCTGACCGCTGAAGTTGGTTCGACCAATCCACCGAACGCAACCGGCGAGGGACTGCTTGAACTGTTCCATGTCGGTGCGGTCCCGGTCCACATGGCTCATATCCAGACCGGCCCCTGGGCTTCGGCTGACGAGGATGGTTTTGGTTACGTTTCCAACTACTCGATCTACAACTTCGCCCACTCGATTTCGGTTTATCCGAAAACCGGGCGCCGCTTCATGAACGAAATTGCCGATCGCAAGACCCGCTCCGATGCGCAGCTGCAATGTCGCGACGATACCGGCAACCCGCTTCCACCGGTCACCATCACCAGCTACGAACACGCCAAAGAGCACCCGACGATGAAGAAGGTTCTCAAATATGGTGTCGGTTGGAAGTTCGACTCCGTAGAAGAGCTGGCCAAGCATCACAATATTCCGCTCAAAGCTCTGAAGGAGCAGATCGAAGAGTACAACGGCTACGTCAAAAAAGGTGTCGATGAGCAGTTCGGCAAGCCGATGGCCAAAGCCAAGGGGAAGTATCTCAAAGCTCCGTTTGTCACTGTTCGCAACTGGCCGAAGGTTCATTATTGCCAGGGGGGGGCATTGACGGACGTCAACGCCCGCGTCATCGACTCCACCACCTGGAAACCGATTCCCGGACTCTATGCCGCCGGTGAAGTTGCGGGTGGAATGCACGGTGTCAGCCGTCTCGGCAGCTGCTCGATTCCCGACTGTATGGTCATGGGGATGACGGCTGCTGAAACCATGATGAAGTCTTGATCAGAGCTTTAAAGGAGAAAACCATGATGCCATATAAAAAATTGATGTTTGCAGTGCTGCTCGTCTTTATTGCCTGCACTGTTCAGGCGGAAGAGACGCTTAAACAATATGATGGAATCAAAGGCAGAAGTTATCACTCTGACTTTTACGACGGTCAATCCTGTGATTCCTGTCACGATAGCAAGAAGCCTTTGAATTTACCGGCTGACGATGCCTGCCTGGCCTGCCACGATTTGGACGATCTGATCAAGTCGACGTCACGCGCAGGCGACGAAAAATGGCAGAACCCGCACAACAACATTCACTACGGCAAGGATGTGCCCTGCATGGAGTGCCACGGGGAACACGAATCACGCAAACCGCTCTGCCAAGGGTGCCATACCTTTAAGTATGAGAAATTCAATCAATAATTAGCAGGATAGACCCGCAGTCAGGCAGCTTGCCGGACTGCGGGTTGTTTTATCGTGCAAAGGAGTTAAGCGATGTTTGGACTGGGGACACAAGAACTTTTGATTATCCTTGTCTTGGTGATGATTGTTTTCGGTGCGGGCAAGTTGCCACAAATTGGCAGTTCGCTGGGGAAAGGACTTCGCAACTTTAAGGCTGGAGTCAGTGACGCCTCTGATGACATTGAAAAGCTGGAAGAACCTCACGTTTAGTTTTTCCATAACGGTAAGAAAAACTCACCATCTTTCGCAGGAGCAACCCCAATGAAAACCGCCACCATCTCTGCCGCGCTGGACGATCTTCGCCAAGGAAAAATGATCATCCTGGTTGATGACGAAGACCGCGAAAATGAGGGTGACCTTGTATTGGCGGCTGAATTTTCCACCCCGGAAGCGATCAACTTTATGGCCCGCAAAGGACGCGGCCTGATCTGCCTGACATTGACGGAAGAGCGTGCCGATCAGCTGAATTTACCACCAATGGTGAGCGACAATACCGCTTCTTACGGCACCGCCTTTACGGTCTCAATTGAAGCGAAACAGGGAGTCACGACCGGAATTTCCGCTGCTGATCGAGCCCATACGATCCAAGTCGCCGTGGCCGATGAAACCGGCCCGCAAGATCTGGCACGCCCTGGCCATATCTTTCCCTTGAGGGCGAAAGATGGCGGAGTGATGGTGCGCACCGGCCAGACTGAAGGATCGGTCGATCTGATGCGGTTGGCCGGGTTAAAGCCAGCCGGAGTGATCTGCGAAATCATGAACGAGGATGGCAGTATGGCACGGCGTCCGCAGTTGGAGGTCTTTGCCGAGCAGCACGATCTGAAAATTATCAGCATCGCTGATCTGATCGCCTATCGTTTGCGCAATGAATCTTTGATAGAGGTCGTTGCGGAAACGAATCTACCGACTCGCTATGGTGATTTCAGATTTATCGTTTTTGAAGACAGGGTGCATAAAGATCAGCATCTTGCTCTGATCAAAGGAGATATCGATCCCAGATTTCCGGTAATGGTTCGGGTTCATTAGGAATGCATGACCGGTGATGTCTTCCGCTCTAAACGTTGTGATTGCGGCGATCAGTTACAAACGGCCATGTCGAGGATTGCCAGCGAAGGAAGCGGTGTGCTGCTCTACATGCGGCAGGAAGGGCGTGGCATCGGCTTGGTCAACAAGCTCAAAGCTTATGCGTTGCAGGATCAAGGGCTTGATACCGTCGAAGCGAACGAGGCGCTCGGTTTCAAGGCTGATTTGCGCGATTACGGCATAGGTGCGCAGATCCTGCGCAGTTTGGGGCTGCAGCAGATCCGTTTGTTGACGAACAATCCGAAAAAGATCAGTGGCCTGCAGGGTTATGGCCTTACTATTGTTGAAAGGCTATCGTTAGAAATGTCAGCAAATAGCTCCAGCATCAATTACCTGCAAACAAAAAAGATAAAATTGGGTCACCTGCTCGAATTTCCGCCGGAATCGCCGGAGTCAATCCAGATACTTGCTGTGCAGGAGGGTGTCTGACAAGAGCGTCGAGAGACAGATAAAGACGTCCCGATTATGACCTCCGTCTCCTATGTTTTGAGTTTTATAATGCCTCCGACAATCCAGGAGCATTTTACTTTTTCAAAATTTAGCATTTTTGCAATTCCCTGAAACAGCACGAATCCACTCCATTATTTCATTCTCAAATATTCTGCCAAAATAAATTGTCATAATTTTGGCGGCTTGCAAGCTTCTTGAATTATTATTAAAATCCTTCCTGCGAAAGGATCTTAGGTGTTTATGTGACTGGGTTCGAATCCCATTCCCCGCGCCGTAAAAGAAAAGGGACCAGGTATCTTCCTGATCCCTTATCTTTTGCCCTCGACGACTCACGCTTTAATTCACAAATCGGATCGCATTATTGGTTATTTTGTTACCATTTTCTCGACTCTCCTGAACAATTTTTGTGCAGCTTTTCAGCACACGACCGCACTTTAAACACAATAACATTTCAGCGCGAAAGAGAGGCATGAATATCCTGTCATCGTAAAGCCAACAAGCAACTGCGCTTGCGGGAAAATCCTCTTTTCTTTCCCTCTCAAAGACAGTAACATCCGGCAAATGTTTTATGTGCCCTCGAACTGGTAAGGTTTTTGCTCTTATATACCGATCTTTCAAACTATTCCGTTCCTTAAGGAGGACACCTATGACCCCATTTCGCCTGATCCTCAAAGTGCTGCTCGTTGTATTGCTGGCAGCCTGCTTTTCTACCACCGCTTTCGCCGAAAAAATCAAGGTTGCCGGTATTTACACCCAGCCGATCCAGCAAAAGTGGGATGCTGTCCTGCACAAGGCCCTGGTCAAAGCCCAGGAAGCCGGTGAGATCGAGTATGTCTACTCTGAGAAGGTCGCCAACACAGATTATATCCGCGTTATGCGTGAGTATGCCGAGAGCGGCGTCAAGCTGATCGTCGGCGAGGCCTTTGGCATTTCCCGTGAAGCCCGCAAGGTCGCCAAAGATTACCCGGAAGTCT
>PKUG01000005.1 GCA_002869665.1 Desulfuromonas sp. | reverse complement strand
GGTAGGTGGCCGCCATCAGCTCCATCCCCTGAAAGGTCAGCTCCTGAATCGAGATGACCGAGACGATCGCCGAATCCTTGATCGTCGAGATCGCCTGACCGGCCAGCGGCGGGATCATCCGCTGAAAGGCCTGCGGCAGAATGATATGGCGCAGCAGCTGCGGTCGATTCATCCCGAGCGCCTTTGCCGCCTCCCACTGACCGTTCTCGATGCTGTTGATCCCGGCGCGGACGATCTCGGCGACGTAGGCCCCTTCGAACAGGGCCAGGGTCAGCACCGCGGCGATAAAAGCCTCAAGCTGGTCTGGCGGTGCCAGCAGCAGGCGTGCCAGCGTCTGCAGCCAGTCCGGCGCGGCCTGAATCCCCTCCCCCAGGTGCAGGTAGGGGAGCACCTGGTCGCTGATGAAAAAGTAGAAGATGAAGACCAGCACCAACGGCGGCAGATTGCGCAGCAGGGTGACGAAGGAGCCACCGAGCAGGCGGCTGAACAGGCTGCGGCCGGTGCGCAGCAAGCCGACGATCAGTCCGAGCGGCAGGGCCAGGCAGAGGCTCCAGAAGCTGAGCCGGATCGTCGTCAACAACCCGAGCAACAGCAGGTTCGGCACCCAGTCGCCGGACGCATCCTGTCGCACCAGGTACTGGGGAACGACCGACCAGTTCCAGCGGTACTCCAGCCCTGCGTTGACCCGGTAGCCGAGCCAGGCAAAGACGCCGAGCAAGATCAGCAGCAGGATGGTATCGAAGCGCCCCCAACGGGCGCGGGACAGAGGTGACAAAATTGTTACTCCCCGATGAAAAGGTCATTCACCACTGAGACACAGAGACACTGAGAAAGACAAATTCCTCGCAGCCTCTTGGAAATGGGCAAAGAGATATCCCTCTCTGCAAAAGGCAAGAGTGACGAGTTGCTCTGTGGTGAATAAAACTACTCGACCAACCCTTTCCAGTCCTGGGTCGTGAACCAGTAGTCGTAACGCTCCTGCAGCCAGCCGTCGGCATTGCGGACGCGGATCCAGTTGTTGAGATAATTGAGGAAATCCGGGTCCCCCTTACGCACGGCGAAGCCGATCGGTTCCTTGGTGAAAGTTTTACCGGCCAGTGGCAGGAACAACTTGTCGGAGTACTTCAGGGTCTGGAACTCGGGGAAGGGCTGCGAGGAGACCATCGCCGCCGCGCGGTTGTTGAGCACCTCCTGAAGCGCCTGCCCCTCGTCATCAAACAGGCGGATCTGTGCCTTCGGCAGGTATTTCTTGGCCGCAGCCGCAGCCGTGGTGCCGATCCGGGCGACGACGGTCAGCCCGGGATCGTTGAAGGCTTCGAGCCCGGCCCGCCCACCGGCCAGCTTGCTGTTGGCGACGAGCGACATGCCGGAGAACTCGTACGGCTCGCTGAAGTTGACCTTGAGGTTGCGCTCTGGGGTGATCCCCATGCCACCGATAATGATGTCGAACTTGCCGGTCAGCAGCGCCGGAATGATCCCCGACCACTTGGTCGGTACGAAGTCGATCTCGACCCCCATGTCCTCGGCCAGTCGCTTGGCGACATCGATCTCGTAGCCGACATAACCACCGGTTTTATCCTTCATCGCCCAGGGGACGAAGGTCGAAAAGCCGACGCGGATGCGGTTTTTGGTAACGATCTGCTCAAGGGTGCTCTCCTGGGCCAGGCTCTGGCGCGTGTCGGCGGCCCAGAGCGGCGCGCTGACCAGGGTGACAAGCAACAGGGCGATCAGTCCGATACGTAATTTCATTCTTCTCTCCTTCAGGTTTCGTAGGTGGACAGTTTGTATTCCAGATATTTTACCAGAAGTGACAGGGTCATGGTCACGGCGAGGTAGATGGCCGCGACAACGAACCAGATTTCAAAGGTCAGAAAGGTCTCAGCGATGATCTGCTGCCCCTCCATTGGCAGGTCGTAGATGGCGATGGTCGAGACCAGGGCCGAATCCTTGACCAGCGAAATCCCCTGGCTGGTCAGCGGCGGAATCATGCGGCGCAGAGCCTGAGGCAGGATGATATGGCGGTAGGTCTGCGGCGCGGAGAGCCCCAGCGAGGCCGAGGCCTCCCACTGCCCGGGCGCGATGCTGAGAATGCCGGCGCGGATGATCTCCGCAGCGTAGGCCCCCTCGAAAAGACTCAATGCCAGCACCGCCGCAGTGAAGCGACCGATATCGAGAATCGGGGCGAGGACGAAATAGATGATGAAGATCTGGATCAGCAGCGGGGTATTGCGGATCAGTTCCAGGTAGCCGCGGGCGATCAGGCGCGCCAGGGGGCTGACCGACAGGCGCATCAGCGCCGTCAGCAAACCGAAGAGCAGCGCCAGCAGTAGGCTGACAGCAGTGATCGCGAGGGTGATGCCGAGGCCGTGAATTAAAGGTCCGAACTGCCATTCCCCGCCGTGCGTGGCAATCAGGTAACGGGTGACCCGGTTCCACTGCCAGTTGTAGCCGAGATTCTCAGCCCCCTGGAGCAGGGCGAAGCAGACGCCCAGCGCAAGCACGGCGAAAGCTGCGACCTGGAGCAGGTCACTTAAACGGACCCGATATGGAAAACGTAGAGAAACGATGATCTGGTCCTAGGAGCAGGTGTACCCCGGCTTCTGCTTGAGGATGTACTTCTGGTGATACTCCTCGGCGCGCCAGAAGGCGGTTGCGGGGACGATTTCGGTGACGATCGGGTCTTCGTAGAGATCGGTACTGTCGAGTGCCGCTTTCGACGCCTCGGCCAGCTGCCGCTGTTCCTCGTCATAATAGAAGATCACCGACCGGTACTGACTACCAATATCCCACCCCTGGCGATTCAGGCTGGTCGGATTGTGTTTGCTCCAGAAACGTTCGAGCAGCCGTTCGTAACTGATCACCTGCGGATCATAGCTCACCTCGACCACCTCGGCGTGCCCGGTGGTATCGCTGCAGACCTGCTGGTAGGTCGGATTTTCCATCGTCCCGCCCATGTAGCCGACGGCCGTCTCGATGACCCCGTCGAGCACCTGGAAGGCCTCTTCCACCCCCCAGAAACAACCGGCAGCAAAGGTCGCTATTTTCATGTCTAACCCCTTTTCAGCAATTGCCGGCCGACCCAGTAGCGGGAGAACTGCAGCGCCGTCCGGCCGCAGCGTTTGCTCTTGTCGTGCGACCACTTGATCGCGGCTTCATCAAGCTCCTCATCGAGTTCCGGCTGGATGTCGTGTTCCTTGGCAAAACGGCTGACCAGCTGATGGACCAACTCGATATACTGATTCTGACTGAAGATGTGAAAAGCGACCCAGAGCCCGAAACGGTCGGCCAGCGACGATTTCTCTTCGACCCCTTCCCCCGGGTGCAGCTCGTTATTGACCATCTTGAAGCCGAGGTTGTCGGTCTCGTACTCAGGCAACAGGTAACGGCGGTTCGAGGTGACATAAAAGCGCACGTTCTCGGGCGCCGCGTAGACCGCCCCGTCGAGGGCGCTCTTGAGCACCTTGTAGCTGGTCTCTCCCGGTTCGAAGGAGAGGTCGTCGCAGAGGATGATGAAGCTGTAGGGCTCGTCGCGGATCGCGGCAAAGATCTCCGCCAGGTGAACCAGATCGTCTTTGTCGACCTGGATCACCCGCAGGCCGCGATCGCCGTAAGTATTGAGCAGGGCACGGACCAGGGTTGACTTGCCGGTCCCCCGGGTCCCCCAGAGCAGCACGTTGTTGGAGGGGAAGCGGTTGACGAACTGGCGGGTGTTCTCTTCGAGAGCCTTCTTCTGCTTGTCGATGCCGAGCAGATCGTCAAGGGAGACCTGATCGAGCTCGGTGATCGCCTCCAGATAGCCGGCGAAAGAGTAGCGCCGCCAGTTGGCCGCCCAGTGCAGGCTCCAGTCGATCGGCTCGACCGCTTTCGGCAGCAGTTGCTCGACCGCGGTCAGGACCCGCTGCAGCTGCGCTTTCAATTCTTCGTCCTTGAACATAAACCTCTCCTTACATCAGCTGCAGAAACAGCAGGTTAACAAATCCGATCAGAAAACCGAGCAGCGCACCAAAGAGGTTGATGTACTTGAACTGCTCCTTCATCACCCCCATCAACAACCCTTCAACCTGGAGCAGATCGAGGCTGTTGACCTTGTCTTCGACCATGCGCTTGACATTGAGGGTTTCGACCAGGCGCGGAGCTTCCTTTTTCAGCAACTCCTCGACCAGCTGACAGGCCCCGCTCTCGATCTCCAGGCGCAGGTCGCCGGGGAGACGTGCCGACAGCAGCCCGAGCGGTTTGCGGTAGATCCAGGCATCGCTCTGCTCGATGAGGATACGTTCGAGGGCAACCTGCACCTTCGGCGCGCGGATCGCTTCCAGCAGGCGGTCGGCCAGCTCCTCGCGACCGCGTTCAAGGCCGTTCTCCGGCAACACACGGCGCAGCAGATTGTCAAAGGAGCTGTCCTTGAGCCGGTCGATGGCGCTCTCGGTCAGAACCAGGGCGGTATCGATGGTCTTGCGCGACTGAATCACGGCCACCGCCTTGTCACGCACGAACCCTCGGACCCCCTTAATCTTGTCGTAGGGCATCTTTTCGATGTAACTGGCCAGGGAGCGATCGAGCAGCGCGTCAATACGCTCGCGAACGAGTCCGGCGATCTGCTGCTGGGTCTTCTCCTCCTTCAGCCAGGTGGCGATCTCGTCACCGGCCTTGTCGAGAAAATCGGGGATCTTGTCGTAAATCTTGTCGAGATCGATAAAACCGCTGAGCAGGCCAGCCAGCCCACCGAGGGAATCGAGGAAGGAATCGATCGCCTGCTTCCCCTTTTCCACCAGCCGGGCACGAAAGGCGGGATCGTAGAGCATGCCGCCGAACTTCTCCACCAGCGGCGGCAGCTCCTTCTCGATCTGGCTCAGCAGCAGCTCGACCAGGTCCTCCGGCAGCAGCTCGCGCAACGGGCGCTCGCTGGCGAGCAGGGTCTCGGTCTTGCGGTCGACGTAATCCCCGACCGTCGTGGCCAGGCGCGGCGAGCGTAGAAAACTACTGTATTTGCCGTCGAGGTGCTCCTGCATGGCGCGGTAGCGTTCGGGGGTCAAAAAGCTGGCCAGATCGCGCGCCAATAGCTGGTCCCCCTGCTGCTTCAGATAAGTACGGAAACGGGTTTCAAAAGCCTCGCTCTGCAGGTAGGCAAAAATCCATTTGGCGATCTTGGATTGCAGCAGGCCGACCAATTCCCGAAAACGCAGACGAAAGCGCTCAGGAACCAGCGATTCGAGGGGGCCGAGAGGGCGATCGAGGAAATAGCCGAGCTTGTCGGTCACGGTCAGGCGCAGTTCGCGCTGGATCGATTCGCGGGCAAAGGCGCGGCCGACATCGTCGGCCGTGAGCAGGTGCTCCCCGACCATCTCCCCCATCTTGATCGCCAGCTCGCCGCGCTTGGCCGGAATGATCCCCGGCGTCAGCGGCACGCGCAGGCCGAAAATCCGCCACGCCCGCAGCGGACGGAAGAGCATGCGGATGGCAATGTAATTGGTCACATAGCCGATCAGCGCGCCGAGCAGCGGCGGGACAATCCAGGGGAGATACTGTTGGTAATCCATACCCGCCTGACTATTCTTCCCGGAAGCCCAGGGAGATCAGCGAATGGTCGCCGATGTTCATCCGCCGCGGCGAACCGAGCAGACTCACGGCATCACCGAGCAGGGAATGCTCCAGAACCAGGTTGCAGACCCGGTTGTCGGCATTGATGATCGAATCTTTGATGACGCAGTTTTCGATCACGCTGCCGGCGGCAATGGAGACGTTCGGGCCGATGATCGAATTTTTCACCACCGCCCCTTCCTCGATATGCACCGGTTCAATCAGCACGCTGTTCACCGCCTCGCCGTGGATGTGGTGACGACCGACGAGCAGGAAACGGTTGGTTTCGAGCAGAGTTTCCGGTTTGCCGCAATCGAGCCAGGCATCGATCTCGGGAGCCTTGAACTTGCAGCCATCACCGATCATGCGCATGAACACCGCGGGAAGGTAATACTCCCCCTTGACCGTTTCACCGGCGGCGATCGTGTCTTCGATAGCGCCGATGAAACCGGCCCCGTCTTTCATGTAATAGAGCCCGACCTGGGCCAGACGGGAGATCGGCGTATCCGGCTTCTCGACCATATCGACGATGAAGCCGTCCTTGATGACGTTGACACCGAAACGCTGGTAGTCCTCGACCTCCTTGGAATAGATCAGACCATCGGCATCAGCGCACAGTTGCGGGATCCGGGTCAGGTCGGTCACGAAAATGGTGTCGTTGAAGACAATTAGCACATCATCCACCGGGTTGACCGAAGGAGCGGCCAGGTCGACGGCATGAG
>PKUG01000084.1 GCA_002869665.1 Desulfuromonas sp. | reverse complement strand
TCAGCTGATCTGGATCGACGAAGCCCTCACCCCCGACTCCTCACGCTTCTGGCCGAAAGATCTCTACAAGCCGGGCAGCGCCCAGCCAAGCTTTGACAAGCAGTTCCTGCGCGACTACTTGGAGACCCTTGACTGGGGCAAGGTTGCGCCGCCGCCGAAACTGCCGGCCGAAATTGTTGAGAAAACCAGCGAGAAATACCTCGAAGCCCTCAAGCTGCTGACCGCATAAGCAGCGTTTTATTGATAAAAAACAGAAAGCCGTCACGATCAATTTCGTGACGGCTTTTTTAATTTCCCCCATTTTTTGCATCGGAGTATAACAACGTTTGCCAATTTTTCAGTTTTATCATAGTATTTTTGATTAAACTGATGTTGCAGATAACATTTGCGCTCACCCACTCCGTCATTCACTATCGCGACCGAGACGAAGAGATTCCGTTCGTATGAAACCGAGCTTTAAATACTGGATTTTCATCAGCGCAATTTACTTTGCCGTCATCAGCATCATTGCTGCCAGCCTGATCGGCAGTTGGTCCAGCCTGACCGAGGCCCAGCAAGAGGCGCTCGGGCAGATGTTCACCAAGCTCGTCCCCTTCCCCCTGCTCGGCACCATCACCATCATGTTCATCATCGGCGCCCTGGTGAACCTGCTGTTCAACGACTATATCGTCCCGACTCTCAAGCTCGCCGAAAGTTCCCGGATTATCACTTCGGTCAACCCGGAACATCGCGCCCACCTGAAGAGTGCCTCCAAGGAGATCCAGTACCTGGCTGAGATCATCAACCAATTCGCCGATGCCTTCGCCGATCTCCAGTGCGATGTCGCCGGCAAGATCTCCGCCGCCCAGGCAACCCTTGATGAAGAGCGCACCCGGCTTGCGGCCCTGATGTCGGAATTGCCCCACGGCGTTATTGTCTGCAATACCGACGGTCAGGTGCTGCTCTATAACCAGCAGGCCCAGGAACTGTTCAAAGGGAATTCTGGGGATGAGAAACAGGGGCTGCTCGGCCTCGGCCGCTCCATCTTCAGCATCCTCGAACGCGACCCCATCGTTCACGGCCTGGAGATGCTCCACAAGTGCCACGAATCAGGCCGCACCAAGTTGGTCAATCACACGATGATGACCCTGCACTCCGGGCTCTGCCTGCGCGTCAACATGGCCCCCTTCTTCTCCGAGCAGGAGGAGAAAACGGTCATCTCCGGTGTCGTTATCACCCTCGAGGACATGACCCACCAGATCCAGGCCGAGAACCGCCGTGACGAGCTGATTCAGGATCTCATCGACGGCCAACAGAAGGAAATGGCGGATATCCGTGATGCCATCACCACCATCCTCAACCGGCCGCAGCTCAATCCGGACGAACTGCACAAATACCGGCTGATCATCGATAAAGCGTCACAGTCACTGCAGCTGAAGGTCAACGAGGCGCGTGCGAACTATGCCCTGCACCTCAACTCTCTTAACAAGACTGAAAACGTCATGGCGGAGAACCTTCTTGAGGTCATCAGCAAGAATATCCGCGAGCGCTTCGATATCAAGGTTTCGGCTCTGGCCCCCCATGGCGTCTGGCTCCAGCTTGACACCTACGCCGTGGTCAAGGGGATCACCCACCTGGTCAGCCTGCTCAAGGCCGAGACCGGAATCAACGATCTGTTGATGACAATGACCAGCAATGATAACCAGGAGACCGAGTTCGTCATCGTCTGGCCCGAAACGAGCGCCAAGCTGCCGCTGATCACGACCTGGGAGACGACGCCGTTGATCACTGACGCCAAGGGGAACCTGCTCAGCTTCCAGGACACCATCGAGCACCTCTCCGGACGAATTACCCTGCTCAGCGACGAGGGGGACGTCTGCAGCGGCGTCATGATCGTCCTGCCGCCGATCAACCCCGACCGCCGCTTGGCGATCCAGAACGTCATCGAGCACCGGCCGATCTCTTACGAGTTCGACCTGTTCAACCGCGGCGACTGGAAAGAACTGGCGGAAACCCCGCTGCGCAAACTGACCTTCGTTGTCTTTGATACAGAGACCACAGGTCTCAACCCCTCGCAGGGGGACGAGATCATCCAGATCGGTGCCATCCGCATCGTCAACGGCCAGCTGCTCTACCACGAGGTCATCGACCAGCTCGTCGACCCGAAACGTTTCGTGCCGCCGGAATCGGTCGCCATCCACGGCATCGATCCGGCTTTGCTCAAGGGGCAGCCGACCATCAACAAGGTTCTCCCCCACTTCTACAAGTTTGCCGAGAACTCCGTCCTCGTCGCCCACAACGCGGCCTTCGACATGCGCTTCCTCGAACTCCAGGAAGAGAAAACCGGGCTGGTATTCAACAACCCGGTCCTCGACACCCTGCTGCTCTCGTCGGTCATCCACCCCAACCAGGACACCCACTCCCTTGACGGTGTCGCTGAGCGCCTGAACGTCACCATCATCGGCCGCCACACCGCCCTCGGTGATGCCATCGTCACCGGCGAAGTCTTCGTCAAGATGATCCCGTTGCTCGAAGCCCAAGGCATCTACACCCTCGCCGACGCCATGGCCGCCGAATCGGAATCCCCCTTCGCCAAGGTCGCTTACTAGAATTTCCAGACCGTTGCCTAACTAACCCACTGTTTTTCAAATTTAGTCCGGCCCTTATTCAGACAGAGCCTTCTTTATAATTTCAAAAAATCGGTATCGCTATCCGTATCGGTATCGGTATCGGTATCGGTATCGAGACTTAGTTTGGGAAAACCCGATAGCGATTCCGATCCTGATATAAACCGGTGAAAATCCAGTGACTCAATGATAAAACACCGCCGTCGGCGGAGTTGGTGGTTATTGATTGAGACGGAACAGTCGCGTCGGCGCTTGCTGCTCTTTCAGCCTGATCAGCGTACCCGGCTGGACCTGCCCGGAGCTTTGCCCCGAGGTCTGCTGGCCGACCGACTCTTCCATCCCCCTGGCGACGCTCCAGGAGTAAGCGACATTCCCTTTCGCCATCCCCCTCTCATCCATTTCTGTGTAGATACAGGTGATCTTCCCAAAACTCAGAGCGACCTTTTCACGCCCCCCGTCATGAGGATCGGCGGTAAAATCGGTCTCGACTCCCGACACCACAACATCGTCCAGGATGTATTGCAGATACACCAGGTTTCGCATATCCCCCCCGCTCAGCGTCCTTTCAATGACGACCCTGCTGATATGCTCACCTTTAGCACCGAACAAATTTAACTTCGGTGTCGCCTTATCGAGAGACTTGATGACGATAAAGTCACCGAAAGTCGCTCGTGCGGCGGTACGCCCTCCGGTTGCGAAGGAAGTTGACGAATCCCCCGCCAGTTGATGACTGACACTCATGACATCGATCCAGTCCCGATGGTTACTATCTTTCGATTCCCCGGGAACGCCTTCGACTTTCATATAAATTGCCGCCTGCGCTACGGCCGGCACCAGTCCGAGCAAGACGACTGCGCAAAATGCTGCCAGAAACCCTGTGAATGTTTTCATTTCGACCTCCATGTGATGCTTGAGAAAATCTCCCTGCCCGGTGGCCATAGAGGAAGCACGGAGTCTACCGTCTGTCTCTTCATTCTAACAGAGACGCAGAACGTCGAGTGACGGTTGCGAGAAAAGCACTCAAGAAAGAACGGGAAGATAGTTACAGGTCACGGTTGGCTTTTGGGCATTTTCCCAGTATTCTTCTTAAACTGAGTAATACAGAGCGAGGATCGGCCCACTTCATAGCCAAAACAACAGACCGGAACACCTCAACCACGAAAGGAATCCCCCGTGAAGCGACTGTCTTTTCTTTTCTGCCTGTTCGTTATCTTCGGACTCTTACTGACCACAACCGCCCAGGCCCAGGATACGAGTTCGGGTATCGAGGTTGAGGATGCCTGGATCCGTGCCATGCCCCCCACGGGAAAAACCACCGCCGCCTTCATGGTCATCGAAAACAGCACCGCCCACGAAATGATCCTCAAGTCAGCCGCCTGCGACGTCGCCGACATGGTCCAGATTCACACGATGGAACAGGACGGCGAAATCATGAAAATGAAAGAGATCCCCGAACTCAGCATTCCCGCCAATGGCAAACGCATGTTGGCGCCCAAGGGGTATCACATCATGCTGATCGGCCTGCTCCGGCCGATCAAGGAAAATGAAACCATCCCCATCACTCTCGACTTCGCCGACGGCAGCAGCGTCGTGGTCGGCGCCGTGGTCAGAAAATGGGAACCGATGGGCGGCGGAATGATGCATGGTAAACACGGCAGCTAAAGCGACGAGCTGACAATGAACAGAAATCTGCTGATCAAACTGACCTTTGCCGGTATTGCCATCTGTCTGGTGGTGATTCTGGTATCGTTCTTCATCGTCCCGAAACCAAAACCGGGCGGACCGGAACTGACTCACAACCCCAGCGCTGAATTCACCCTGACCAAGGATGACGGCAGCACATTCCACCTCAGCGACCTGCGCGGTGAGATCGTTCTGCTCTTCTTCGGCTACACCTCCTGCCCCGACGCCTGCCCCAGCACGCTATCGAAGCTGAACCGGGCATTCAACCTGCTGACTCCGGAGGAGAAGAAACAGGTCCGGACCGTCTTCGTCTCCGTCGATCCAGAACGGGATAATCTGCAACTGCTACGTGATTACCTCGATTATTTCGGCGTCAACGCCACCGGCGTAACCGGCACCAAAGAAGAGGTCGACAAGGTCGTCAAAGCCTATCAGGCCTACTATTTGGTCATCCCCGGCGAATCGAGCGACTGGTACACCATCAACCACACCACGACTGTCTATCTGCATGACAAGCAAGGGAAGGTCAGGCATCTACTGCTCTACGATTACTCTCCGGAGAAGGTCGCGGAGACGATCAGGGAGTTTCTTTAACAAGGGAATAGCATCGCATCAGAATCTCTTGAGAAAGGGGTTCGATCCTGATATAAAAACTGAATTGAAATTCCTATGGGGGGGGATGGAATGAGCAAAAAAAAACAAAGCCGTCAGTCGGATCAACCGCTGACGGCTTTTTGCGTTTGAAACTTATATGTAACCAGGAGGGGGTTATGAACGATCTGGCAAATGGTCTTTTGTGGTATCTGGCATTCATTTTTTCCGTGGTTGTCCACGAAGCATCACACGCCTTTACTGCTATGAAGCTCGGTGACCGGACCGCCTACGATGGCGGACAGGTCACACTTGATCCGTTACCGCATATCAAAAGGGAGCCGATCGGCACGATCGCCGTACCGATCTTCTCATTTCTGGTCGGTGGCTGGATGATCGGCTGGGCGAGCGCGCCTTACGACCGCAACTGGGCCAGAGCTTATCCCGATCGCTCGGCGATGATGGCTCTGGCGGGACCGCTTTCAAACCTGATGCTGGTATTGATCTCCGGCCTGCTGATCCGCCTCGGCATGGCGTTTGACTGGTTTTACGCCCCGGAGCGCGCCAACTTCACCCACGTCACCGCCGCTTATCAGGATGGCGCACCCTATGCGCTCTCGGTCCTGCTCAGCATCATGTTCTCCCTGAACATCATCCTCTTCGTCTTCAACCTGATCCCGCTTCCACCACTGGACGGTAGCGCCATTATTCCGCTGTTTATCAGTAACGATAAAGCCGTACGCTACCTCGATTTCATCCACAATACCCCCATGCTCTTCATGGGTCTGTTTGTCGCCTGGGAAATCTTTGACCACATATCCAGCCCGATGCACACCATGTTCCTGAACCTGCTCTATCCAGGGGCGGGTTACCATTGAGCAGTGAGTAGATATTCTTCAGCAACTGCAACACATCCCATTCCCGGAATATGTCGTTATGAAAAAATTCAGAGGGCAAAAGAGGTATTACAAAAGACTATTCAATTTGAATTCACCGGGGAGGGGAGCTCAGAGATCTGCAATGGAGTTGCCCTGCTAAAAGTGATACTATAGTGCCACTCTCAAAGGAGCACTCAAATGAAAGTAGAATTAGTAACAAATCTGAAGCGCCAGGCAACAAAAATCCTCGCTGATCTGCACGAAAGCAAGGAACCGGTTTTGATCACCGAACATGGGCAACCATCTGCCTATCTCGTGGATGTTCAGGACTACGAATTCATGCAGCGCAGGCTGGCTCTGCTTGAGGGGTTATCCAAAGGAGAGCGGGCTCTTATGGAAGGAAAAACGACTTCCCATAAAAACGCCAAGGAGCAGATGAGCAAGTGGTTGAAATAGTCTGGTCAAATCCGGCACTGGACCAACTGGATGAAATCGCTGAATACATTTCCCTGGACAAACCTGAAGCCGCCGCTTGTCTCGTTAGAGACATTTTTTCCGCTGTTGAAAGACTTGAGCTATTTCCGGAATCCGGGCACTTTCCACAAGAATTGCCACAGTCGGTCTATCGTGAGCTATATATTAAGCCCTGCCGCATTTTCTACCGCCATGAAGGAAATCACATTTTTATCGTTCACATCATGCGGGAAGAACGGCAATTACGACAGTATCTATTAGATCTACATCCGTAACC
>PKUG01000127.1 GCA_002869665.1 Desulfuromonas sp. | reverse complement strand
GATTCCAGCTACCTTTATCGTGGGCAGCGCTTGAACCTTGACTATGAGCTAGGCCTGCTTTACGAACGTATGGACCGCCCTGAAGATGCTTTGCACTGTTACGAAGATCTTATGGGGCAGGACAGTCACTATCGTGATGTGGCTGACAAGGTTGAAGAGTTGAAAAAGGCCATCAGCAGTAAGGAGGAGCAGGCTCCTTCCGATGCCGCAGCGAATAAACAGCGAATTTCGTTCCTTTAATCTGGAACTCTCCATACCAACATTCGTTTAAGTTGGGGGACTAAATGGGATATACGGATTATTTCGGTTTTGAGCGTGAGCCTTTCTCCAACGCGCCGAACGACAAGTTTTATTTCAACAGTAATCAACACAACCAGGCGTTGTTGCGATTGAAGTATTCTGTTGATACGGACAAAGGCTTGGCTGTTCTGGTTGGTGGTATTGGAACCGGCAAAACCACCCTTGCCCGGCGCATGCTCGACAATCTGCCGATCAACAAGTACGAATCGTCATTGCTGGTCATGATTCACTCCGCTATTACTCCAGAGTGGATTCTGTCGCGGATCTGCATGCAGCTCGGGGTCAAGGAGCCCGATCACAATCCGCTGAAGATGCTGCGTCAGCTTTATGAGCGTTTGTTGCAGATCGAAAACGAAGGACGTAAGGCGGTTGTGCTGATTGATGAGGCGCAAATGCTGCAAAGCCGTGAATTGATGGAAGAGTTCCGCGGCCTGCTCAACCTGGAAATCCCGGAGAAGAAGCTGCTTAATATTATCTTCTTCGGCCTGCCTGAACTTGATGAGATTCTGCAACTGGATAAACCTTTGGCCCAGAGGGTTGCTTTCAAATATACCCTTAAACCCCTGGAGCAAGAGGACACCCGGCAGTACATAGCTTATCGCCTTAAAGTTGCAGGTAGCAAGGAATCTCCCTTTGAAGATGCGGCGTTACCGCTGATTCAGCAGTATTCTGGCGGGGTGCCGCGGTTGATCAACACAATCTGCGATAATGCCCTGTTTGAGACCTACCTGCGCCATGATCGCAAAATCACTCCGCACATCATCAGGAATGTCGTCGAGGATCTGGGGCTTGCCAAGTTCGACTTCGCTTCCGCTGCGCAAATTGACGATGCCGGAGACAGCGAACTGGATGAAATCGATATTCTTTTTGACGGGTTGAAGGAAAAGTAAACACATCAAGGATAACTGGGTAACCGGATAGCGGTCTTCGCGGGCCGCTATCTTTTTTTTATCCGAATCGGCATAATCATGGGCATGAAAACAAAAATCAAAATATTGCCGGAGCAGCTCTGCAACAAGATCGCTGCAGGTGAGGTCGTTGAACGGCCGGCTTCTGTCGTCAAAGAGTTGGTCGAAAATTCTCTTGATGCCGGAGCGACTTCGATTGTTGTCAACCTGGAAGCAGGGGGAAAGCGATTGATTCGGGTGACAGACAACGGCTGCGGTATGAGTCGTCAGGATGCACTGCTTTCTTTTGAACGTCACTCTACCAGTAAAATCGCGACAGACGCTGACCTCTTCGCCCTGACCACTCTCGGCTTTCGTGGTGAAGCACTGGCCTCTATTGCCGCTGTCTCGCGGCTGAAACTGACCACTTGCGATAACGATGACGGCAGTGGTCAGCAGGTCTATGCCGAAGCCGGAGCGATCAAGCGAGTTGATGAAGCCGGGTTGCCGCAGGGGACTGAAATTGAAGTCAGAAATCTGTTCTTTAATCTTCCGGCACGGCGCAAGTTTCTGCGGAAAGAGCAGACCGAACTAGGGCATGCCGCCGATGTGGTAACGAAGCAGGCTCTGGCAAATCCCGCTGTCGCTTTTCAGCTGACTCATAACGATCGGGTGCTTCTGGATCTGCGCCGCGAGAAGGGGATTCGTGAACGGGTTGCCGCGCTGCTTGGTCGTTCGTTGCTCAACGATCTGTTGCCGCTTGAGATAGAGACCGCAGCGGGGATGAAATTGCATGGCCTGATTTCTCAGCCGCAGTTGAACCGTTCGGCTGCAACGCATATTTTCACTTTCATCAATGGTCGCTATATCCGTGATCGGGTCGTTCAGCACGCGGTCATGGAGGGCTATCGCCATCTGTTGATGAAAGGGCGTTATCCTGTTGCTGTGCTTTTTCTCGAGATGGATCCTGCAGCCGTTGATGTCAATGTCCATCCGACCAAACATGAGGTCCGGTTTCGTGACCAGGCCATGGTTCACGATTTTATCGCGGACAGCCTGAAACAAACCCTCAGCCCGGCCAGTTGGACGACCGGTGGCAGGCCTGAACCTCAACCGGCACCGGATTCCGTACCGTCTGCTGTTGCCGATTTCGACGTTACTCAACGGACGATCGAACGCCCTGCGCAGAACCCCGCCAGGGAAATGGTGACTCCGACGTCAACAACCCCCCGTCAGTCAGTTTCAACGTCCAGTGAAACACCGCCAAGGCAGCAAGCCGTGGCGGACTATGCCTCGGAACGTTCCAGCTGCGAGGCTAACTGTGAGCAAGTCCGAGAGACGCCTGATCAGGAACAATATGTCTTGCCCGGCAGTCGTTCTGAAGGTTTTTTTGTCCGCTTGCAAATTCTCGGTCAGTACCATCAGAGCTACATCCTGTGCCAGGACGATGACGATCTGATTCTGATCGATCAGCACGCGGCTCATGAACGAATCGGGTTTGAATCTCTCCGGCATAGTTACCAGGAGGGAGCGATTCCATCCCAGGCCACACTTTTTCCGGAGATTCTCGAGCTGGATTTCAAAAGTGCTGCCGCATTGAATGATAACCTTGATGAGCTGAAAAAACTCGGGTTTGACATTGAACCCTTTGGCGGCAAGTCTTTTGCCCTGAAAGCGCTGCCACAGCTGCTTAGTGGCCATTCGGCTGCGCGTCTGGTGGTCGACGTTGCCCTTGATCTGGAGCGGATCGGGCGTTCAGGTCAGTTGCGCGATGCGATCGATGAAATTCTCATCGTCATGGCCTGTCACGGCTCCGTTCGTGCAAATCAGGCGCTGTCGGTTACGGAAATCAAGGCGTTGTTCGTTGAACTGGACAAGATCGATTTCAAGGCGAATTGCCCGCATGGCCGCCCTGTTCTGCAACGCTTGACCCTGGCAGAAGTCGAGCGCCTGTTCCGGCGACATTGACGGGAGCAGTCGATGGATAAACCCGCTCTACTGGTCATTTGTGGCCCGACCGGTTCCGGAAAAACCGCACTGGCTCTGAGCCTGGCCCGTCGTTATCCGCTGGAAATTATCTCGGCCGATTCACGCCAGGTTTATCGTTACATGGATATCGGTACAGCCAAGGCGACGGCCGAGGAGCAGACTGTGGTGCCGCACCATATGATCGACCTTATCGATCCTGATCAGGAATTCTCTGTCGCCGAGTTCGTTGATCTGGCCCGTCCGCTGATCCGTGACATCAATGCTCGTGGCTGCCTCCCCTGCATTGTCGGTGGAACCGGACTGTACATCAAGGCGCTGCTTGGCGGATTGGCTGAGCTTCCCGGCGGCGACGATGACTTGCGCCGTGAATTGCATCAGCGCGAACTGGACGAAGGGGACGGGACCCTGCATCGGGAGTTGCAGCGTCTTGACCCAGAGTCTGCGGCCGTGATCCACCCGGGAAACCTGGTGCGTATTGTCAGGGCCCTGGAAGTTGTGATTCTCAGCGGTCAGCAGCTTTCACAACTCAAAGCCCGCCATGGTTTTTCAGAGCAGCTCTATAATGTTGTGCAGTTGGCCCCGGACTGGTCGCGTGATGACCTTTACGCCCGGATCGACAAGCGCGCACAGCAAATGCTCGATGAGGGACTGGTGGAGGAAGTCGTTGCTTTGCTCAGTCGTTACCCGGACGATCTGAAGGCCTTTGAAACCTTGGGCTACAGGGAAGTTATCAGTCATCTCAAGGGGCAATTGAGCGCAGAGCAAATGCTCGAAGATATTCGAAAATACACGCGCCGCTATGCAAAGAGACAGCTGACGTGGTTTCGTCGAGAAGAGGGAATAATTTGGGTTGATTCCTCGGATGAGTCTGGTAAAGTGATACAATCTATTGATTATTTGATGCCTGCTCGGTAGTCGGCTTATCAGGCAGAAGCCTGGCCACCGGTTCAGGTCTTACTTCGATAAAGGAGAGGACATGCCTAAATCACCATTCAACATCCAGGATCAATACCTCAATCAGGCCCGCAAAGAGCGGGTTAAAGTCGCCATCATCATGATGTCGGGTGAGCGGCTTGAGGGCTATATCAAGTCCTTTGACAGCTTCTGTATTCTTGCTGAAAGCAGTGGGGATATCCTGATTTATAAACATGCGGTCAGCACGATCACCTCGCTTGACGGAACCTTCCGTCTGCATGGCGGTCGCGACTGATTTTTACAAGACAATTTAATGATTCGAATGGGGCGGTGCTTTTGAGCGCCGCCTCTTTTTGTTTTGCCGTCAGCTTCGATGGTATAATCGGACATTGCTGAAAAAGGATAGTGCCCATGTTGAAGATTGATTCGATCGAGCCCGGTTCATATGCCGCCGAAATGGGATTGCAGGATGGAGATTTGCTGCTCAGTATCAACGACCAGGAGATCAACGACATCATCGACTATCATCTCGCCATCGAAGCGGAAACACTACAGCTTGAAGTCCTGCATGAAGACGAGATCTGGGAGCTGGAACTGGAGAAAGAACCGGAAGAGGATCTCGGCCTGGCTGTAGAACATCCGCAGCCACATCAGTGTGGAAATCAGTGCCTGTTCTGTTTTGTTCATCAATTGCCGAAAGGGATGCGCCGGACTCTGTATGTCAAGGACGAGGATTACCGCTTCTCTTATCTTTACGGTTCCTACATTACTTTGACCAACCTGAGTGACGCCGACATGGAGCGAATCATCACTCGCCACCTGTCGCCGCTCTATATTTCGGTGCATGCCGTTGATCACCCGGTTCGTGAATACCTCCTCGGTGCGAATGTCCCTGACATCTCCGAGCTGATTTTACGGCTGACTGCCTCCGGAATCGAGCTGCACTGTCAGGTCGTTCTCTGCCCGGGGATCAACGATGGGGCTGTTCTCGACCGGACGATCGATTTTCTTGCCGGCCTGATGCCGCAGGTCAAATCGTTAGCCGTTGTGCCTGTCGGTCTCACGGCGCACAGAAAGCATCTTCCGGCGTTGGAGAAAGTCACTCCTGAAGCTGCCAGCCGCTGTCTGGAGCAGATTCACCAATATCAGCAAAAATTCCTCGCTGAAAAGGGGCAGCGCTTTGTCTTCCCGGCGGATGAATTTTACCTGTTGGCCGGTGAAGAGTTCCCCCCGGCGAGCGCCTATGAAGAGTTTCCCCAGATCGAAAATGGTGTCGGTCTCATCGCGCGATTCCGCCAGCAGGGGGTAGAGGTGCTGCTCGAAGCCGAAGCGTTGGAGCCGGGCGTTGTGACCCTGGTCTCCGGGCGTTCCTTCGCCTCTGAGTTGCAAACTTTTGCCGAACGCCTTACTTTACGCACCGGAGTAAAATTGAATGTTGTTGCTGTTGATAATGATTTTTTTGGGTCGGATATAACGGTCGCCGGTTTGATCACCGGACGTGATTTGATCACTCAGCTGCAGGGACAGGAGCTGGGTGATGCTCTGCTTCTTCCCGAGGTGGTGCTGCGAGATGGAGAAGAGGTTTTTCTCGATGACTTGAGTGTTGCCGATCTGCGCCGGGAACTGGGGCTGCCGGTCGTTGTGATTGAGAGTTCGCCCTGGGGGATTCTTGAGGGATTGGAATCTTTGACCGGTGACGATCGGATTGAAATCGTTCACTGCTGACAGCCGCCGGTCGGAAGGCGAAAACTGTATGGATAATAAAGAAATAATTCTGACAGTTTATGGCATGAAGTGTCAGAAATGTGTTGCCAGGGTGACCGGGCTGATTGCTGAGTTCTCTCAGGTTGAGGACGTTGCGGTCTCGCTGGATGAACGAGCTGCGACGATAGTCCCTGCGGCGGGAGCCGATGTGCCGCTGGCGATGATCAGTGAAAAGTTGCGTGCCGCCGGCTTTTCTACTGAGCCACCGGTCGAGGACCAGCCCGCCCCCGTCTTGCCGGAAACTTCTGCTTCAGAAGCGGGGGTTGCTATGCAATTGCGCTTCCCGATTATCGGCATGAGTTGCGCATCCTGTGCGGCCAACATTGAAAAACGGTTGGCCGCAACCGCTGGTGTAGAGCGCGTTAGTGTCAACCTCGCCGGCAATTTTGCCCAACTCGATTACCATCCTGAGTTGATCGACAAAGAGCGGATCTATTCGGTTGTTGATAATGCCGGTTACCAGGCTGTCCGTGATAAAAGTCAGTTGGAAAACCGGGGGACGGCCAAAGAGTTGCGGCTGGTGTTGATTGCTGCGGCCGGGGCGGTGCCGATCATGCTGTTGATGTTCGTCCCCCTGTTCGGTGCTGCGACCATGTGGGTGATTGCGCTGCTGGCGACACTGGTTCAGTTCAGCGCCGGTATTGGCTTCTATCGCAGTGCCTGGCTTTC
>PKUG01000029.1 GCA_002869665.1 Desulfuromonas sp. | reverse complement strand
GGGACATGTACATTTCGCTACGTGGTTCGAGTAACGAAAGTCCGTTGATTGGGAGGACGAACTTGGTTCCTTCGGGGCCACCGAGGCCACTTCGACGATGACAATTGTAGCAGGTAAACTGCGTTCCGCTGACCTCAACGTCGCCCATGACGTAGGCTTTTACCGGTTCGCCGTCTCTGCCGATCCCCTGCTGGTAGATAAGACGCCCTGTTTCGAGCTGATTCGCGGTAAAATTTAATTCCCGATCAGCGGCAAATGCCGATGGCAGGAGCAGAAAAAACAGCAGGAAAATCGACCAGAAACAGGGTGTCACTCGTATCATAAGTTTCATTCTTGTGCCAGGGTTACAGAGCCGCATTCTTTCGATAAATATCGGCCAGTTCGCCTCCGCCAGCAAGTCCGTCGACCCGTGTCCATTCAGCATTCCCCCTGGTTTTGAAAAAATAGACCGGTTTGTGATTCATCTTGTCGGCGGTCACTGCAGCGAAAGATTCCTCGGTTGTTACGATATCCTGAAAGTCTCCGGTCAAAAAAGTCCAGTTTTTTTTGGCTCGGACTTTTTCGGAATAGGATTTAAGCACCTGGGGAGTGTCGTATTCTGGATCGATGGTGATCGAGATGAGTTGCAAGCCGTCGGCTTCAGGCCCCAATTGACGTTGCATCTGGGCAAAACTTGCTGTCAGAACAGGGCAAATTGTCGTGCAGGTCGTGAAAATGAAGTTAAGCGCATAGGGCTCCGAATCGGCAAGAAAGACATCCAGCTTGACCTTCTGGCCGTTCTGGTCAATCAGCTCGACATCCGGAATATGGTACACCACCTGACTCTGAACCAGACTGTTTTTCTCCGCCATCATGGCCTGGTGGGCCGAATGATCCATGGCCGTGGCACCAGAATCCGCCATCCTCGCGTGGCCGGAATGGTCCATTGAGCTGTGTTGACTGTCATGGTCCATGGCCATGCCGGCATGGGGCGCCATATCCTGGCTGAAGGCCGGAACCGACAAGAGAATAAAACAGCAAAGAACGCTGGTGATCACGCTGAACGCTTTGAAAAAGGTCATGGGAGGCCTCCCTGTTGATGTTGGTTAGTTTAACAGATTGAAAACGTCTCAGTTTGAGCAGTAATTGGTCGGGGGCGGAAGGATCCGTCCCTGCTGAGATCAGTTGGACGACGTCAGCAGTTGCCGGCTACCCCTTGCCTCCTTTGCCCTTACCGCCACCAGAGCCGCCGCCACCAGAGCCGCCACCGGTCGAGCTGTCAAGCGGGCAATCTTTTCCCTTGGTTCGATCAATGCCGTCGCAGTCCTGATCGATACCGTCCCCTTTGATATCGCAGGCTGCAGGATTGATCGTCGCGTCACGATCGTCGCAGTCGACCGGCGTTCCGCAGGAAGGTTCGGCAAAGAATCCGTCGCTATCCGCATCGGTACAGCCGCCGGGGTTCTGCAGTGTCAGGTAGGCTTGCTCCAGATCGATGAGACCGTAGCCGTAATCGTTATCGGGGCCATACTGCCCCAGATCGAGGGCAGAATCCTTGAGCGCCTGTTCGAGTTCAGTCATCGACAACTGGGGATAGATACTGTGCAACAGTGCCAGCCCGGCGCTGACATGCGGTGCGGCGAATGACGTTCCGTAACCGGTCGTGTAGGAATCGGGGAAAATTCCACCGAAGGTCAGATCGGTTGTCCTGACCCCTTCTCCGGGCGCAATAAGTTCAGGATAAATACTGGCGTCGCAGGCCGATGGCCCGCGGCTGCTCGTTTGGGCGACAACCAGGCTGTTGTCGATAGAACCGACGGCCAGGCTGTCTACGTAATTGGCCGGGCTGACACTGGTCTCAAGACCGGGTCCTTCATTACCGGCGGAGAAAATCACGCCGATATCTGCGGCCTTGAGTATTTGCACGTCAGTTGAAAATTCACTGACACAGATGTTGACGGCATTTCTCAGCCCCCAGGATCCATTGACGACATCGGGAGCATCATCAGTGGACGGATCGCCGTCGGGGTCGAGCAGCCACTGGAAACCGGCGTGGATGGCACTGTAGGCGGCGTCCCCCGCGTCGTTGTAAATTTTGACCGCGATCCAGCTGGCATCAGGTGCGACCCCAACCGCCGTACCACCGCCACTTCCGGCAACCATCACGCCCATGGTCTGGGTGCCATGTCCGTTGGCATCGTAAGGTGCAGCATGTTCACCGTTGGGGTCATACCAGCTGTTGGTGCCGCCGCGCCAGGTTGCCGCCAGGTCGGGATGAAGGTAGTCGACGCCGGTATCCATATTTGCGACAACCGCCCCGGCACCGAAAAAACCCTCTGACCAGATTACGGGAGCGTTGATCAGGTTCAGATTCCATTCAGCGATAGCTGTTCCGGCCTGCTGTTTAACCGGCGCTGCCAGCATATCGTCATAATTGATCGATGCGATTGCCGGGTTGTTTGCGAGCGCATAAACGGCCTGGGGCTTCAATGTTACCGCGACAGCATTGATGATCCACAGCGATCTGATATTGCGTCCGTTGTTCTGGTGCAGAAAGCGCACCAGCTCTCCCTGACTGGTCGCAGCCTTGTCCTGCAACGCCTTAATCAACGCACTGCGCGCCGCGGCTTTTTCAAGTCCTTTGAACTGTCCCGGGTTGACCCTTTCTGCAAGGGTCGCAATGACCGGTATCTCGACGTCTGCATCAACAGATATCAATAACGCGCTCAGCTTGTCGCCGATGGCCGCCGGCTGTGCCGCCAGCCCGAGCACTGGGATACTCAAAATCAGAAAAAGAATAAATGTTCTAACGGTTTTCATGAGGCAACCCCCTGACTCCGTCTACGGGTTACTGAACAACTAGATTTTCAACCTTGAAATCATCGATAACGATCGTCACCAGGTCGCCGGTCTGAATCTGGCGCCCCGGATTGGCAAAGAGGATGAAATAATTTTTCCCGGCCTGAGGCGGGTCGGTGGTACGCATCGGGCCGGTTTTCGGTGAGCTGAAGACGCTCATGTGGGCGCCATTCTTCTGTTCGATCAGCTGAGGGCGACTTTTGCGGTGAAACAGTGGCCCGGCTTTGTCGGCATCGAGTACCCGGTAGCGGAAATCGAGCATGTAATTGGCCGCAGACGGGCGAATACTGAGGATTTCGATCCCCCAGCGCTCTTTCATTGCAGCGCCAGGATCGGTCTGTTGAGTTTCCGCACAAACCGTCAAGGGCAGGCAGACCAGAATGAGAAGCGCAAGGAACAGACGACACAGGACGCTGCCGCCCCGTTTGGTTTGGGTCTGTTGTTGTGTGAGGTCATTCGTTTTCACGGCTGTCGCTCCTTTCCGGCACTGTCCGGCAGCGCAGTGAGGCGCTGCCGGACGTGGAGGGTGTCAGTGTTCATCAGGGGCGTACGACATTGACCCTGACCGTAGCCACGTTCGATTCCGTACCCAGGTTGTCGCTCACCTTGTAGGTGAAGGTATCGGTCCCGCGGAAGCCACGTTTCGGCGTGTAGCTGACGCTGCCGTCCAGATTGTTGGTAACCTGCCCGCCTTGCGTCGGGCTGGTGACGATAACGAGACTGGCGCCGTCAATACTACCGTCTGCATCGACGTCGTTCGCAATCAGGTTGATTGTGACCGGCGTGTTTCGCGTGGTTGAGGCGACATCATCGTAGGCGACTGGCGGACTGTTGCTACCGGTCGTGCTGCTGGCCGTGATCACGACGCTGTCGCTGCTGACGATATCCCCGTCACTGACCTGCAACTGGGCGGTGTAGGTACCGGCGATATCAGCAGTGAAGCTTGCCGTTGCGGCTGTTGCCGTAGCCAAGGTTGCTGCGCTGCCTGCCGGTGCGGACAGGGTCCAGGAGAAACTCAGCGCGGCGGGATAGCTGTCGGGATCGCTGGACGCGCTGCCGTCCAGATTGACAAGATCGCCGGCGGTGACGGCCTGGTCGGGCCCGGCATAGGCCAGCGGCGGCATGTTGACGGCCGTGACCTGGACGAAATCGGGAGCGCTGTCCAACCCGCCGTCGTTGACGATCAGCTGGAAGGAATAGGTTCCCGCCATGTCCGCGGTAAATGTCGGGCTGGCGATTGCCGGATCCGACAGCGCCGCCGCGCTGCCGACCGGAAGAGCGTCAATCGTCCAGTTGTAACTTAAGGCTGCCGCTTCGGGATCGTATGAGCCGCTGCCGTCCAGTTGAATCAGACTGCCGACCTTAGCTCCGGTCTGATCGGGTCCGGCCATCGCGATCGGCTCACCGGTTGGGGTGGTGACTTCAAGAACGGTCATCAGCCCGCCGCCGCTGGCGCCATTGGTTGTCAGGTGCAGGCTGCGGTCGAACACCCTGTACTGTTCTCCATCGACCGGGATGAGAACGGCATCCATGGTTTTCCCGGCGACCAGCTTGAGACTGTACTGCTCATGCGGATAAGGATAGGGATTTCCGTCCTCGGCGATGACGCTGAGATAGCCGGTGTTGACCATCGGTGTGTGATCCTTGAGGCCGGCGTTGATAAAGCGCAGCAGGCTCGGCTGTTGTACCGCGCCGATAGCACTCGTGCCCCCTGCCGTAAAGGGCGCGCCGTTGACGAGAAAGTACTTCGGTCGGTAATTCAACGGTTGTGCCGGGGCTGGAGTTGCATGCAGGGCCGGATCTATTTCACTGTAAAGCAGCACAACCTCGGCGTTATAGGCGACACCGGGATAGGCTTCCTGGGCGCCGACATTCGCAGTCATGGCGCCGTACAGTCCCATCTGCACCTGGAGGGCCGGGAATGTTCCGCTCTTGTAGAGATAGCTACCCGGCTTGATGTCGTTAAAGGTGTAGGTATGGATTCCACCGTTGGGTGTTGTCTCCGCGCTGAACGACTGAACCCGGGTGCGCCCCTGGGTATCCGTGAAGGTGACCGGATCACCCGGCAAGGCCTGACCGGTTATGATCAGGGAGGTCGGGATGGTCAGACAGTTGCGCAGGTTCACTTCGAGGGTGTTGTCCCCGGCAGGAACCGCGATCGTCGGACCGACAGACCAGGCCGGTTCAGTGCCGCAGGTCTGCCCGCTGTCGCTGAAATAGCCCCACATCGGGATGCTGGCACCATCAGGCATGGTCACGCTGGCTTGATCGGCGACCAGGTTGACGGAGAACCCGAAGGAAGGGATTACGATTGCGACCAGGACAGTCAGTGTGAGCGTTAGACGTCCAAGTATTCTAAGGGAGTCCTTGTTCATCATCCTTCCTCCTTTCTTACGGGATCTGCGTGCCGTGGGGTTCGATGACCAGCATGGACATCATGCCCCCGGGAAAGATGTCATAGTTGGTCATCTCTTTTTCCGTGTGTGAATGCCACATGTAAGCGAAGCCGGCATTCGGGTTCAAACCACCTTCACCAGGAGGTAAGGACCCCAGTGTGCCGAGAAACGGACTGCCGCTGTAGAAGCCGCCAAAGGCCAGGTCCTGCTTCTCGGGCAGCACGACCGGAATCGGTTTGCCGTGATCGGGGGCGTACTCATGGGGTTCGAGAGGATCGCCCGGCGCGTGGCCGTACATGTCCCACCCGAGGCCCTTGCCGGTCCACTCGAAGATCTGGTCGTAGGTGGCTCCGGGGATCGAGGTGGTGGTGAAGGCCATATAGGAGAGATCGGCCCCGGCCCCGGGTGAGCTGCTCAGGAAGCGCCCGTCACGGGCGATGATCCGCGCATGGTTGCCGTGGAAATGGAATGGATGCATATCCCGCCCGCCGCCGACGATGCGCATCAGCAGTTTTTCGCCCGGATGCATGCGCGGCATGCAGTTGTAGGGCTGGGTCGGCAACCAGCCGACGTAGGATTCCATCATCGTGTCGGGAGCCGCCCGGCCGTTGATGAACCAGTAGACCGGAAAGTAGTCGGACAGATAGTCAGAGGCCAGAAGCTCTGCTGAGCCGGGCCCGTAGTTTTCAACAAGTGCGTGAATGTTCGGGTCCATTTCGGTCAGGAAGAACAGGTATTCGTGATCGAAGCTGGAGTCGGAGTGGTTATAGGCGTAGCCTGGCCCGAGGTTCGGCCGCACGATAATGGCGCCGCTCAGACCCATCTCTATCTGGAGTTCGGGGCTTGTTCCGCTTTGGTAGAGATAAGTGCCGGGATGGGTCGCGGTGAAGGTGTAGGTAACGACATCCGTTCCGCCGGGGGCCGCTTCCCGGGTCAGCAGGCCCGAACTGCCGCCGCTGGCAATAACACCGCTCTGGCCGGGAAAAATAATGGATACGGGAACCGTGAGTTCGTTTTTCAGGTTGATGGTAATCGTTGCGCCTTCATCGACGATCAGGGTCGGCCCGGGATAGGTGGCCCGATTACCGTTACCGGTATGATCGCCGTCATCGGCATAACCCCAGATATGAACGGAGCCGCCGTCCGGAGCCGTGATGTAGTCGGCTTTGGCCGTCAGATTGACCGTCAGGCTATTGCTCCCGACGATTCCGTCGATCACGGCATATGCCTGGCTCGACAGCAGCATCAGGAATGCCGCGCATAAAGAGGCCGCAACGAGTGTGGGAGATCTTTTCGTTCTGCATGTCATGACGTTCATGTCATCCTCCTCTGCGTTGCTTCAGTTCACGT
>PKUG01000099.1 GCA_002869665.1 Desulfuromonas sp. | reverse complement strand
ATCACCAGTTCGGCACCGGTGTAGGCCTCGCGTGGGTCGAGGGTGGCGCTGAAATCGAGAGTACTGTCGGCGAGGTACTCTTCAATTTCACGATCCTCGATCGGCGACTGGCGATTATTGAGCCGGGTGACCCGCTCGGGAACGATATCGAGCGCGACGACCGGGTTGTGCTGGGCCAGCAGGACGGCGTTGGACAGGCCAACATACCCGGTCCCGGCAATAGCGATTTTCATATCTGAACCTTTTCTGCGGCAGCAATCAGTAGACCATCATCCCCGACGCCAGACGCAGCAGGCGCTTGATGGAGGACTGGTGGCGCCCCCGACTGGGGCTGAGCAGTTCATCGCCGTTCGCATCGACCATGTTGTGGAGGATGCTGTCCCAGCTGTAGAGTTCTTCGACCCTGCTCCGCGCGGCCCGACCGATCCGGGTGTATTCCGCGCCGCCGTTGCCCAGGTCGCTGAGCAGGCCGTCGAGGACTGCAACCCAACGCTCGGGATCATTCACCGGCAGGACATGGCCGGTCTCACCGGCGGCGACGATCTCCTTGGGGCCGCCGACATCGGACACCAGTGCCGGCAGGGCGCAGGCCTGGGCTTCGAGAACCGCCATGCCGAAGGTGTCGGTCGTGCTCGGGAAGAGGAAGATGTCGTGCTCGTTGTAGACCTGCGGCAGGTCGCTGTAGGCGACGCGGCCGAGGAACTCGACGCGCGGCAGGTCGCGGCACTGGCGTTTCAGCTCATCCAGATAGGGGCCGTCTCCAACCAGGGTCAGCGCCGCTTCGGGATACTTTTCCAGCAGGCCGCGGTAGACGCTCTGGAGGAAGTCGAGGTTTTTGTCCTTGGAGACGCGGCCGACATAAAGCAGCCGCGGCCGCTTGCCGTCGGGCTGCCGGCGCACCGCCGCCGGGAAGAAGTGCTCGGTGCGCAGCCCACGGCGGAAGCGCTGCATGTGGCGGTAGCGGTAGCCACGCTCTTTGAGCAACTGCATGTACTCGGCGGTCGGCACCAGCAGGGTGTCGAACTGGTTGAAGAACCACTTGTTGTAGCTCTCGATCATGTGCCCGATTGCCGGTTCGTCGATGATCGCCTCGGCTTCGAGGGTGAAGTCGGTGTGGTAGATGCCGCTCACCTTCACCCCGAGCATCTTCCCCATCATCAGACCGAGCAGACCGACGGGGCCGGGGGTGGAAATGTAGACCTCGTCCGGCTGGTAGCTGTAAACCGCCTTGAGCATGCGCAGCACCGAGGGGACCTTGATGTGCAGCTGCTCGTAGTGCGGCAGGCGGAATTCATGAATCGGCGGCACCGCCAGGGTCGCCCGCGGCAGTTCGTCGCCGACCTCATCAAGGCTGGCGAGAATGCGGATGTCGTACCCCTTCTCATCGGCCAGGCGGCCGATCGTCTGCAGCGTCATCGAGACGCCGTTGAGATCGGTCAGGGTGTCGGTGAGCCAGAGAATCCGTTTGCTGCGGCTAGACTCCTGCTTGCCGAGGCTCTGCTCGAGGCTGGCGATCAGCTCACGATCGCCGAACATGTGGCGGAACGAGGTGAAGAAGGGGACCGAGAGGAAGATCCCGGGGATCGTCGACGACAGCCCCTGGATGATGCGCAGGATATCCATCTCCTCGATATCGGCGTTCAGCGGCGCAAGCAGGCTGCGGAAATACTGGTCGGAAACATCGCTGATGCACTCGTAGAGCAGGTCGAGACGGCTGTCGATGTCGTCCTGGTCGAGATCGCGGCTGGCTTCGATCAGGCGGGCGATGCTCTGGTAGATCGGGTTCTCTTTCTGGCGCTTCATCTTGTTCAGCTTCAGCCGCTCGCGAAAGCTGAGCTTCTGGTCCCCGCTGAACAGCTGGCGGGTCAGGTCGCTGATCGCCGACTGGGCAAAGGGGGTGCTGTGCTGACGGGAGAAATCGTAGGCGATCTTGTAGATGGCGAAGGTCAGCCCCTGGAAGTCGTTCTGACGCCCCTGCGGTTCCATCCGCCGCCCCTTCAGGCGACAGAGAAACTCCTGCGGGTTGGCGGCAATGGCTGCGGTGCAGGTTTTACCGATGAAGATCCCGGCGTGATCATCCGAGCCACCGGTCAACCCTTTTTCCCAGGGGTTGGGGCCCCAGGGCTCAATGCCGTGACGCTCCTGCAGGCGATGGATATCGGCCGGGGTCAGCCCCTTCAGAACGCGGGCCAGGACATCGTTGTGCAGAGTGCTGCGGCTGCCGTTGCGCCCCTCGAAGTTGTTGAACAGCAGGATCAGCTTTTCCAGGTGCGCCAGGGTCAGGCGGCCGTTGATCGAGTAGGTGGCATGGGCAACCACGCAGGCCAGGTCCTGTTCAAGAAGATAGGCGCGCAGCTGGTAGATATTACGGCGCAGCTTCTGGATCACGGCAAACTGCTCGCGGGTCAGACCATAAATCAGAATATGAATCTTGCAGCCGTCCTCGGGGAAGTAGGCGGTCGCCTCGACCCCGGTGAAGCAGTGCTCCGGGTGGCTCTCGACCAGTTCCAGCGAGGCGCGCATGCAGTTGTGATCGGTGATGGTGACAAAATCCATCCCCCGCTGGCGGGCGGTCTGATAGACGACCTCCGGCTCGGTGTAGGATTCCGAAGCGCCGAGACGCTGAAGAAACCATTCGGAGGGGTGGTTAGAATATTTCGAGTGGACGTGCAGGTCAACTTTGGCCATATCGCTCTCCGTTCTTTTTTGCGCACGGTTTAACCTTGTGCGGTTAAGTTCCGGTGAGCGGCTGATCAGGATTTCATGTTTGCCGATATGCCAACCTTTCAATTTCTTGACATTTTTACTCGTCAACCTCACGCAAAGCTAATATTTCTCTTATTCCCTCCTCGCATCGCTACAGTTATATGGCGGCAACAAAATAACCATGAAGACTGAAGGAAACGGAAAACAATGATGTTGAAAACGACGCTGCCGCGCTTCGGCGGCCAACTGAAAATTCATCACAGCTGTCCCGATTACGATGCCGCCAAACAGAGCTGCCGGGTTGCAATCTCGCAGGAGAACCCTTCGGCTGCCCACCGCCAGACCTACTGCAGCGGTGACGATTACGACAACTGCCCCATCTACCTCTGCAACGCCCTCAGATCCAGCCGCCCCTGCGGCCTCGATCGCGAAAACCTCCTCGTCAACGACAAGTAGTTCCGCTCACGCGGGCAGGACAGGGGCCCGGCGCCACTGTTCCTGCCTGAATTCCAAGAGAACTCCCGACACTGAACCGCCGCACCCAGGCTTAATCCAGGATTGAAAATCCTGAGAGAGGGTCGGGGTGAGGGAGAATGCGTCGAAAAAGCCCCCTCAACCGCCCTGCGGCCACCTTCTCCCCAGGGAGAAGGGAGACATGGGTCACCACTGAAAAATTTTGCCGGAACAACAAAACTACGGCCGATTCGCCACCAGGCGCACCGGCAGGGCGTCGCTCTTCGGACTGTAGTGCCGCTTCAGCCAGTGGCTCAGACCGTCGAGGCCGGGGAAGAGCACGCGCTCGGTGATATTGGCCTGGTCGAGTTTGTCGCGGATTTCCCATTTGAGTTCGGCGGGGATGATGATCCGGCGCCAGAGTTCGGGGTGGCGCTCCAGCCAGACATCGAGAATGCTCTGCGCACGCGGCATGACCGAGAAGAAACCGAACTGGTTGATGATCCGGTCGTCGATTGAGGGGGGCTCGAAGAAGAGTGTGTAGTCGTTCTCTTCAAGGTGCTCGAACTCGGTCTGGCTGGTGATGGTCTCGGCGAGCATTTCGACGGTGAAGACGTTGGCCCCTTCCTCGTCGAGCTTGGCGCGCAGCAGCTCCGGCAGCAACTGGTGGGCCTTGAGATAGTTGACCGCCCAGATCGCCCCGTCGAGGGCGAAGCGTTCGAGGTTGGCAGTGGCGAAGTGGAGGGCGACGTAAGGGGAATAGGTCCAGTCAAGCAGCCGGGTCGGCAGGCCGTAATGCTGCGCCACCGACAGCCAGTGCCAGAGCGAATCCTGCTCGACCACGTTGCGGCGGGCGTATTTCTTGAAATTGCGCAGCAGGTGGCGTTCAAGGGGCGCGAAGTCGCCGCCGAGACGCATCAGGGTGGTTTCCAGCCGGTAGTCGGCGTCGGAGAGGCCGCGAAAGGCATAACGGGAACGGAAGCGGCCGATATCGGCGCTCCAGGAGTCGGCAAACAACTCCTCCTGCAATTGACCCCAGCTTGTCACCCTGACCTGATTCATAGCCACCTCGGTCCAACATCAAGCCGGAGCAAGGTTTGCCGGCGATGTGGGAAATGTGAGGATTCGGTCAGTCGCCGCAAACAGGGGAACATCTGTTTCTGACAGAACGGTCATTCAGCGCCAACAGTGCCCTGCCAGGATGCCTGCGAAAAGAAGCCCGGAGGGACTGTTTGAACGGAAAAACATTTCTTAATCTAATCGCTGCGGAACACAGGCAACGCGACCCGCTGATCGACCCCGAACGCTGCGCTGAATTTTTTGGCTTCGGCGCGGCGAACGGCAACAACGACGCGCTGCGCCCCTTCGGCGCAGAGGATATTACCGCCGGCTCGGAAACCGAGCTCCAGGCCGTGGTCATCGGCCGCTGCGACCGCGTCGACCTGCCGCTGGCGATCCGTGAATCGCGCGCCTTCGGCAACCTGCAGCGCCGCACCCTCAACGGCGAGGCGCCGGAACGGCTGTTCGCCGAACTCCATGAACTGATCCACGACGAAGCCCAGCAGGTCTGGGAAAACAGCTGGGTGCGCTTTGAGGATCGGCGTCTCTCGCGTTATGCCGCCCAGGTCTTCCTGCGCGACCTGCTGGCCGACAAGCGTCTCCCCGAGGGTGGTCTGCGTAGCGACGTCGACCGCTTTCAGTTCACCGGCAGCAGGGGGGAACCCTGGTTGCGCCTGCCGGTCAGCTACCTGATCAAGCTCGCCCTGGCCGACCTGATCGGCAACCAACCGGAGCAGCGCGACAACCTCAACCCGGTCGCCGAATCGCTGCTCGGCCACTTTCTCAACGATAACAGCTCGCCTGAAACCTTCTCCTTTCATGTCTCGCACCTGGCGCCGCGCCGTGGCATGGGGCGGCAACTGGGCGGGGAAACGGCGCGCCGTTTTCTCTTCACCCAGCTGCTGGTACGTTACGCCAACCTCAATTTCGGCCTGCTCGAAAACGGCCAGGAGGCGCGCGTCTATTTCGCCCCCCATTCACCGCAGCAACAAAAACGCCTGAACAACCTGATCCCCGACGCCTTCTACCGCCAGCTGTTCATGAGCCCCTGTCTCTCCGGCTGGGACGAGGGGGAGAAGAAGCACGCCTACATGCACCTCTGCCATCAGGTTCTCAGCCGCAGCCAGATGAACGCCGTCGGCAAGCTGCGCGAAGCGGGGATCATCGTCAACAACCTGGTCGTGCTCCCCAACTTCTCCAACACCAGCCTGGCCAACAACGGCGTTCACATCAGCCTCGGCAGCAAGCGCCTGAGCGCCGCCTGTGCCGGTGGCGGCAGGCAGGCGGAAATCTGCGAAAAGTATCTCGGCGATCTGGCGACCAAGATCATGGAGCATTTTCTGCCGCTGTTCGTCAACAGCTACAGCGCCGCCCCCTACCGCCTGGGGTTCGAGGAGTTCCATCCGGAGAAAGCCCTCGGTTTCCTGCCGCACCAGCTCGACTTCACCCACCTGCGCATGCTCTGGCGACGCTGGAAGAAGAAGGCCGACCTTAAAGTCTTCGGTCATGCCCTGACCCCCTTCGGCCCGGCCGGGCTCGATCACCTGCTGAGCCGCACTTTCCGCCTGCGCGGTGACCTGGTGCCCGATTTCCGCCTGCTCGATTACCCGGTCTGTTTCCTCAGCACCGATGAAAGCCCGGCCTATAACGGCCTGCCCGGCAACCAGGAGCAGCTCAAGGAAGACCTCGCCGATATGGGGGTATTCGACCGCCAGATGTCGCTCTACCAGTTCATCAAGCTGCGCGATTTCGCCGGGATGGGGTTCAGCGGCTTCGAGGGACGCCATTACAGCCTCTTCCCCGAGCTGGCCGAGGATCTCGGCGCAGCCACCAATCTCCAGGCCCTGATCACCGCCCTCGCCTTCAAGTACATCGCCGCGGGGCAGGTACGCCACCGCCACATCCCCGATTCACCGGTGATCGAGAGCGAACGGCGGCAGATTTTCTTCGCCTCAGCGGCGGGGGTGCCGACCTTCTACGTTCAGAAAAACACCCGTAACCGCTTTCTGCTGAAGATTCTCAGGCGCACCGCGCGGATACGTGCCAGCCGGCGCTACCCCGGCTACCTGCGCATCTACCGCGAAGACTACTGCCGTGCGCTGCTCGCGCTGCTGCGCGAAGACGGCGCCGAACTGATCGAGATGTTCGGCTTCGGCGAGCTGCTCGGCGACCTCGAAGCGCGCCTCGACTATCCGGAGAGCCGGGCCGCCGCCGGACGCCTGGTGCGCGGCATCGTCGGTCACGCTGAAGGGCGCCCATTACGCGTGGACGCCGACGCTTTCAACCGCCAGGCCGAAACCTACTACCGGGAGACCCTGCGCCGCGAACACATGCGCCAGGGCTTGACCCTGTTGCGCACCGATCTGCGGACCCTCGAAAACGATCCGGGCCCGGTCGCCGCCGAACTGCGCCAGCTGCTGGACCAACTGATGGCGGGAAAGAGCGCGGCCGATTTCTGCCGCCTGATCGAAAGCGACCTGATGAACGATGAGCTCGGCATCCAGCCGCTCAAGCGGCTGCTCAACCTGATGCTGCTGATCGAAAAGTATGAACGCCGGAACATCCCGCCGGAACTCTCTTTACCCGAGGACAATCATGGACGGAACACATCAATACATCAGCCGACATACCGGTCGAGTCTGTAACGAACCGCTGTTCAGCGACCGCATCGTCCGCTGGCTTTATCACCCGGTGCGCGAGAACGCCCCCCAGTTGTTCCGCCTGCTGACCGGCGCCGGGGCGACCCGGGCGCTCGGGTTCTTCAATTACGACCTGGCGCTGTCGACCAGGGTGCTGGGGAACGATCGCTTCCTGCGCGAAGCGGGGGTCGATCTGCGCGAATGCCTTGACCCGCCGGAAGCGCTGGACACGGCGCGCAAGGTCTTCGAGCGCAAGATCCGCTACTGGGAGTGCCGCCCGCTGGCCACCGGTAACCAATCCGTCGTCTACCCGGCCGACGCCCGGGTGATCGTCGGTTCACTGGGCGAAATCACCGGCCTCAACATCAAGGACAAGTTTTTCTCCTATCCCAACCTGCTCGGCGAGGAGCAAACAGACTGGCTGGACGTGTTTCGCAACGGCGACTTCGCCCTCTTCCGCCTGACCCCGGACAAGTACCACTACAACCACACCCCAGTCGCCGGGGAGGTGATCGATTATTACGTGATTGATGGCCGTTTCCACTCCTGTAATCCGCAGGCGATCATCCGCGAAGCCACCCCCTGCTCCAAGAACCGCCGCGTCGTCACCATCATCGACACCGATGTCGCCGGCGGCACCGGGGTCGGGATCGTGGCGATGGTCGAGATCGTCGCCCTGATGATCGGTGAGATCGTCCAGTGCTACAGCGCCCGGAATTACGATGATCCGCAACCGATCCGCGTCGGCATGTTCCTCGACAAGGGGTGCCCCAAGAGCCTCTACCGCCAGGGGAGCAGCACCGACCTGCTGCTGTTCGAAAAGGGGCGCATCAACTTCGCCGCCGATCTGCTGCAGAATCGTCAGCGCCGGGATGTGCTCAGCCGGTTTACTGCCGGGTTTCACACCCCGCTGGTGGAAACAGATATCAAGGTCCGCTCGTTCCTCGGCGCGACCGTCGGCGTCATGCCCGTGATCTGGGGGACCAGCCTGCTCTGCATTCTCCTGGCCGCGCTGCTGCGCTGGAACCAGGCGGTCGTCCAGCTCGCCAATTGCCTCACCCTGCCGCTGCATATCAGTCTCTTCGTCCCGTTTTTCATTGGTGGCGAACGATTCTTTGCCACCCATCTACTGCCGAACGATACGGAGCGGCTGACGGAACTGCTAAGCCACTCCCCCGGCCTCTTTCTCCAGCAGTTCTGGCAGGCCAACCTGCAGGCCCTGGTCGTCTGGGGGATTACCACCCCGCTGCTCTTCTCCGCGACCTTCCTCCTCTCCGGCCTCTGTCTCAAACGCCTGCGCCCCACACCGGAAAGCGGACAGTCCACAGCCTGAAGCTGGTACGTCCACTGATGATCTGCTAAGGTCGCCATGACAACAGGATACGTGGAGGCTAGATGATGGATGAGCTGCTTGATCGCCTGACCCGCCTCGCTGCCGAGGCCGAGCAGGCCTTCGACGCCAGCGCCGCTGGACGCTCGGTCTGCGCCCTGCACAAACGCGGTGCGACAACCAACCGCTTGAAATACTGCGAAGGGCGCGACTATGCCGCCCGGCGCCTGCTGAAAGCGGCCCGCAGTGCAACCGGGAAAGAACGGCTGGAACAGGTGCTGAACGAACTGGAGCGGAAAAACCGGGCGATCAAAAGTTCCCCCATACTCAGCGGAGCCGACTGGCAGGCCAGCGCCGACGGGGTGCTGTCACTGGTGGCAGAGGTGCGGATACTGCTGGAGGAGATGGGGGAGGACGACCGACAGATAGAAAATTAAAAATCTCACCACAAGTCACAGAGCAAGACGATTCTGAGGATATTGATAAAAAAGCCCCGCATTGAGCGGGGGCTTTTCAGCTTAACTGGATTGGGTAAACAGGGGGGTCGCTTTCAGCGCAAGATGCCGAGCCGGTCCTGAACATAGCTTTCAAAATCTTCCAGTTCGTCGGTCATTTCGGCAATTTCGATTTCGAGCTGAAGAATTTCACTGTTCAGGCTGTCGAGCCGATCTTTCCACTGTTTTACAGCAAAGTTGAGCTTGTCCTCTTTCTCTTCATCCGAGCTGGAAAAAGAACCCGAATCGGAGCCTTGCCGGGAGAAGCGCGCCTCCCAGGCTTCCTCATCATCCTCCACCTTGGCAAGAAGATCTTCCAGGCTCTCAACCACACGTCTCTTGTCGCGCAGCTCTTCCTCCCGCGCCTCGATCCGTCGCGAACGGAAACTCAGGTAGTTGATGGCGATCTCCAGCTTCTGCAGTTCGACAGAACGATTATTCCCCTGTTGTTCCTTCAATTCACGGACCAGCTCATTGACGGCGGCGGTCAGTTGTCGGATCTCATCCCCGGATGTGGTCTCATCATAATCAGAAGCCGCGGCCACAAACGGCACAGACAACAACAGAATAATCAGCAGGATAAAAATGTTTTTCAGATAGTGCATGTGTAGATTCCCCTCGGTTGTGATGACAGGCAGTGATGGAATCTCCCGAGCCGGGACCACTGCAGAAAAAACCGCTGAGCGACATGAAGACACGACAGCGGCACAACTTCTGCCCCCTCAGAAGAATTCTTATTATACAAAATTTCTGGCAGAGAACAACGTCAGTGATACCGACTTTTCTCACCGTAGCTGGTAACTCTTCGAAAATACCCCTGTCCGGAAGATGACATCTTCATTACAAATACGCCGGGCCACCGTGATTCTGTTGCCTGCGGGGATGGTGATTCGGTATTTTTGAAAAAGTCGGAGACAGAATCAGCCCCCCGAGCACACCCCGCAGCAGCAACCCGCCCTCTGGAAAAGTTTCGTTGCCATTGCCCAACCCTATTTTTTCCCGCGGATTCGTGGCGGCGCCTGGACAACCCTGCTGCTGCTCTGCATGCTGCTGGTCCTGCTCTTCGGCGTGCTCTTCCTGATCGTCGCCGGGCTGATCTGCCCGAACGGGTCGGCGGCTACAACGTCGAACTCGACTGGGCCGATGTCCTCTCCCTCGGCGAGCAGCAACGCCTGGCCTTCGCCCGCCTGCTCGTCAACCGCCCGGCCTATGCCGTGCTCGATGAGGCGACCAGCGCCCTCGACGTGACGAATGAAGCCAACCTCTATCACCAGCTGCAACAGCTGGGCATCCACTACATCAGCGTCGGCCATCGCCCGACGATCATCAATTTCCACGACAACGTGCTGGAGCTGAAAGGGCGCAGCCAGTGGCGCATGCTGCCCGTCAGCGAGTACCTGGAGGGAACGGCCTGACGGGCACTTCCATTCCATCCTCGTTAAATCCCTTCCCCCTTGATGGGGGAAGGCTGGGATGGGGGTGAATGCCCGATCAAGCCCCCTCATCCGCCCTGCGGGCACCTTCTCCCCTGGGGAGAAGGGACTTCTAAAAGCAATATAGCCGTCCTCGACCGACATATTTATTTCAGCACGTACTCTCCAATTCGGGTAAGATTATGAATTGAAACGGGATTTTCTTGCCCCGGGAGCCACAATGTCCTTCTACCAGTCCCTCGACAGATTCCTCCCCCGCCGGCTGCAGGCCAAGCTGAGCCTGCTGGTCACGGCGCTGCTGATCCTTTTGGTCAGCCTGGTCGGGGCGCTCTTTTCCGACTCCGCCGAGAAGCTGCTGCGCGAACAGATCGGCCGCAAGGCGATCGAGGTTGCCCAGTCGGTCGCCCTCAACCAGCAGATCATCGACAATCTGGTACTGAAGAACGCCGCCGTCATCCAGCAGGTCGCGGAAAGAATCCGCCTGGCGACGCAGGCCGAATATGTCGTCGTCGGCGACAGTGACGGCATCCGTTATTCCCACCCGGAACCGGAACGCATCGGTCGGCATTTCGTCGGCGGCGATCTCGATCCGGCCCTGAAGGAGGGGAAGGCCTACGCCTCCGAAGCCGTCGGTACCCTCGGCCCCTCGCTACGTGGCATTGTTCCCATACAGGACGCAAACGGCGAAATCATCGGTTTCGTCGCCGTCGGTTACCTGCTCAGCAACATCAACACGATGATTCACGACAAGCAGCTGGAAATTCTCAGCTATGTCGCCATCGTCATCATCTTCGGCATCTTCGGCGCCAGCCTCATCGCCCGCGGCCTCAAAGCCGCGATCATGGGGCTTGAAGTCCATGAGATCGCTGCCCTCTTTCACGAGCGCAACGCCATCATCGGCGCCATCCGCGAAGGGATTATCGCCGTCGACGGCCAGGGGCGGCTGACCTTCGTCAACCCGGCCGCCCGCCGCTACCTCGGTGAAGCCTACGACAGCGTCCTGCGCGGCCGCACCCTGCGCGAGGTCTGTGCCTGCCCCGACCTGGTTCAGGCGCTGGACGTCGGTACCAAGCAGCTCGATCAGGAACTGCTGCTGCGCGGCCGGCCGATGATCGTCAACATCCTGCCGTTGGAGATGGAGCGCGGCGGCCTGGTCGCCAGTTTCCGCCCCAAGGACGAGCTCGATCGCGTCACCCGCGAGCTGTCCCACGCCCAGGAATACTCCGAGCTGCTGCGCGCCCAGACCCACGAGTATTCCAACAAGATGCACACCATCGCCGGACTGCTGCAGTTGGAAGCCTACCCGGAAGCCCTCGACCTGGTCATCAACGAGGCCAGTGGTTATCAAAAATTGATTCACACCCTCAACGAGAGCGTCCCCGACCCGGTCATCGCCGGGGTCATCCTCGGCAAGTACAACCGCGCCTGCGAGCTGAAGATCGAACTCGAATTCGACAGCGAGAACTCCTTCACCGATGTGCCGCCGCAGCTCAACCGCGACCCCCTGGTGACGATCATCGGCAACCTGCTCGACAACGCTTTCGACGCGGTGCGCGACACGGGCAACCACCCGCTGGTCAAACTCTACCTCACCGACCTCGGGCCGGACCTGATCATTGAAGTCGAAGATTCGGGACCGGGCGTGGCAGCGGAAGTTGCTGACCGCTTGTTCGAAACCGGCGTGACGACCAAGTCCGGCAAGGGGCGGGGGACGGGGCTGGCGCTGGTCAAACGCGCAGTCACCGGCCTCGGCGGCGAAATCACCTACAGCGACGGCGAGCTTGGCGGCGCCCTGTTCACCGTCATCATCCCGAAAACACGGGAGGCGCACCATGAGTGAAGTAACGGCCAGCGTCCTGGTGGTCGATGACGATCCGCGCATCGCGGAGCTGCATCGCCGCTTTGTCCAGAAACTCCCCGGCTTCGAAGTGATCGGCGTCGCCAACAGCATTGCCGACGCCGAGGAGATGGTTGAGATCCTCCAGCCAGATCTGGTGCTTCTCGATCTCTTCTTTCCCGAGGGGAACGGCATGGAGCTGCTGAAAAAGCTCCGCAGCGGTGACCAGCCGTGCGATGTCATCCTCATCACCGCCGCCCGCGAGATGGCCACCCTGCAGGAAGCCGTGCGCGGCGGGGTGTTCGACTACATCATCAAGCCGGTCCATTTTCCGCGCTTCTCCGAAGCACTGATGAAGTTCCACGACTATTACCGTCACATGCAGCACGGCGGCGCACTCGAGCAACAGGACGTCGACCGCCTGCTCCATGCCCAGCGCACCATCGAAAGCGCCAGCGGCGCCATCCCCAAGGGGATCGACGCCCTGACCCTGACCAAGGTGCGCAAGGTTTTCGACGACCCTACCGTCACCGACCTCAACGCCGAAGAAGTCGGCAAAGCCGTCGGCATCAGCCGCTCCACCGCCCGCCGCTACCTCGAATTCCTGGCGACCGAAGGCTTCCTCAAAGCGGACTTGATTTACGGTGTTGTTGGCAGGCCGGAGCGGCGCTATGTACGAATCGGCTGAAGCCGGGCGCATGAAAGGCCCCGGAACCGGCTGGACACCTTGCCGCGAATAGTTCACGACCATGGATCAGCGCGACTATCGACCAACCCGCATCGCCAACATTGCGTCCCCGGCGCTAGGCTTTATTCTGAGCATTCCCGGGCTGATCGCCCTGATCCTGCATGCGCTCCGCAACGGGACCGGCGTACATCTGCTGACCTTTATCCTCTATGGAACAAGCTTGGTCGTCTCTTACGCGCTGTTTACGCTGTATCACATCTTTAAATTCAATACGCGCTGGGGACGGCTGTTCAAAATCCTCGATCACGCGACAATTTATCTTCTCATCGCCGGAACCTATACCCCCTTTACACTTGTCTTCCTGCGCGGCAACTGGGGGTGGACCATATTTATCGCCGTGTGGGCGGTGGCGCTTCTGGGAATTGTTTTTAAGGTTTTTTTTATTGACCGGTTCCAGCTACTGGGGCCGCTGACCTACCTGGCGATGGGCTGGATGCTTGTCCTTGTCGGCAAACCTGCGATCAGATTGATCCCCACGGCAGGATTGCTGCTGTTGCTGGCGGGCGGACTTTTTTACAGTTCGGGGCTGATTTTTTACGCCTGGAGGCGGTTGCGCTTCCATCACGCGATCTGGCATCTCTTCGTTCTGGCAGGGAGCGCCTGTCACTATGTAGCGATCTATTATCATGCCATTTCCTGACAATGGCATTTGTGGTCTTGCCTCATCCCTCCTATACTGACGAAGGGGGATACAAATGAAAACGAGAACGCATCGTCCCGCAAGATTTTGCGCCCGCGCGCTTTGACGCCCTGGATCACCTATGCAACGCTACAGAATTATTCATCGTACCTATTATAATTTTTCTTCCACGGTCCAGCTCGAACCGCATGCCTTGCGGCTGCGGCCACGGGAAGGGCATGAGCTGCGTATCGAATCCTCTTCTCTGGAAATCTCCCCGCCGGCGACCCTGCGTTGGCAACGGGATGCGGAGGACAATTCCATCGCCATAGCGACCTTCACGACCCCGGCCAAACAGCTCGCAGTCGAAAGCAATGTCATCATCCAGCAATATAACCAGGAGCCGCTCGATTTTCTCCTGGCCGGATACGCAACGAACTTCCCGTTTGCCTATACCCCCGAGGACAGTGTGCTCCTGTCCCCCTATCTGGGGACGCTGCCCGGCAACATCGGCAATCCGCTGAGCGCATGGGTCGCTAGGCTCTGCCCGGCCGGCGAACAGATCCAGACTTACACCCTGTTACAGCGTCTTTGCGCTCAGATTCAGCAGCAGATGACCTACCAGATCCGCGAAGAACCGGGGGTCCGGACGGCCATGGAAACCCTTTCTCTGCAGAGCGGCTCCTGTCGCGATTTTGCCAATCTGTTCCTGGAGGCCGCTCGCCACCTGGGCCTCGCCGCGCGCTTTGTCAGCGGCTATCTGCATGCCCCGCCGTCAGCGGCCAATTTCGGCGCAACCCATGCCTGGGCCGAAGTCTACCTGCCCGGTGCGGGGTGGAAGGGTTTCGATCCGACCCTCGGTAAAATCGTCGGAACCGATCATATTGCGGTCGCGGTGGCAAGGTGGCCCGAATCGGTGCCGCCGATTGCCGGATCGTTCATCGGGCCACCGGGGGCAAATCTCGATGTGGGGGTCTGGGTCACGAAGTTGGAACAGCGAGGCAGCCAATGACACGCCAAAGGCCCGTTTCGTTCCCGCGGAAGAACAAAACGCACTCCGCCCTGACTGACGGCATATCAATACGACCTTTTTGCAAACGATGAGTTATGAAAATAGAGCTATTGAAAGAATTTATTCGCAGAATCTGGAACGCAGGGGATGTCGAAGGCGCTACGGTCTATTATTTTGCTGGTGACCGGATTACCGGACATTGGCAGATTGCCGACCGCCTGAGTATCTTTCAACAACTCAGGCAGGCTTCAGCGGGGAGAAATAAGGACAAATAAGACTGTCTGCTCCTGAAAACAACTCCCTGCTATCTTTCCGCTATGAAGCCTTGCTTTCTTCTCGCTAAAAAATTTCCCCTCATTCTTCACCGCTCACCGTCAACAGCGCCTGCAGACCGTGCAACTGGTAACGCCAGAAGTTGGCAAAGGCCTCACGAATGTCTTTCGGCTCCCGGTACTGCCGCAAAATGGCAATGATCATCTCGATGGTCCCGGCAAAAATCTGCGTCAGCACAAAACGGGGAACCGGCGCAAGCGCTGCCGTGCCCTCTTTTCCCACCCGTTCTTCCTGCATGCGGATGTACCGTCCGGCCTGGCGGGATAATTCACTATGGACCAGGGAGCGTACATGGGCCAGTCGGGTTCCCTCCGCCCCGGACAGCAGGATGATAACCACTTCACGCTGCTCCACCCAGAATTCCAGCAACGCATCCGCCCCGTCAGCACCGGCGACAGTGGCCCGCCCCCAATCCTTCATATCCGCCAGTTCACGCATTCTTCTGCGCAACCGCCGCAACAGCTCGGCAGCCAGGGCAGGGGTGACGAGTTCATTGAACAGCGCTTCTTTCCCCTTGAAATAACGGTACAGGTTGCCCGTTCCCACCTGCGCCCGGTCCGCGATATCAACAAGCCGGGCCGCGCCATACCCCTGTTCCGCGTACACCTGCACGGCTGCGGCAAGGATCCGCTCCCGCACCTCCTGCTTCAGTCTCTGTGCCATAGCTTCATACCTCCGCCAGCAGATCCGGCCAGTCGTTGCCCCAATCGGCAGCCTGTTCCAGCTGATATGCCAGCCCGAACAGCAGATCTTCGCGACCGCAGGGCGCGGCAAAATGGCTGCCGAGCGGCAGGCCGTCAGCGTTACGGTAAAGGGGGATGGACATTGCCGGCCAGCCGGCGACAGAAGCAATAACCGTATACCCGGCCACGGATTCGGTAAAAGCGATCAGTTTATCCGCCGCATCCGTAGGACGATAACGCTGCAGAGGAAAGGCGACATCCGCTACGGTCGGGCACAGCAGCAGATCAAAAGAGGCCATGCTCTGCTCGGCGATCAGCTGTCCGCTCGCCAAGGCCTTCTGCGCCTGCACCAGCTGAGCGGGCGAGGACTGGGCGGCGCGCCGGATCAGTTCCAGAGTGTAGGGCTCTGCCAGTTCCGGCCGAAATGCCGGCCCCATGGCTTGCTGCAGGAAATCAAAGGTTCCGGCCAGAACCGCTCCGGTGAGCAGGAAAAAGGCGTTTTTCGGTGCATCCGGGGCATAGCGCGGCGCGGCAACTTCCACGATTTCGTGCCCGATCTCCCGGCACAGCCGACAGGCATGTTCGAGGGCTGCCAAGGCCGCAGGTTCGGGATCGCGGCCGAACACATCCTGCCGGTAGACCCCGATACGCAACCGATTACGCGGCGGTTCCGTCAGCATCCCCAGAGGAGCAAAGGGCGCTTCCGGATCGTTACGTTCCGTTATCGCGAGCCAGGCGGCACTGTCCCTGACGGAACGGCTGAGACAGTGCTCGCTGAGCAGTCCGGCTGTTGGCAGTGTTGGCGGGACATCAGCGGCCAAGGTCCGCCCCCGGCTCGGCTTGAAGCCGAACAGCCCGCAGAAGGAGCCGGGACCGCGGATCGATCCGCCACCATCCGAGGCATGCGCCACCGGCACCATACCGCTTGCCACAGCAGCGGCTGCCCCCCCGGAGGAACCGCCGCTGGAGCGGGAAAGGTCCCAGGGATTCCGCGTTGCTCCGCAGGCCAGGGTTTCGGTCGTCCCCAGCAGGCCCAACTCCGAGGTGGTGGTTTTGCCGAGGGCAATAAGACCTGCGCGCCCCAGGGCTTCAGCATAAGGGCTGATAACCTCCGCCATATGCCCCTTGAACAGGCGCGAACCCCTTTCCAGTCTCAAGCCGGGATAGGCCAGCAGGTCTTTTATCAGGGTCGGTACGGCGGCCAGCACTCCGTGTGAACTAGCAGCCAGTGCCTTGCCCCGCGCCAGAGCAAAATCAGACGACGCCAGGGCATTGATCTGCGGATTCAGAGACTCGATCCTGGCAATGGCGGCATCCACCAATTCCAGGGGAGAAACCTCCCCACGGCGGACAAGGTCGGCCTGGGCCATGGCATCGAGGGCGATAAAATTTTCCTGCAGACAGGGTGCGATCTGAGCGGTGCGGATAGCCATAGGTATGGTCCTCTCTTAAATAGCGAATTGCGGATTCGCTATTCTTTATAGTTCAGAATGCAGTCTGTGTCAAACATCCAGGCCTCGGGCGACCTCAGGGAGGGGGCGCTCCCATCTTGTCCCGTTCCGGATCAGTGTTTCAACCGGCAGGAGAGTATCGAAAACGCGACAAGCGCCGTCACATGGCTCTGGCATGGGACGTATTCGGGTCCGATTGCCGGTTTCCCGGTACGTGGGGACAGCCGTTACGGATGTCAGGTGCTACGGTCTATTATTTGACGCCCGGATAACGGGCATTGGCTGCGCCCGCCTGAGTGGCTTGCGCCAACTCAGGTGGGCTTCAGGTCACAAGGAGGAAGGGAGGGAGGGAGATAAAAAGCGATCTGTTTTCAACCAGATAAATCCGTCTCCATTTCAAGCTAAACCTGCTTTATCAAAACGTCCTTCAGCAAGCGTTTCGGCACAAAGTGATTTTGCTCGCTGTCCCGATAATATTTCACATCCCCGGCAAATGGCACCAGCCGCACCTTTTCCACAGGATAGCCGAACGCCAGCGCGTAAAGGACTTCAAACTGCTCCGGGATCTCAAGCAGTTCAACCAGTGCTGCCCTGTCGATGTTCGCGATGATGCAGGAGCCCAACCCTTCAGCCGCCGCACAGATGCACATATTCTGCATGGCCAGCCCGGCGTCCACATCCCGATAGGTCTGTTTGACCTGGGTATTGCCTAAAACAACGATGTAGGCAACCGGCCGTTCTGCGTCGACCGGGCCACTCCAGTCGGCCAGATAACCGGCCCAGCGCATATGTTTATGCACTTTCGCGACCATCTCCTCTTCTGCGACGGTCATGTAACTGAGGGGCTGCAGGTTGGCGGCGCTCTGGCTCATGCGCGCCGCATCGACCAGGTCAACCAGAAAATCTGCGGGAATTTTCCGCGCGAAATCAAAGCGGCGGTAAGAACGGTTCTTTTCGATGACGGGCTTCAGGTCTTTCATTTTCATGGTTCGCTCCGGATGACTTGATGGTTTCTGGACGCTGTTGAATTCGGTTGAGTGTACAGTATTTCTATTGACCGGGGCCTGAAACTTCAAAGACTGGGTTAAATCAAAGGATGTCCTTCAGCGGCATCAACTTCCAGAAACCGAGCTTGAAACGTTTCCCCCAGGGGGCAAAGCGGTCCGGGTTATCCGTGGCGCTGTTCCAGCTGTTGCCGGGGGCCATGTCGCGTTCGATCTGCTGTTCCACCACCTGCCCCAGTTGCGGGTTGTCGATGATGACACCGACCTCGGTGTTGAGATTCGCCGAACGCGGGTCGAGGTTGAAGGTGCCGATAAAGAGCGTCCGGCCGTCGATCACCAGGGTCTTGGCGTGGATGGCGAATACCGGCGCATTGTCCTTCAAGGCGGGATAGCGTTCCAGAAACCGTTCCTGAATCTGCGGCTGGGGCTGAAACTCGAAGACCTCGATCCCCGCCTCCAGCAGTTCGTCACGCTGTTTACTGTAGCCGCTGAATGCCTGCAGATTATCGGTGGACAGCAGCGAGTTGGTGCTGATCCGCACCTTGACCCCTCTGGCGATCAGCCCGGCGAACAGCTCCAACCCGCCGTCTGGCAGCACCAGGTAGGGGGACTGGATGGTCACGCTCTCCCGCGCCTGGAGCAGAGCGTCGACCAGCAGGGCGGTGCTGCGTCCGCCGCCGCCCAGGCCATCTGCCCCGGAGTTCTTTCCCGGCTCATCGCTGATGAAACGCACCTCGTCCCACACCAGCCCGTCGATCAACCCCTGGAACTTCTGCGGCAGGTTTTCCAGCGCCAGCTTCACCGCCGGGGCGAAATTCTCCGGATTCTGCGCGTAGGCGTGCAGCTCGGCATAAATCTCTAACCGCTGCTGCGCATCCGGAGACTTTTTCGGGTCGAGCAGTTGTTCGATGGGAACGGCCAGAGAACTGTTCCAGAAAGTCTCGAAGCTGGCGGTCATGCTTTCGGCAACCGGGCCGAGCAGGAGAACATCGCGGTCGCGGAAATTGTATTCGTGGTCGTAGTCGTAATACTCGTCGGCCATGTTGCGGCCGCCGGTGATCGCCACCTGCCGGTCGACGATGAAGGTCTTGTCGTGCATGCGCTGATTGGCGGCGCGAAAGTTGCTGAAAATGTTCCACAGCCGCTCCCCGGTCGAAACGCCGGTCTTGTGCTGCGGGTTGTAAATACGGATCTCGATTGCGGGGTGCGCCGCCAGGGCGAGAAGGAAGTCGTCCGGCGCCTGCACCAGCAGATCATCGACGATCACCCGCACCTGCACGCCGCGCTCAGCCGCCCGCAGCAGGCTCTCCGTGGCCAGTGTCCCGATATTGTCATCGCTCCAGATGAAATACTGGACGTCGATCGATTGAACGGCATGATCGACCAGCCAGGCCCGGGCCAGCAGCGCCTCCTCCCCCTTGTCGAGCACATAGGCGCCACTCCGATCGGGGTGGGCTATAAGCAGCGGTGTCACTAAATCCTGCAGCTGGCCAGCTGCAGCAACGGAGGAAGATAACAGAAGGAAAAATAGAAAGAGGCAGAACCTGTTCAAGACATTCGACTCCGACAGTGATAAAGCAGTATATGCGGCAGCAAATGGACCAGATCTATATTAGAATTAATGTCTCACATTTCCAAACGATGAATCTGAAATTACCAGAGACATACAATGCCCGGAGGAACAGTCATGACCACCCCCATCGATGAAAAAGCCTGCCCGCTTTGCGGTAACGACAACGGCTGCAAGATGCACACGGAAGAATCCTGCTGGTGCAATGACGTGACCTTTCCCCAGGGGCTGATCGACCGGGTCCCGCCGGAACTGCAGCGCAAAGCCTGTATCTGCCGGGCCTGCGTCGACGCCTATCTGCGGGAACATGAGCACTGACTCCATTTTCGGGCAAAGCCCCTCTGATTTGCATACGATCCCCTGCGGCGTTATGATGCGGCTTTCCAAAGGATCGGAGTTGCCATGAACAAGCCGCTGTTCCACGTCTTCCGCAATACCCCCTTCGGCCGCGAAACGCTATTGCAATCGGCCTATTTCTGCTCCCGGCTGAATATGCCGCTGGCGATCTACCAGCCGGAAAGCAAAAGTTTTCTCCTTTATTTCGATAGGGATGTCGTTCAGGTCGACCTGGATGGCAGCTACCTGACAGACCCGGCCTCGGCAGAAGAGCACATTCGTGAGGTTCTTGCCCCTTACCGGATCAAGCACTCCTTGGTCCAACCGGTCAGCAAAAGCGCCAGCACCCTGCCCGACCTGCCGGTTCACTTTTCGTTGATGACCTGTCCGCGCTCGATGAGTGACGATACCCGCAAGATCGCCCTGGGGATGATCGGCTCGAAAGTGCGCAGGATCGTCCAGAGCGCCCACTTTCCGATTTTCCTCCCGGCACCGGTTTTCAAACCCTGGAACAGCCTCGCCGTCCTCTACGGCGGCTCCGACAATGCTGCCGCAGCACTGCGCCTGGCCCTGGAAATCCGCAGGCGCAGCAACACTCCGCTACGTATCTTCAGCCAGGGGAGTCGACGTGAGTTCGAAGTCCAGATGCTCGACCAGGGCTTTTCCGGGGAGTTGGTCGCCTCCCTTGACTGGACCTTCTGGTCGGCAGGGGATCTTGTCGAACAGTTGTACTCCATTCCTCACGACAGCCTGGTGCTGCTCGGTGCCTACGGCAAAGGACTGATCCGCGACACCCTGTTCGGCAGCACGATGGAGAAGGTCCAGAGCAATCTGCCGAACAGCATGCTTGTCGTCGGACCGAAATGCGACTGGATCAAAACAGCGGCCAGTTGACGGAGGCCACGGCAATCAAACAGTCCCCATTTAGCCAAGCTTGCCCAGAATATGCTCCATCACCTGGCCATGTTCATGCTGCGGGCTGAATAGAACCATTTCCGTATCTTCCTCGGCCTGGACCGTATGTCCGGGAGGCCAATAGAAGATATCGTTTGTTGAAACGACTTCGTCCTGACCGTCGGCAAAGCTGACGGTCAGCTTTCCTTCGATCAGGTAGCCCCAGTGTGGGCACTGGCACAGATCCCCTTGCAACCCCTCAAGCAGACCGGCAATGTCGGTTCCGGCAGCGAACGAAAAATATTCACCGCCGATCTTCCCGTAGCCCGTTGCATCGCCGAACTCTTTAACCTGGCGGGCCGTGGCCCCCGGCACATCGATTCTGACCGGAATATCCTCTTTTGCAATTCTCATCGTTTTATCCTCCACGTGCTGAAAGCGTTTGCTTGCGGGAGTCCGCCCGTCTCGCAGCCAAGAAAAAAGCCGGACTGCCCGAAAGTTTTTATCCTTCGGCAGCCCGGCTGTCTTGTGGTTTGAACCTGGAAAGACCCGTCGCTTTCCGTCCCTGTCTCTCGGCAGGTTTGGCGTTTCGAGAACTGACTTACTAGGTATGACGATAACATCGCAAATCATTACCGGTAAAGTGATCCATGGCATTTTGCCGCCATTTTCTTCTCGTCCACCCTCCGTGAGCACAATCACCACAATCGGCACAAAAGACAATATCCTCTTTAAATCCGTTTTATATACAAGGCGTTAGCGCGGCGATAGAGTCTCCTTAACGATAATCAAACGTCCCCGTGACGTTCCGCAACGCGAAAGGAGCCGCGCTATGTTGTACATCCAGTTTCTGTTTCTGCTGCTGATGCTTTATCTGGGAAGTCGTTACGGCGGGATCGGCCTCGGGGTCGTCTCCGGGATCGGCCTGGTCATTGAAGTCTTCGTTTTCAAGATGCCGCCGACCAGTCCGCCGATCACCGTCATGCTGATCATCCTCGCCGTCGTCACCTGCGCCGCGATCCTCGAAGCGGCGGGCGGTCTCAAGTACATGCTCCAGGTCGCCGAGCGCCTGCTGCGCTCGAAACCGAAAATGGTCACCATCCTCGGTCCGCTCTGTACCTACACCATGACCTTCATGCTCGGAACCGGCCATGCCGTCTACTCGATCATGCCGATCATCGGCGACGTCGCCCTGAAAAACGGGATCCGTCCGGAACGCCCGATGGCAGCCTCTTCGGTCGCGTCGCAAATGGGGATCACGGCCAGCCCGATCTCGGCGGCGGTCGTCTATTACCTGTCGCAACTCTCCGGGATCGCCAGCAACATCACCCTGGTGTCGATCCTCTCGGTCACCATTCCGGCAACCCTGATCGGCGTGTTCGCCATGTCGCTCTACAGCCTGCGCCGCGGCAAGGAACTGGAAGACGACCCGGAATACCAGAAGCGCCTCGAAGATCCGGTCTGGAAAAAACGGATCGAAGAGACCACGGCGACCACGCTTGGCGAACAGCTCCCTGCCGCAGCACGTAACTCGGTGCTGCTGTTCATCCTCGCCCTGGTAGTGATCGTCATTATCGCCATGGTCCCGAGCATCCGGACCCTGGTCGAAGGGGAGAAACCGATCGCCATGTCGGTCATCATCCAGATGATGATGCTGGCCTTCGGCGGCGTGATCCTGCTGGTGACCAAGACCAAGGCCTCCAAGGTTCCGGAAGGGGTCGTCTTCAAGTCGGGGATGGTCGCGGCGATCGCAATCTTCGGTATCGCCTGGATGAGTGACACCTACTTCAAGTTCGCCATGCCCAGCTTCAAAGGCGCGATCACCGAGATGGTCACCGCTTACCCCTGGACCTTCGCCCTGGCCATGTTCGTCGTCTCGATCGTCATCAACAGCCAGGCCGCAACCTGCCGGATGATGCTGCCGGTCGGCCTGGGGCTGGGCCTCTCCCCGGCGCTGCTGATCGGGATCATGCCCTCATGCTACGGCTATTTCTTCATCCCCAACTACCCGTCCGATATTGCCACGGTCACCTTCGACACGACCGGAACGACCAAGATCGGCAAGTGGTACTTCAACCACAGCTTCATGCTGCCGGGCCTCGTCGGAGTCCTCGTCGCCACACTGGTCGGCTATGCCATCGCCATGGTAATCCTCGGCTGACCGACCGGACCGTAAGCTGAAAAGGAAAGGGGGCCGTTCTGAACAGACGGCCCCCTTTCCTTTATCTCTTTGTCATTCCTTGTCACCTTGTTCTCCTCATGACGTCTCGACCTGCAGCGCTTTGATCACCCCCTGGAGTTTGTCACGGATCACCACGGCGATCTCGATCAGGGCCGGATTCTCGACCGCCTGCATCGAGGCAACCGGGTTGATGGCGCTGACCTCCACCCGACCGTCTTCCCATTCCTGAACGATAACGTTACAGGGGAGCATGGTTCCGATATAGGGTTCGGCAGTCAGCGCCTTGTGCGCATAGGGAGGATTGCAGGCTCCAAGAATGATATAGGGGCGAAAGTCGACCCCCAGTTTCTCCTTCATCTTCGCGCTGATGTCGATTTCGGAGAGGACGCCGAAGCCGGCCGCCGCCAGTTTCTCCCTGACGCTGACCATGGCTGAGTTGAAATCACCCGTCACATTCGTATTGAGACAATAGGCCATGATCGGCCTCCTTCCTTTTCCAATGATGGCCGCCGAGGACTTGTCATGACTGACAAACGAACACACAACGGCTCACCGTCCACATGAGGCCTGTTGCACCAACCTCACAATTTCATGATAACGCCCGCAGGTGGTTCCAATGCTAGGAGATGACGAAAAGTTAATGGGGAAAAAACTTGCCCGCTATTTTCCCGAAGGGTATCCTCCGCTGGGTGATCAGATTCCGTGACTTCGGAGTGAATCTGCACAGATTTTCGGCGAAAAATTGATGGAAGAAACAAACGTACAAAACATCCGCAACGCGACCGTTGCCAGCCTCATCAACGGGCTGAGCGAACCGGTCACGAGCGAAATCTTCGGCCTTCACGGCTCGGCCGAAGCCTATCTGCTCGCCCGCCTGCTGGCAACCGGCAGTGGCCTGCTGGTCATCCTCTGCCCCGATCAGGAGCAGGCCCACCTGCTGGCCAACCAGCTGAAGTTTTATCACCCGCGTCCGCGTGAGATCGCCCTGCTGCCACACTGGGAAATGGACCCCTACGATCCGCTCTCCCCCCACCCGGAACTGGAGGCGGAACGGGTGGCAACCTTGGCCGCCCTGAATCGCAAGCGGATCAAGGCCCTGGTCGTCCCGGCCCGCGCGCTGATGCAGAAGGTGATTCCACGCCAGGTGCTCGACGCGATCTCCCTGAGCCTCGAAGCGGAAGAGGAATATCCACGGCCGGAACTGCTCGACAACCTGACCCGGCTCGGCTACCAGCCGGTGCCGCTGGTCGAGGAACGCGGTACTTTTGCCGTGCGCGGCGACATCATCGATATCTTCCCCGCCGACGGCGATCAACCGATCCGCTTCGACTTCTACGGCGACTTCATCGAACGCATGCGCCGCTTCAATCCCCAAACCCAACGCTCGGAAACGGGGGAGCTTAAACGCCTGGAGTTGATCCCCTCGCGTGAGCTGATCCTCCACGGCCCTTTTCTTGAAACCCTGGGGCAGCGCCTCAAGGAACGCTGCGACGAGCTGGCGATTCCGCGCACCGAGCGCGAAGCGATCATGACCGAGCTGCGCGAAGGGATTCTCGCCCCCGGCCGCGATTTTCTGCTCCCCTTCAACTTTCCCCAGCTTGACCCGCTCAGCGCCTACTGCGACGAGGCCCGCTACGTACTCCTCGATCCGCCGGCTCTGGAACAGGCGATCGACCTCTTCCATCGCACCGTCCGCGAGGCGGAGCAACGGATGCTGGACAAGAAGTCGCCCCACGCCCGGCGTGAGGAGCTGTACCTCACCCCGGATGCGCTGAAACCGCTGCTCTCACAAACGTGCCGGATCGAGCTTTCGCGTCTGCAGGTCATCCAGCTTGAAGAGGAACGCCGCCGTTACCATTTCAATTGCCGTAGCAACGCCGAGCTACGGGCCAAGCCGGGGGCCGACAGCGACGGGCTTGAGCCGCTGCTCGAGGTCATCACCCGCAGTCGCAAGAGTGCCGGCCGCCTGCTGCTGGTCTGCCGCCGCCAGGTGCAGGCCGAACGCCTGCAGGAACTGCTGGCGGCCCACGAGATCGACCTCGAAATCCATTCCGACCTGCAGCTCTCCGACCTGACGCCGGGCACGCCGCAGCTCTGTCTCGGCGAGCTGGGGCGCGGCTTCCACCTGGCGGATGAAAAACTGACCGTCATCACCGAGGAGGAGATCTTCGGCCGCCGCAGCCACCGGGCGAAGAAAGCCGGGGCGCAGCGCGCCCGCCAGCTGTTCACCAGCCTTGCCGAACTAAAGGAAGGGGACTTCATCGTCCACACCGATCACGGCATCGGTCGCTACCTCGGCCTCACCCACCTGCAGACCGGCGGTATCGAGGGAGATTTCCTCCATCTCCAGTACGCCGGCAACGACAAGCTCTACCTGCCGATCGAGCGGATCGAGAAGGTTCAGAAGTATATCGGCGGCGAAGGGCATACGCCCAAGCTCGACAAGATGGGCGGGCAGGGGTGGGAGAAAGCCCGGCTCAAGGCCCGCGCCGCGGTCGAGGAACTGGCCCGCCAGCTGCTTGAACTCTACGCCAAGCGCGAGCTGCGCCAGGGCTTCGCCTATTCCCCGCCGGACAAGCTGTTCCGCGAATTCGAGGCGACCTTCCCCCACGAGGAGACCGGCGACCAGCTCCAGGCGATCAACGACACCCTGGCCGATATGCAGTCGCAGAAACCGATGGACCGGCTGGTCTGCGGCGACGTCGGCTACGGCAAGACCGAAGTCGCCCTGCGCGCCGCGGTCAAAGCGGTGCTTGACAGCAAGCAGGTCGCGGTACTGGTGCCGACGACCATTCTCGCCCGCCAGCACTGGGAGAGCTTCCGCCAACGCCTCGCCGATTTCCCGGTCCGCGTCGAAATGGTCTCGCGCTTCCGCTCCCCGGCGGAGAACCGCGCCACTCTGGAAGCCGCGGCCAACGGCAAGGTCGATATCCTTGTCGGCACCCACCGCCTGCTTCAGCGCGACGTGCGCTTCAAGGACCTCGGACTACTGATCGTCGACGAGGAGCAGCGCTTCGGCGTCGCCCACAAAGAGAAATTGAAGCAGCTGCGCGCCGAGATCGATATCCTCACCCTGACCGCCACCCCGATTCCGCGCACCCTGCACATGGGGCTGACCGGCATGCGCGACCTCTCGGTCATCGAGACCGCCCCGGTCGACCGCCTGGCGATCCGCACCTATGTCACCCGCTTCGACGACGAGCTGATCCGCCAGGCGATCCTGCGCGAGCTGGGGCGCGGTGGTCAGATCTACTTCGTCCACAACCGGGTTCAGACCATCGACGCTATGGCTGCCCAACTGCATCAGCTGGTGCCGGAAGCGAAAATCGGCGTCGGCCACGGGCAGATGGTGGAAAAAGAGCTGGAACAGGTGATGCTCGATTTCATCGATGGAAAGACCAACCTGCTCGTCGCCTCGACGATCATCGAAAACGGTCTCGACATTCCGCGCGCCAACACCATCATCGTCAACCGCGCCGACTGTTTCGGCCTCTCCCAGCTCTACCAGCTGCGCGGCCGGGTCGGCCGCAGCGACCGCCGCGCCTATGCCTACCTGCTGATCCCCGGCGAGGCAGCCCTGACCCGCGAAGCTCGCGAGCGGCTGCGGGTGCTCCAGGAGCTGACCGAACTGGGCGCGGGCTTCCGCGTCGCCAGCCACGACCTCGAACTGCGCGGCGCCGGCGACCTGCTCGGTGGCAAGCAGTCGGGGACCATCGCGGCGATCGGCTTCGAGCTCTACACCGAACTGCTCGAAGAGACCATGGACCAGCTACGCGGCAAGGAGCGCGAGGAGCGGATCGATCCGGAAATCCGCCTTGGCCTCTCGGCCTTCCTGGCGGAAAAGTATCTCCCCGACCCCAACCAGCGCCTGCAGTTCTACCAGCGCATGGCCGCCGCCGAGGACGACGAGCGGATCTTCGACTTGGCCGAGGAGCTGCGCGACCGCTACGGCGAGCTGCCCGAGGCCGCCGAGACCCTGGTCGGGGCCATGCGCCTGCGCGTGCGCCTGAAACGGCTGCGCATCGAGCTGCTGGAATACGACGGCCGCGACCTCAGCCTGCTCTTCCACGCCTCGACCGGCATCTCCCCGGAGCTGATTCGACGGCTGGTCACGGAACAGGCCGACACCTACAAGCTGGGCGCCGATTTCCGTCTGCGCGTGCGCATCGGCCGGCTTAAGGCGCGCGAGCTTCTCGACCGCGTGAGAAAAGAATTGCAACTGTTTTTCTGACTATGTTATTGAGTTCATTCTGTTGTTTTTCGACCTGCAATGAATCCAGAGCGATGTCCGGCACCATGACAGCTGTGACCAGGGACACCCTGTGACGTCTTTTTCTTCCTTCAGGATCCTCCTGCTGCTTCTGCTGCTCTGTCTGCCGGCCTGTCGCCAGCAGCACCAGCAGGAACCGTTGCCGCCGCTGCTGGAAGTCGGGCAGCGCCACTTGAGCCTTGAACAGTTCGAACGGGAACTGCAGCTCAATTACCCGGACATCTCCGGCCTGCCGGCCGCCAAGCAGTTGCAGGTCAAGGAACAGATGCTGCGCCAGTTGACCGAGCGTGAACTGATTCTCGGTGAAGCGGCGCGCCTCGACGTTCAGCTCAGCCCCGATGAACTGGATACGGCCCTGGCCGAAATCCGCGGCAGCTATTCGGTCGCCGAGTTCGACAGCATGCTCAGACAGGCGGGGAAGACACCCGAAGCCTGGGTTGCCGGCCTCAAGCTGCAACTGCTGACGGCCAAAGTCAGCGACGCGGTCCTGACACCGCAAATCACGGTCAGCGACACGGAACTGGAAGAGTACTACCGGGAACACAAGGAGGACTTTCGTCATCCGACCGAAATCCTCGCCCGCCAGATGCTGTTCCCGACCCGGGAGGAGGCGCTGGGCGTACAGCAGCAGGTCAAGGACGGCGGCGACTTCGCCGCCCTGGCCCAGAAGTACTCTCACTCGCCCGACAGCGAAAAAGGGGGGGATCTCGGACGCTTTGCCAGGGGGCAGCTGCCGGCCGAATTCGACCGGGTATTGTTCACTCTGCCGGTCCGACAGATCAGCGAACCGGTAGAAAGTCCCTACGGCTTCCACCTGTTCCTCGTCGAAAAACGTTACAAGGCGGGGTTGCGCTCCTTCAGTGAGGTAAAAGAGGAGATCGCTGTTAAACTGAAGCAGGAACGCATGGAAGAGGCCTTCCAGGTCTGGCTCGAACAACTCCGCGAGGCGACGACCACGGTCGTACGCCGGGAACTACTGACTCAATCAACCATTCAATCAATAGGGGATTAATGCTTATGAAACGGATTCTTTTGCTTCTTTTCGTGCTGTCCTGGGCGCTGCCGGCGACCGCCGCCGATACCGTCAACAGGATCGCCGCAATCGTCAATAACGACATTATCACCACCAACGAACTCGCCGCTGCCGTTGCCCCCATGGCCACTCCCGGTATCAGCGACGAGCAGCTGATGTCCCTGCGCGCTGCGGCCCTTGAGCAGCTGATCACCGACCGCCTGATCGAGCAACGGATCAAGGAACTGGGGCTGACCGTCTCCGATGCGGAACTGGATGACACCATCCTCAGCGTTCAGGAGCGTAACAACCTGACCGAGGAGCAGTTGGTTGCCGCCCTGGCCGATCGCGGCCTGACGAAGGAGACCTACCGTGAGCAGATCCGCAAGGAGATCCTCCACTACCGCCTGCTCGGGCGAGAGGTCAACCAGAAGGTCCTGGTCACCAGTCGCGAGGTGCGCGAGTACTTCGATACCCACCCGGAAGAATTTGCTGCCGAGAACAAGGTCAGCGTCAGCAACCTCAGCTTCACGTTGCCGGAAGACGCAACCAGCGAACAACGCAACGAGCTGCGGGCCCAGGCGGAAAAATCACGTAAGCGGTTGACCAAAGGCGAAGACTTTGCCACGGTCCTAGCAGATCAGGGCGATATGGCCAGCGGCGGCGATATGGGCGAGTTGGTCCTCACCGACATGGCGGCCCCCCTGCAGCAGGCCATCAAAGGGCTGCAGGCCGGCCAGGTCAGCGATATCGTCGATATGAACGGTCAGTTGCACCTGTTCTTGGTGACCGCTACCTCGGACAACAAGGACGCTCAGTTCGACGAGGTCAGGGACCAGATTGAGATGAAACTTGAAGAACAGAAAAGCGATCAGCTCTTCAAGGAGTGGGCGCGCGACATGCGCAAAAACGCTTTCATCGACATCAAGATCTGATCTCAGCTTACATCTGTTGAACACCCGAACCGGGAGGTGCGATAAAAATCGCACTTCCCGGTTTTTTTTGTACAACGCAACCTACTCTCCAGTAGAAATCAAACAGAGCCGCAAAAAAAATTCTCCCCAGGGGAGAAGGTGGCCGCAGGCCGGGTAAGTGGACTTTTCAATATTGTCCACCCTTTCTAAAGAATAGCTCACCAGCGAATCCGCCCCCCTCCTTGTTTATCCAAACGGCAATCGGCTATACTCGGGGTTTGATTTTTTGCTTACGAAGAAATGGAAACCAATGCGCCCCTTGCTGCTGACCATGGGCGACCCGACCGGGGTCGGCCCGGAACTGATTATCAAGGCCTTGCTTGCCGGCATCGGCGACCGCCTCGACCACCCGCTGGAAGTTGTCGGTGACAGCGGCTGCCTGCTGCGCGCGGCACGGATATTCACGGACGACACCCGGCTCGAAACCGCGGAAGGGGGCCACCAGCACCTCGTTATCGGCGAACGTCGGCTGCAGATCGCCCAGCGCTCGGCGCTGGATGTCACCCGTTTGAATTACGGCAGCCCCGATGCCACCTGCGGCCGGGCAATGGCCGAATATGTCGAATACGCCATCGAGCGCTGCCTGACGGGAACGGCGGCCGGAATCGTCACCTGCCCGATCAACAAGGCGGCGATCAACGCCTCGGGCTACCATTTCCCCGGTCATACCGAGCTGCTCGCCGAACGTTGCGGCGTCGACAAGGTGGTGATGATGCTCGCCGGGGAAACACTGAAGGTCTGCCTGGTCACCACCCACCTCGCTCACCGCGATATTGCCAGCCGCCTGACCAGCGCTGAGATCTACCGGACGATCAAGATTTCGGCGACAACCTTGCAGCAGCAGTTCGGCCTGAAAAAGCCGCGCCTTGCGGTGCTGGCGCTCAACCCCCATGCCGGTGAAAACAGGCTGTTCGGCGACGAGGAAGAGCGCCTGATCCTGCCGGCGATCCGCCGGGCACAGGAGGAAGGGATTGCCGCCGACGGTCCGCACAGCGCCGACACCCTGTTCCACTTCGCCGTGCGTGGCGCTTACGATGCGGTGGTCTGCATGTACCACGACCAGGGGCTGATCCCGCTCAAGCTGCTCCACTTCGACGACGCCGTCAATGTCACTCTGGGACTGCCGATCGTCCGTACCAGCGTCGACCACGGCACCGCCTATGACCTCGCCGGCACGGGCAAGGCCAACATCGCCAGCCTCGCCGCCGCCCTGACCATGGCCGACCGCATGGCGGGGAATGTGGATGCATAGCCTGTTTTTCTTATCGGAATCGGCCTTTTTAAAAGGTGTATTCGATTTCGATACCGATACCGATACCGATACCGATACCGATACCGATACCGATACCGATGGTGATTTTATACTCAGCTTTTGTGGTGACAACTGATTCGCCTTTTTCCTCGAACCTTTTGCCTAGAACCTGAATTTATGATCGACAAAATAAAAATCCGCGGCGCCCGCGAACATAACCTGAAGAATATCGATATCGACATTCCGCGCGATCAGCTGGTGGTCATCACCGGTGTCTCCGGCTCGGGAAAGAGCACCTTGGCCTTCGACACCATCTACGCCGAGGGGCAGCGGCGCTACGTCGAGTCGCTCTCGGCCTATGCCCGTCAGTTTCTCGAGCAGATGGAGAAGCCGGACGTCGACCAGATCGACGGCCTTTCGCCAGCGATCTCCATCGAGCAGAAGACAACCTCCAAGAACCCGCGCTCGACGGTCGGCACGGTCACCGAGATCTACGACTACCTGCGCCTGCTCTACGCTCGCGTCGGCCAGATCCTCTGCCACCGCTGCGGCCACACGATCAGCTCGCAGACGGTAGAGCAGATGGTCGACCAGGTTATGCAGCTGCCGGAGAAAACCCGGCTGATGGTCATGGCGCCGATCGTCCGCGAACGCAAGGGGGAGTACCGCAAGGAACTGGCCCAGCTCCAGGCCGACGGCTTCGTCCGCGTACGTGTTGACGGGGAGATGCACGAACTGGGTGAAGCGATCGAGCTCGACAAGCAGAAGAAGCACACCATCGAAGTGGTCGTTGACCGCCTGATGATCAAAGAGGATATCCAATCGCGCCTCGCCGATTCCATCGAAACCGCCCTGCGCCTGGCCGACGGGCTGGTGCGGATCGAGGTGCCGGACGGTGTCAGTACCCTCTATTCAGCCAAGCACGCCTGTATCGACTGCGGCCTCTCCTACCCGGAAGTGACACCGCGGATGTTCTCCTTCAACAACCCCCACGGCGCCTGCCCCGACTGCAGCGGTTTAGGGACACGGATGTACTTCGACCGCGAGCAGGTGGTCCCCAACGCAGAGCTGTCGCTACGCGAAGGGGCGATCGTCCCCTGGGACAGCCGCACCGGCTTTTACTACCAGGCCCTGCTTGAAGCGCTGGCCCAGCATTACAATTTCGATATGCGCACCCCCTTCAACAAGCTGCCGGAGAAGATCCAGCAGGTCATCCTGCATGGTTCGGGCGACGAGGAAGTGCGTTTTTTCTACGACCAGGGGGAGCGCCGCCATTTTTACGACAAGACCTTCGAAGGGGTCATCCCCAACCTCCAGCGCCGCTACCATGAAACCGATTCGGACAGCGTACGCGAGAACCTCGAACGCTTCATGAGCGTGATCCCCTGCCAGACCTGTGAAGGCGCTCGACTGCGCCCCGAGGCGCTGCATATCACCGTCGGCGGCAAGAACATCCGCGAAGCGACCGGTATGGCGATCGCCGACGCCGAAAAGTTTTTCTACGAGCTGACCCTGGCGCCGAAGGAGATGGAGATCGCCCGGCGGATTCTCAAGGAGATCCGCGAACGCCTCTCCTTCCTCTCGCATGTCGGTCTCGACTACCTGACCCTCGATCGCAGCGCCGGAACCCTGAGCGGCGGGGAAGGTCAGCGCATCCGCCTGGCGACGCAGATCGGCTCGTCCCTGACCGGGGTCCTCTACATCCTCGACGAACCATCCATCGGCCTTCACCAGCGTGACAACCAGCGCCTGCTGACCACCCTGATGCGCCTGCGCGACCTGGGCAACACGGTGCTGGTCGTCGAACATGACGAAGAGACGATTGAGGCCGCCGACCATGTCATCGACATGGGGCCGGCCGCCGGGGTCAACGGCGGCCTGGTGGTCGCCCAGGGTACGCCGCAGGAGGTCATGGATACCCCCGGCTCGCTGACCGGCGAATACCTCTCCGGCAAACGCACGATCCCGGTTCCGGCCGAGCGCCGCAGCAGTGACCGCTGGCTGCACATCCTCGGCGCCCGCGCCAATAACCTGCGCAACGTCGACGCCGCCATCCCGCTCGGCGTGCTGACCTGCTTCACCGGCGTTTCCGGCTCGGGCAAATCCTCGCTGGTCATCGAAACCCTTTACAAGGCCCTCGCCCAGCGCCTCCACCGCACCCGCGTCAAGGCCGGCCCGGTGCGCGACATCCAGGGGCTGGACCAGCTCGACAAGGTGATCGACATCGACCAGTCGCCGATCGGCCGCACGCCGCGCTCCAACCCGGCGACCTACACCGGGGTCTTCACCGACGTTCGCGAGCTCTTCGCCCAGCTCCCGGAAGCAAAAATCCGCGGCTACAAGCCGGGGCGGTTTTCCTTCAACGTCAAGGGGGGGCGCTGCGAAGCCTGCAGCGGCGACGGCATCATCAAGATCGAGATGCACTTCCTCCCCGACGTCTACGTCCAGTGCGAGGTCTGCAAGGGAGCGCGCTACAACCGCGAAACCCTGGAGGTCAAGTACAAGGGGAAGAGCATCGCCGAAGTGCTCGACATGACCGTCAACCAGGCCAGCCGCTTTCTCGAAAACATTCCGAGAATCAGCAGCAAGCTGGAAACGATCCGCGACGTCGGCCTCGGCTACATCAAGCTGGGGCAGAGCGCGACCACCCTTTCCGGCGGCGAGGCACAACGGGTCAAACTGGCCCGCGAGCTGGGCAAGCGGGCCACGGGGCGGACGATCTACATCCTCGACGAACCGACGACCGGCCTCCATTTCGCCGACATTCACAAGCTTCTCGAAGTGCTCAACCGCCTGGTCGAAGCCGGCAACACCGTAGTTGTCATCGAGCACAATCTGGATGTCATCAAAACCGCCGACCACATTATCGATCTCGGCCCGGAAGGGGGGAGCCGCGGCGGGGCGGTGATCGCCGCCGGGACACCGGAAGAGGTCGCCGCCTGTGGCGACTCCCACACCGGCCACTTCCTGCGCCGCTACCTGGGTCTGAAGGACTGAGCAGCGCACGCTCAGCTAATCACTTGGCAATCCGGGGTTTGTCGATTATGATATCTGTCTATCGATATTCTTCGTCTTTCCCACTGTCGATAAACGGAGTAACGGATGGCTCAGAAAAAATGCCCGAAATGTGGTGAACTGCTGAAGGGGGATTACTGGTGCAACGCCTGTAAGACGGTGATCAAGTGCCCGATCCCCGGCTGCGAAGCAACGGTCAAACCGGGTGCCAGCGAATGTCCTCGCTGTGGGCTCTTTTTCGAGGACTACCTCAAGAACCGCAAGATGTATCGGCGCTGCCCCAAGTGCAAAAAGAAACAGGGGCTGTCCGAACATCAATGCCGTTACTGCAAGCACTGGTTCAACTGTCCGACCTGCGGCGAAAAAGTCGCCACCAATACCGTCCTGACCTGTCCCCGCTGCGGGACCTCGTTACGCTGATTGCCGGGCGGCAACCTCACGTTGCCGCACCGTTTTCAAGATCCACACAGACATCAACGCACAAACTTCAGACGGGTAGCGGATCGCCTTGCCAGGCTCCGCCGTCGCCGGGAGTGCCATGCTGCCATTTCTTCTGACCTGCCTCTGGATCTTCTCCCTGTTGTCAGCCGGCCACGCGCTGCTGACCAAGAGAGATCCGCGCGCGGCAGTCGGCTGGATCATCACCTGCATCGCTCTGCCGGGGATCGGCGCAATCTTCTACTGGCTGCTCGGCGTCAACCGCATCCGCACCCGGGCGCGGGAGCTCCAGGAGCAGGGGCATGGAATGCACTGGCTGCATGTCGACGACCCGCCGAACCGTTGCGAACGCTCCCATTTCCCCCGCAGCGACACCAGCCAGGCGCTGATCCGCCTGTCGGATGCCATCTGCCGCCGCCACCTGGCCAGCGGTAACCACGTCGCCATCCTGCATAACGGCGAACAGGCCTACCCGGCCATGCTCGACGCCATCCGCGAAGCGAAGGAAACCGTCTTCCTCTCCAGCTATATTTTCAAGCCCGACCGTATCGGCAACCAGTTCGCTGAGGCCCTGATCGCTGCCGCCGAACGCGGCCTCGATGTCAGGATCCTGCTCGACGCCGTCGGCGAACTCTATTCTTTCACCCGTCTGCGGCGCTGCTTTCAGAATACAAAAGTCAAAATAGCGACCTTTCTGCCGCTGACCCTGACCCGCAGCTTCTATTTCAACCTGCGTAACCACCGCAAGCTGCTGATCGTCGACAACTGCGTCGGCTTCACCGGCGGGATGAACATCTGCGACAAGCATTATGCCGCGAGCGCCAACCCGAACCGGATCATCTATCTTCACTTCAGCTTCGAAGGACCGATCAGTGACCAGCTACGCGACGCCTTCATGGAAGACTGGCACTTCGCCACCGGCGAAAAGCGCCGCAATCGCGAATGGCCCATCGCCCCGGCCACCGGCAGCGCCTGCTGTCGCGGCATCAGCGCCGGCCCGAACGAGGAGCACGAACCACTGAACTGGATCTTCAACGGCGCAGTCTCCTGCGCCCACAAGAATATCCGCATCATGACCCCCTATTTCATCCCCAACCGGGCCCAGATCGCTGCCCTCAATACCGCGGCCCTGCGCGGGGTGCGGGTCGATATCCTGATCCCCGAAAAGAACAACCTGCCGTATGTCGCCTGGGCGGCCAACGCCCACCTGTTCGAGCTGCTGGAGCACGACACCCACATCTATTACCAGCCCCCCCCCTTCGTCCACAGCAAGCTGCTGCTGATTGACGACGAATACGCCCTGGTCGGCTCGGCCAATCTCGACCCACGCAGCCTGCGCCTGAATTTCGAGTTCAACGTCGAGATCTTCGATGATGCAACTCAGGAGGCCCTGGTCCGCCACTTCGACAGCTGCCGCGACGCTTCGCGCGAAGTCACCCTGGAGGAGATGGATTCCCGCCCCCTGCCGCTGCGTCTGCGCGATTCATTCTGCAAGCTGTTCTCTCCCTACCTGTAACAAGGAGACTGTATGCCGATTATCACCGTGGACGGCCCGAAGGTCGCCGACCTCGACAGTAAAAGAACCTTCGTGCAGCAGATGACCGCGGCCGCGAGCACGATGTTCGACCTGCCGCCGGAAACCATCATCATCCTCTTCAAGGAAAACACGCCGGAAGACGTCTCCGTCGGCGGGACCCTGATCATCGACCGTTGAGTAAAGCTTAGATAAAATGAGGAGCGGTCAGGCGGGACTCTCAATACCAGCGGAAAAGGCCTGCCACAGTGCGTGCGAAACCGGACCGGCAACCTGGTCACGCCGACGGAAGATGCAGATCTCGATCTCCATCCGCGTCTGGTAGTCGTTGATCTGCAACGGGATCAGCCTGCCGGAGACCAGCTCCGCTTCGATCAGGTGCAGATGCAGCCGCCCCCAGCCCATCCCGGCGAGGATGATCTCCTTCTTGGTCAGATGGTCGGTCACGTACCAGTGGCGCCCCTCGGGAAGAAAACCGAAGCTGAGCGGTGAGGGGTTACGACTGCTGTCACGAACGACAACCTGCACGGCATCCTGCAGATCTCTGAGGACATATGGCTGCGCGCCAAGCTCGGCAATCAGTTCCGGTGCGGCGACGGAGATCATGGTCGCATTGGTGAAATGCGCGTCCTCGAACTCCAGGCGTTCCTCAAAGCGCGGGCTGATCGCAAGGTCAACCTCCCCGTCATGCAAACGCTCCAACGCTCCCCACAGGGTCTCCCCCATGATGTTGAACTGGGTGCCGGGAAAACGCTTCTCCAATGTACCGAGAATTCTCAGCGCCGGTGCCAGCGGGCAGCTCGCCTCAATGGCGATACGCAGCTCCGGCTCGTTCCCGCGTGCCAGGTGTCCCGCCAGCTCGCTGAGCTGACGGCTCTGCTTGAGGATGATCCGCGCCTGGCGGCAGAGCGCTTCCCCCGCCGGGGTTAACTCCGCCCGGTAGCGGTCGCGGCTCAGGATCGACACCCCCAGCTCCTCTTCCAGCTTGCGGATGGCAACACTGACCGTCGGCTGGGTCTTGTTCATCCCCGCCGCCGCCGCCAGCACTCCACCACTGTCGGCAATCATCACCAGTGTCCGTAACTGTTCCAGCGTCATAAGTTTCTCCCGGAAATCTATCGATTCAATAAAGATCCACCCGCCACCATTCGGTATCGAAATCCCTATCGGTTTGAAAACGTTGATATCTATTTTCGTTCTCGCGCAGAGGCGCGGAGGCGCAGAGAAGGGCTGAAAGAAAAGGGGTGTTCAGCCTGATGTGATGTCTTAGTCCTAAAGGGTTTTCTCAGCGCCCCTGCGCGAGAACTGAATTCCGATTCCGATTCCGATTCCGATTCCGATTCCGATTCCGATTCCGATTCCGATTCCGATTCCGATTCCGATTCCGATT
>PKUG01000122.1 GCA_002869665.1 Desulfuromonas sp. | reverse complement strand
AAAACGCAGCATGGGCGACTCCCGAAAGAGATGATCATGACTGTCTACCAGTATAGCAGGGTCGCGAAGAACCATTTCGCAGTGGTGGAGGCAAGGCTGAAATCACCAAGGTCACAGTATGCTCGGTCCCCATCGTTATCAGGGCAACGTAGGTTAGGCGACCCACCAGCACGCCCAGAATCACTGAATCGTCCGGGAAGGGCAAAAAAAATGCGCCGAAAGAACGAAGCCCCTTCGGCGCACAAATTTCGAAGTGTCAGAACAGATTACTTGTTAAACATCTGGAGCATCTGCTGCATCTGCTGTTGCTGTTCCGGGGTCAGTCCGTTCGCACCAGCCCCCCCGTCCTGATACTGTCCGCCGCCCATTCCGGCGCTCGGCAGTTCTCCTTCGAGCAGATGCTGGATGGTCATCCGCGCCTGCTCCTGCATCATCCGGTCGGCTTCCGGGTCATGGCTCAGACGGATATTGGTCGGGACGACAAATTTCTCAGCCGGCGGCGCACCCTTATCGATCCCCGTGGCCGCTTCAGACATTTTCACCCCCATGGTGCTCCCTTCCACCTTCAGTGGGAAATCGGTCCCGCTGATGGTGTAGACGGTCATCCCCATCATTTGTGCCCGGTCGCACTGGTAACCCAGAATGTTCGTCACCCCTTTCTCGATAGAACCATCCAGGCCTTCAATCGTGGAATAGCCAAGAGCCTCGGCATTGCGAACAACCGTTTTTTGCTCGGAACTCGACAACCGGGAGAATTCTTCGATGAAATATTTCTGCGGATTGACCTGCTTCGTTCCGGTCGCAGTCATCAGGTCGATGGTGTACTCCCAATCGGGAGTCGTGATGATCGCTTCCTTCTGCTGCTGGGTGAACCCCATCATGGTCATGGACGTGGTGGTGTATTCGGCACTGGTCCGCCCGTAATCCTTGACGTAGATCGCCCTCTCCCCCTTCATCGTTCCTGAAAGCGCGTATGTCACGGTGGCCTCCTTGAAAGGCAACCGTACATCCCAGGGATTATCGACAGCCAGAGCCGGCACGGCAACAAACAGGGCAAGACATAAAGCAACAAATGTTTTCATTTTTTCCCCTTTTCACAGACAAAAGAATCGAGGAGCCAGACGCGCCGCCCCCCACCAGAGCCATGCGGTTAAACCGCAAAGAAAGAAAAATCGGCGACACAAAACGAGGACCGCGGCCTGAACTTTCCAGCCCCGACGTCAGCGATGTGCGACCGACCGATTCAAACAATTTTTTTCAGCATTGTCAACGCAGGTCACGGTGCGAAAAGAGCACCGTGCAAACGGCGGGACCAGTGAAAAAGAGGTCGCCGACGAAATTGAAGCAGGCTTAAAGCGAGGCCAATAACACAGCAGGCATAAGCGAACAGATCGCCAAAACGGGTATAGAAGCTTTCCCCCGCGCCCAACCCGACCGAGCCGGTCAACGCCAGGGGCTGAAATACCGGCCCGGCCTCAACCAACCGGCCGGTCGGCGAGATTAACGCCGAAATTCCGGTATTGGCAGCCCGGGCCAGCCAGACCCGGTTTTCGATGGCGCGGAATCGGGCCATCGCCAGGTGCTGATAGGGGGCCGAGGACCGTCCGAACCAGGCATCATTGGTCAAGTTGACCAGCAGGTCACTCCCCTCACGCACGTAGCTGCGCGCCAGTCCGGGGAAAATTGCCTCATAACAGATCAGCACACCGATCTGCCGGTCATCAAGGATCAGCGGATTCACCTCCCCTGGGGTAAAGTCACCGACGCTCACAACCAGACGGTTGACGAAGGTCAGAATCTTTCCGAGCGGCACATATTCACCAAATGGAACCAGGTGGATTTTATCGGAACGGCCCAACTCCGCCCCAGTCGAGGAAAGCAGAAAGGCACTGTTGAAATAGTCGTAACGTTCGTTTGCGTTGCGCGCATAAGCCGGGCCGCCGAGCAACAGCGGGGTTTTCAGCTCGTGCGGCAAAGCCAGAACCTGCTGCGTCGCTTCGCTCGCATCCTGGATAAAAAACGGCATCGCCGCTTCCGGCCAGATCAGAAGATCAACGGACCCGGTGGCAGCCTGGCGCGAGAGGTTCCGATAGCTGTCGATGTTCCTCTGACGATATTCCGGCAACCACTTCTGAGCCTGTTCAATATTCCCCTGGATCAAGCCGACAGTCCAATGGTCGTCCCGCACTTCCAGCGACTGGGTATTACGCCAGATGCCGTAACCGACATGCGTCGTCGTCATCGCCAGAACGAACACGACCCCAAGTCGCGCCAACCGGCTGCGTGGGTCGGAAATGATCCAGGCCAGGGCACAATTGAAAGCGACCAGCAGAAAACTGACGCCATAGACACCGGTCACATCAGCACTCTGAATCGCCGCAGAAAAGTTCTGTTGGGAATAACCGAGCAGCGCCCAGGGGAAACCGGTAAACAGAATCCCGCGCAGGAATTCCAGCGCCACCCAGAGAAACGGCAGCGTCACCAGGATGGGCAACCCGACCCGGGCTTTAAGGCGCGTGGAAAGCCAGGTCGCTGCGCCGAAATATAGCGCCAGGTAAAGGACAAGAAGGATGTAGAGGATCAGCGAGACCGGCGGCCATAACCCACCGTAAGTCGTCATGACAATGTTCAGCCAGTAAAGAACTGCACCGAAAAAGGCGATCCCGGTGCAAAAACCACTGGCAAATGGACGCTCATCCATAACCAGCAGCAGCGGAACCAGGGCAACCCAGGCCAGGGGATAAAAATCAGGACGCGGAAAAGCCGCCGCCAGCAGGATACCGGAGAGCAGAGAAAGGGAGAGGGTTCGGTCGCATCGGCAGATCATGGTCGTCAGGATTCGTTGTCATCCTCAGCCGCCGCAGGAAAAACCCGAATCTGGCGCAAAGCCCGCTCGTCCCCCTGCTCGACTTCCATGACAAATTGTTCGACCCGGATCCGCTCACCAACCGCCGGAACCCTGCCGTGCTGCTCGACAATGTAGCCACCAACCGTATCAAACATCTCACGATCGACTTCAACGTCGAAATATTCCTCGAATTCTTCAATATTGAGGCGCGTATCGATCAACACGGAGCCATCCGGCTGTTCGATCAGCCATTCTTCCTCAAGATCATATTCATCCTGGATATCCCCGACGATCTCTTCGATGACATCCTCGATCGTCACCAAACCGGAGGTCCCGCCATACTCGTCAATGACGATGGCGATATGAACCCGCGACTCACGCATCTCCTTGAGCAGGGCACTGACCAGTTTCGACTCGGGGACCAGGCACGGCGGACGAATAATCTCTTCAAGGGCGATATCATCGATCGGCCGCCCCCAGAAACGCAGCAGATCCTTGGCATAGACCAGCCCGATGATGTTGTCGATATTCCCTTTGTAAACAGGAATACGGGAGTGCCCCGATTCGAGAATAGTTTTCAGAACCTGGCTGAACGGAGCGTCGGCGTCAACGCAGACCATGTTTGTCCGCGGCACCATGATCTCCCGGAGAATGGTTTCGTCCAGTTCCAGAATGGACTGGAGCATCTCCCCCTCATCCTCATCAATGATCCCCTGCTGCTCGGAGGCGTCGATCAGCTCGTGCAGTTCTTCTTCGTTTTTCGCCTGGGGGCGCTGCCCCAGGCTGCGCCTCAGCTTGCTGAACCAGCCGTCGGACTCCGTCGATGAATGATCATATTCCACGATCGCTTAACCTCTATTGATTATCCGGCAAAGGAAAGTCCTGCTTGATGAGGGCAAACACTTCCCGTTCCTTCGCTTCCATCAGTTCTGCCTCCTCCTGCGTCCCCCGCTCGTGATCATAACCGAGCAAATGCAGGATACCATGCAGCAGCAAAAACCAGAGTTCATGTTCGAACGGGCTCCCCGCTTCGACCGCATCTTCAGCGGCGCGTTCCGCGGAGATGACGACATCCCCGAGCAGCAGCGGGTTCAACCCCGCGCCCTCCCCTTCCTGCATGGCGAAGGAGATGACGTTGGTCGGTTTGTCGCGTTGCAGGTAATCGCGATTGATCTCACGGATACCGGCATTGTCAAGGATCAGAATGGAAAGTTCGGCCTCAGGATATCCCAAGGCGTTTAAGATCCTCTGCGCTACCTTCCGCAGTGGCCGCTTCAGTATTCGCTGCTTCCTCTGATTGTTTTCTATCCGGATTCGCACTCTTCGACCTGGTCCTTTCGCTGGCAGCCGACTTGCTGTCCGTTTCGTTCTTTTCGCGCACGATGTGCACCGGTTCCGGGTAATCGACCCGCTGGTGGAACGAGCTGGACAGCACCCGGTTGAAACTCTTGGCGATCAGGTTCATATCTTTGAGGGTCAACTCGCACTCGTTCAACTGGCCGTCGATAAAAATATTATTAATCAGTTTCTGTACCATCCCCTGAATCCGTGCCGGGGTCGGATCGGTCAGGGTTCGGCTCGCTGCCTCGATCGCATCCGCGAGCATGATCAACGCAGCTTCACGGGTCTGTGGTTTGGGGCCGGGATAACGGTAATCGCGCTCGTCGACCTGTTGCACTCCGGGATCGGCCTGGCTCTTGGCCCGGTCGTAAAAAAACTTGATCAGGGTCGTACCGTGATGCTGCTGGATAATGTCGATCAGCTCTGCACCGAGTTTGTGCTCACGCGCCAGCTCAATTCCATCCTTGACATGCGAGGTGAGGATCAGGGCGCTCATCGACGGCGCCAGCTTGTCATGTTTGTTCCGCTGGCCTCCCGAGTTTTCGATAAAATAGAGCGGTTTCTTGATCTTGCCGATATCATGATAATAGGCTGCGACGCGGGTCAGCAGGGGGTTGGCCCCGATCGATTCCGCAGCCGCCTCGGCCAGGTTGCCGACCAGGATCGAATGATGGTAGGTGCCCGGGGCTTCGATCATCAGCTGGCGCAGAACCGGTGAATTCATATTTGCCAGTTCAAGTAGCTTGATGTCGGTCGTGTACTTGAACAGCAACTCGATCAGCGGAATCGTACCGTTGACAAAGACGGCGCTGAAAAGGCCGCCGACAAAAGCGGACGTCAGTTTCCACAACAGCGCCATCTCGAAATCGTGGCCGGCGAGAAAATGCAGCCCGAGCAGCAACGCCATATTGGTAACCCCGACCCAGGCGCCGGCCCGGTAAAGGGTCGTCCGGGTCTGACATTTGCCGACCCCATGGGCGCCAACCAGGCTGCCGACCAGGACATAGAGAGCCATCAACAAGCTGTTGCCGAACAGCAGCCCGACCATCACGGCAAAACAGAAAGCGAAAAGGTAGGCGGTCTCGGCATTGAGCACGATGCGCACCAGCATCGCCCCCAGGGCAAAGGGGATCGCGTAAAAATAGACGCTCGGATCGATCAGCGTGAACGTATTCCCCACCCCCGCACTGACAACAATCGACACCTTGGCGAGCAGGAACATGGCGAAGAAGACGATCGACAAAAACAGGATATCGCGGGAGTCCGGGTTGAACTTCTTGATATTTCTGCCGGCAAAGAGATAGGTGACATAGAGCAGGGTCAGAATCGAGATCAGCAGCCCGACGGCCGTCTGCAGGGTCCGGTTATCACGCCCTGAATCACGGATGGCGCGCAGCTTTATGATCTGGTCGGCACTGACCCGCTCCCCCTCGCGAACCACCATTTCCCCTTTTTTAACCTGGAACAGAACCGGTGCCACCTGCTCGCGGGCCAGTCCTTTAAGTCGTTCGGTTTCATCCTGGTTTAAGAACAGATTGGGGCGCAGTTGCTGCTGCACCAGTTTGAGCAGGATCTGCTTCTGCAGCGAAGTGATACCGGGGATCAGGTCCAGCTCCTCAGCCGCGCGCCTGAGCGCTTCGCTGAGGTCGATCGTCTCCTCCAGCAGGGACGTTGACAGCTCCTTCCCCGAACCACGCTCACGCAAGCTGACCCCCTGGTGCAGGTCGTCCTGGAATGCCGGCAGATCGGAGACGATCGGATGGGTGAAGATCGGCGTCATCAAATCGACCGTCAACACCGTCATATTCCAGGTCAGAGGCNGGTCAGAGGCATGGTGGCCAGCGGCTTGAACTCGTCTCCGGTCATCGGCACACCGAAATCGGCTTCGAAACGCTGGAGAAAATCCTCGGGCAGCCATTCGCTTTCAGAGGTCTGCCGCTCGAGCAGCAGGTCAAGTCCACGGCGGATGCGCTTGACCGCTTCGATCGCCGCCTGGCGGTCAAGCTCATAAGCCAAAGGAACCGAACTTGCAGCCTCCACCTGTTTCGCCTGGGTCAGGGCGACATCCTCAACAAGCAGATCACGCGGCGATTTGATATCCCGGGAAGCAATATCGCCCGGCGCGTAGTAATCCGGAATCAATCCCCCCTTGGGGATGATGATCAAGGTCAGCAGCGTCGCCAGCAACACCAGCATCCAACCACCGAGGGTGGTCTTGCGCCGGTTGCGCAACCCCTGAACCCCTCCGCTGAAAACGGACGCCCGATTGCTGCGTGCTTTGAATTTTTCTTCTTTGGTCATCGCTTATCGTCCACAGCATCCTGTGCTGCGGCATGTTCCTGTTTGCGGTTCTCGGCCGCCTGGTAGGCCTGAACGATCGCCTGGACAATCGGATGCCTGACGACATCCTGATCACTGAAGTAGGTAAATGCGATTCCGGGAACGTTGATCAACACGTCGATCGCGTGCAGCAGACCGGACTGGTTGTTGCGCGGCAGGTCGATCTGGGTGACATCACCGGTAATGACTGCCCGGCTACCGAACCCCAGGCGGGTGAGAAACATCTTCATCTGCTCGGCAGTCGTGTTCTGTGCTTCATCGAGAATGACAAAAGCGTCATTCAGGGTCCGGCCGCGCATGAAAGCCAGCGGCGCGACCTCGACGACACCGGTCTCAACCAGCGCGCGGGCCTTCTCAAGATCGAGCATGTCGTACAGGGCGTCATACAGCGGCCTCAGGTACGGATTAACCTTCTCCGCCAGATCTCCGGGCAGAAAACCGAGCTTCTCCCCCGCCTCGACGGCCGGGCGCACGAGCATGATCCGGCTGACCTCCTTACGCATCAGGGCGGCAACCCCCATGGCCATGGCCAGGTAGGTTTTACCGGTCCCAGCCGGACCGACACCAAAGACCACATGATGCTCACGGATATTATCGATGTAACTTTTCTGCGCCAGGCTCTTGGGCGCAATCATCTTGTTGCGCGCAGACACAAAAACCGTGTCGAAGAAAATATCGCGTAGAGACGTGCTCGAATCGCTGGAGAGAATACGAATTGCGTAGTCGATATCGGCGGGATAAAGAGGCATGCCGTCCTGAAGCAGGAGACAGAGCTCTTCAAAGAGACGCAACCCGACGGCAACCTGGGGGGGCTCGCCGGACAAAGTAATCCTGGTCCCCTGGCTGCCAAGCCGGATGCCGAGCTTTTTTTCTATCAGTTTAAGATGCTTGTTCTGCCGGCCGAAGATTTGCGCGGCCAGAGCCGCATCGCCGACATCAAAATGTTCGCGGGGACTCATACACAAAACATTGCGCTGAAAAATAGGTTCATAGACGTAGACATTTATCACCAAACCCTCAGGAATGCAATAAGGTGAATGTTTGACCGGACATTGCCACGCTTCACTTCCGGCAGTTATAGCCGTTTTCCGCCTGTCGGCAAGTCCGGCGCAATGAAATCAGTCACCTTCCTCCCGGCGTCGGCCTGTTACACGGTAAAGCTTGAAAAAAAGGGCGCGTAGCATGTATATATACTGCTATACTTGGTCACTTGGATTTTGCCCCGGCGCGCGAGAGAAAATGGCAAGTCAACCCTTCACATCCCAGACCATGATGATCGAAAAGCTGTCGGCATTCCTGCGGGAACTGATGCTGCACAGGCGCCAACTCGCGCTCTACCCCGAGGAACATCCCCAGGTAAAAGCATCCATTCTCAACACCCAGAGCAAGCTGAACGAACTGTTCCGTGGCCAGCAGGATGTGACGATCGATATCACACCGGACGCCCTCAAATACCAGCAGCTCTGGCTCGACAAAAAAAGCCCCGACCATCGTAATTTCGCCGCGATCCTTTCCGCCCTCGGACTCGCCTCGATCACCTTTAAAAAGGGGCTGAATGTCCCCGAACTAGGCCGTTTCAACCAACTGCTCAGCAGCGATCCGCAAAAGCTTGAAGCTGCCGGAGGGCTGCGCAAACTGCTTGAAGAACAGCAGGTTGAACATATCAGCGTCGTCCCCATCGATTACTCGGTTTTCCAGTCCAGCCAGGGGAGCGACGCCAAGAAGAACCCGGAAGCTGAAAAAGGGAAACTGTGGGAGAACTTCCTTCAGACCCTGCAGGGGGATCGCACCAAGTTCGAAGAAGGAATGGTTAATTTTGACCTCCTCGAACTCTCCGAACTCCTCAATGAAAAACTCGGGGAAGAAGAAGATCAGGACGAACTGGCCCAGCTTCTCGATCATTTCTTCGAGCAGAACATCGAGCAGGGCGACATCATCCAGGGGGGGGAACTGGCAGAAGGGAGCTTCTTTTCGCTCCTCGACCAGCTTGAGCCCGAGGCCAAGGATTTTTTCTTCAACAGCCTCCTTCAGGCCCTGGATCGACATCCGGAAAACGCTTCGGAACTGCTGAAAAAAATCCCGCCGCAGTTGATCGAAGAAGCGCTGGCAAACAAGAGCCGCCAGGAGATGCAGATCTCCTCACGCCTGTTCAACCTGGTCAACACTCTGGTCAACAATTCCGAATCCCTTGCTGCCCAGGGGATCAGGGGGACGAAAAAGCTTCCTATCGAGGAAGTTCGCTCGCGCCTCGAGATTATTTTCACCGAAGAACAACAGGATGTTTTCCTGCCGAACACCTATCAGGTTGCCCTTGAGCAAGTACTCGAAGATGGTTTCAGCAAAGAATTCACCATCAACGACAAAAACGACCTGGAAAAGCAGCTCGAAAACCAGACATCGGAAAACAACATGGCTGCGATTCTTTTCGAACTGCTCCCCGGACAGCAAATCGAGCCGGAAAAACTTGAATCGATCCAGCGCAATCTGCTCGACCTGACCCGCTTCTTCCTCGATTGCGGCGACTTCGTCAACCTCATCAATATCTACCGCTACTGGTCGGAATTTATCCGCGAGCATAAATTACCGACCGATTTCAAAGAACAGGTTCTCGCCCTGCACACCGATGAACTGTTCCGCTACGAGGTGCTGGAGGGGTTCGATCTCTGGGACAAGCAGCTTCACCAGCAGCTCAGCGACTACATCTGCACCGTCGGCCAGCCCTATGTCGAAATGGTCGTCCCGCGCCTCGGCAGCGCCCCGACCTGGCATCTGCGCAAACGCTGGATGGCGATTCTCGAAGGGATCGGCCAAAGCGGACATCAGTCAATCCTCCCCTACCTCGACGACCAGCGCTGGTACCTCGTACGCAACCTGCTGGTTGTCCTGGGGAAAAATACCGATCCGGCCTGTATCGAAAGAGTCCAGCAGCTGCGCACCCATCCCCACCCGAAAGTGCGCCTCGAAGTCATGCGAATTCTCTTCACCTGTGACCCGGTTGCGGCGAACCAGCAGCTGCTGACCGAACTCAACAGCGTCAAGCCGGAGATCAGGATCAGTGCGCTCCAGGTTGCCGGACTCAGCCGTGATCCCTCCATTGTCGCGACCCTCAACGGCTGGCTGCGTCAGCGCCCCCGGACCACGGCCCAACTCGAACTCCAAACCCAGGCAATCCGTGCCCTGTCGCGAATCGGCAGCATTGACACCCTCGCGGTCTTCAAGCGAATATTGAGTAAACGAGGTCTGTTTGTCAGCAAACGGACCAAGCAGCTGCAACTCGAGATCATCCAGAACCTGATGATCTTCCCCGGGCCCCAGGCGGAAGAATTACTGCGCAAAAGTTCTACCGGGCGGCTGAAGAGGGCGGCTGACAAAGCCTTGGAGAAACGCGCATGAGTCAACTGAAACGCAAGGACGCACAGCAGGACAAACTGAGCGACCTGTCCCGATTGCTGATGACGGCAGCGGCGACCGCCTCGCTCTACAATCCGGCCCACCAGCTGGTTCGGCAACTGCACCGCAACGCCTACAACGAGATCCACCTGCTGTTCAAAGAGCATGAGGATATCACGCTAAAAATCATTGGCGACAAACTGGTCTTCGCCGACAAACCGGTCACCAAAAGCGCTCAGACCCAGCGCCTGACCGCGACTCTGGAAAAGCTCGGCATCAGTTTCCTGAAAATCAAACCGGGAGTCACTCCGGAAGAATTGCTCGGGCTCATCCTCAACCTCGGCAAGAGCCAGGGTAAACAAAGCAGCATCAGCAACAGCGAACATATCCAGTACGGCAAGGTCGAGGTTCGCCAGCAGGAAAACCAGCAGCTGAAGCTCGCCGAAATTGCCGAGATCGATGCCGAACGGGTCATGGATATCTGTCGCCAGGCGCGTAAACGCCAGAAGCTTGAGGTCGACGGCATCAAAGAGGTCGTCGATGGTCTGGTCGCCGCCTTCAGCGATAAGAGCGACGCCTTCCTGGCGATGGCACCGTTGCGGGCCATGGACGAATACACCTATACCCATTCGACCAATGTCTGCATCCTCAACCTGGCCCAGGCCAAGGCTCTCGGCGTTGAAGGGCAGTTGCTGAACGATATCGGTATCGCCGCCATGCTTCACGACATCGGCAAGATGTTCGTCCCGCCGGAGATCCTTGCCAAGCCGGGCAAACCGACGGACGAGGAATGGCATATCCTCCAGCAGCACCCGCGGATGGGCGCCGAATACCTGCTCGACACCCCCGGCGTTCCACGCCTGGCCGTTGTGACCGCTTATGAGCACCACATGCAGTACAATAACGCCGGCTACCCGAAGAGCAGGCACCCGTGGAAGGTGCATCTCTGCTCGCACATGACGGCCATCTCCGATACCTATGATGCCATGCGCACGCGGCGCCCCTACGAGGAATCCCTCACCCAGGAGAAAATCATGGGGATCATGAAAAACCTCGCCGGAACCAAGCTGCACCCTCAATTGACCTACAGCTTCCTCCGGCTTATCATCCAGCTCGAAAGAAACGACCACCTGCTCGACAGCCTCGGAGACGGACCACAGGTTCATTGACAGGCCCAGGCAAGGGGCGCAACGACAGATCAGACGAATGCTTTCAACAAACCGGGCCTGTTCCCCCACGGGAGCAGGCCCCATTCATGTGCAAAGGGTCACAAGGCAGAACCAATGAGCGAAGACACAAAAAAAATCATTTATTCGATGATGCGGGTCAGCAAGAACTACAACAAACAACCGGTCATCAAGGACATCTCCCTCTCCTATTTCTACGGGGCCAAAATCGGCGTCCTCGGCCTGAACGGCTCGGGTAAATCGACCCTGCTACGGATCATGGCCGGGGTCGACAAGGATTTCAACGGCGAGGCTGTCCTCTCCGAAGGCTACAGCGTCGGCTACCTGGAACAGGAGCCGCAGCTCGACGACAGCAAAACCGTTCGTGAAGTGGTCAAGGAAGGGGTGCAGGACATCGTCGACCTGCTGGCGGAGTTCGAAGAGATCAACAATGCCTTCGCCGACCCGGATTGCGACATGGACAAACTGCTCGAACGCCAGGCCAAGGTTCAGGACGCCTTGGACGCTGCCGACGCCTGGGATCTCGATTCGCGCCTCGAACTGGCTGAAGAAGCCCTGCGCTGCCCCCCGCCGGAGACGTCGATCAAGGTCCTTTCGGGGGGGGAAAAACGTCGCGTCGCCCTCTGTCGCCTGCTGCTGCGCAAACCGGACATCCTGTTACTTGACGAGCCGACCAACCATCTCGACGCCGAGACCGTCGCCTGGCTGGAGCAGCACCTGCAGCGCTACCCGGGTACGGTCATCGCCGTCACCCACGACCGCTATTTCCTTGACAATGTTGCCGGCTGGATTCTGGAACTCGACCGCGGCGAAGGGATCCCCTGGAAAGGCAACTACTCCAGCTGGCTGGAGCAGAAGCAGGAGCGTCTGCGCAAGCAGGAGAAGGCGGAAAGCAAGCGCCAGCAGACCCTGCAGCGTGAGCTGGAGTGGATTCGCATGTCCCCCAAAGGGCGCCACGCCAAATCCCAGGCACGGATCAATTCCTATGAGAAACTGCTCGGCAATGAAGGGTTGGAAAAAGAGAAAAGCCTCGAACTCTACATTCCACCGGGACCGCGACTCGGTGGCGTGGTGGTCGAGGCCAAGGATGTCTGCAAGGGGTTCGATGACAAGCTGCTGATGGAAAACCTCAGTTTCCATCTGCCGCCGGGCGGCATCGTCGGTGTCATCGGCCCGAACGGCGCCGGCAAGTCGACCCTGTTCAAGATGATCAGCGGGCAGGAGACGGTCGATTCCGGCAGCTTCAAGGTCGGGGAAACGGTCCAGCTCGGCTATGTCGATCAAAGCCGGACCCTCGATGCCGACAAGACGATCTTCGAAGAAGTCTGTAACGGCCAGGAACACATCATGATGGGCGGCCAGTCGGTTAACGGCCGCGCTTACGTTGCCCGCTTCAACTTCTCCGGCTCCGACCAGCAGAAGAAGGTCGGCGTCCTCTCCGGCGGCGAGCGCAACCGCGTCCACCTGGCAAAGATGCTGCGTGAAGAAGCCAACGTCCTGCTTCTCGACGAGCCGACCAACGACCTCGACGTCAACACCCTGCGTGCGCTTGAGGAGGGCCTGGAAAACTTCGGCGGCTGTGCCGTGGTCATCAGCCACGACCGCTGGTTCCTCGACCGCATCGCCACCCACATCCTCGCTTTCGAAGGGGACTCGCAGGTGGTCTGGTATGAAGGGAACTATTCCGAGTACGAAGAAGACCGCAAGCGCCGTCTCGGAAAGGATGCCGACCAGCCGCACCGGATCAGATACCGCTCACTGACGCGGCAGTAAGCTCATCGCAAAACCAAACAAAGAAGGGGCGGATGAAAATCATCCGCCCCTTCTTTGTTTCAACTCTGCTGATGTGAACCCTATCTCAGCTTTTACCCAGACCCGCTTTCAACTGAGCAAACTCTTCCTGCGCCGCAGCCAACTGTTCTTCATTGAACTCCCCTTCCAGTTGCGCAACCAGTTCAAGAGCGTTCGGGTGTCCACTCTCTGCGGCCAGTTTCGCCCAGGCGTAAGCGGCGAACTTGTTCTGTTCAACACCGAGACCGCGATCGAAAAGAATACTGACATTGAACTGAGACTGAACATGCCCCAAATGTGCGGCACGGGTAAAATAATGTCCGGCGGCGGTAAAATCACCCTGGACGACCTCCCCCTCGGTGTAGAGCATTCCGAGTTTGAACAGGGCTGCGGTGTTGTCTTTGTCTGCAGCCTCTTCCCAGAGCTCACGGGCTTTCATCATATCCTGCGCAACACCGTCCCCCTGGGCATACATGACCCCGAGATAAAAGGTCGCATCGGTATTTCCACCGGCTGCTGCCTTTTCCCACCATTGTTTTGCCGCGGCAAAGTCGGTCTCGACATCGCGCCCCATGGCATACTTTTGTCCCAACTCCACCTGGGCCTGAATATCCCCAGCCTCAGCCTTGGCCCGCAGTTCGGCCGCGGGGTCATCAGCACTTAAGGCCGATCCGACACAACCCAGAGAGAGTAGCAGAATCAAAGCGATCAGTTTCAGTTTCGAGAAAGAAGACATGCAGCAGGCTCCAGCGATCGGGTTAATAATCGGGATGATCGCCGTCTGCGAGCTTGCTGGCGGGCAGATCAGGCGGGGTGCAACAACTTATCGACCGTTGTTGCCAGATCATCCAAGGTAAACGGCTTGTGGATCAGGCCGGCAAGAGTACCATCTTCGAACGGTGTGTTGTCAACGAAATCGGCATAACCCGACAAAATAACGACCGGCAACTCCGGTCGCAGCTGCTTGATCGTGTACGCCAGTTCAACGCCGTTGAGCTCCGGCATGGTCAGGTCGGTCATGACCAGGGCAAAGCTGTCATCGGCAAGGAGCAGCTCTTCGACTTCGCAGGGGCGGTTGCAGGCAGTCACACGGTAACCGAGAAATTCGAGGATATCAGTCGCCATCTTAATGACGATCGGCTCATCATCGACCAGCAGCAGGTGTTCGCTCCCCGTGGCCAGGGAGCGCTCGGCGGGTTGGTCCTGAAGGTCCTCATTCTCTCCCAGGGGGAGATAAAGGCTGAAGCAGGTCCCTTCGCGGCTCGTATAATCGAGCATGATCCGGCCACCATGCGCCTGGGTGATCCCATGAACAACGGCCAACCCCATCCCGGTCCCCTCGCCGGTTTTTTTCGTTGTAAAGAACGGATCGAAAATCCGTTCGCGAACCTCTTTGGGAATTCCCGTCCCCTGATCGGCAAATTTCAGACGTACGTAATCACCGGCTTTGAGGCCGAGGGTTTCGGCCGTCTGATTTTGCAGCTCTTCCCGTGTTGAACTGATGGTAAGAGTTCCCCCGCTTTCGGCCATCGCATGAGCCGCATTAAGGGTCAGGTTCATGATGACCTGGTGCAGCTGCCCACCGTCGCCGTGAATCCAGAGCGAGTCATCCAGGTCCGTATCGATGGCGACATGCTGCGGCAGAGAGGCTTCAACCAGCCCCAGCGCCTCGCGAACCACCTCGGAAACGCGCACATTCTCCCGACTCTCTTCCCCTTTGCGGCTGAACACCAGGATCTGCCCGATCAACCCCTTGGCCCGCTGCCCAGCGGCGAGAACATGCTCAAGCCGTTCGGCCAGTTTCGAACCCGGTTCGGCGGAATTGAGACACAGCTGGACATACCCCAGCATCGCCGCGAGGATGTTGTTGAAATCATGAGCAATTCCACCGGCGAGGGTGCCCAGTGCCTCCATCTTCTGAATGTGGCCAAGCTCCTGTTCCAGCTGCTGCCGGCGGTCAAATTCCTCCTTGATACGGATGATGAGATTGTTGATATCTTCCGCCAGCAGATCGACCTCATCCCGGGATCTCTGCCCATCGTTGAAGTCGAGAGGCTGAAGGTTCTCCACCGCCGTCAAGTCGATACTGCGGGTATAGTCCTCAACCCGGACGAGACGGCGAATGGCAACAAAATGAAAAAGCAGGAAGATAGAGATGGCGACCCCGAGGACACCGAGGGCATTGGTGAGAAGAATAGCGACGCTTTGCTGTTTGATCAGCTGATCGAACGGTTGATAAGCGGCTTTAAGGCGAACTCTGCCGATTTCAGCCAATGGCTGTTCCGGACTGACGCGGTACAAAAGGGGCTCTTCGTAAAGCAACGCCGGCCCCTGATCGTCATTGCCGCTGCTGACACAACCATCCCCCGCCAGACCGCAGATTTCAACATAGGTCAGGACGGGACCGACCTGGCTCTCGACGATCGTTTCGATCATCTTCCAGTCGTAGTTCCAAACCGCCTCGCGCACACTGTTGAGTGCCGTTGCCTCGAAGTGATCCAGCTCCTGGCGCGCCACCTCCATGTCATGCTGCTGAAGCTTACTGATCTGGAAGAACGACTGGCCCAGAACAATCAGCAGGCAGACAAAAAAGACACCGGCGAGGAGCCGATTGATGATGCTGGCGCGTTTCATGGTTGAAATATCCCTCCCCCCATCAGTGGAAATATTTCACGGTGCGGCTAAAAGATCCCGCTGAACAAGCTGACGGATGTCGTTGACCACGGCTTCGGCATAAGAAACCGCCGGCGAATGCCCCCAAACCGGTCCCGGCCAGGCAGGATCACCAACCCGACGACCGACATGATGAAGATGCAGCTGGCTGACGACATTCCCCAGGGCGGCGAGATTCAGCTTGTCGAAAGCAAAGGCCGTTGTCATCCACACGGAGAGCCGGTGCGACTCATCCCAGAACAGCGCCCGCTCAGCAGCGCTCAACTGGTGGATCTCCGTAATATCTTCACGTTCCGGAACCAGGACAAACCAGGTGTAGCGGCTGTCGTTCAGCAATAACAGACGACAGAGGGAAAAACGTCCCATATCGAAAGTGTCCTGCTGCAAGCGGCTGTCAAGTTTGAACATATTTTCCCCACGTGGATTGACGTTCGCTCAGAATAGCAAAAGTGACAAACGATTCAACCCTCAAATATTTCACGAACATTCCGCTCTTTAATGCGGACGGAGGTCGTTGGCTGGACCTGACTGGACAACGAGAGCACTGCCGCTGATGGCGGCGTGTGCGCCGCCATCATGTCTTGATCAGCCAGCAGTTATGGATACGCGGGTTGCGGGCAAAATCGAAGGGGATCGTCTTCGCCGTGATCTCTTCGACGGCAAGATCGGCGAGCGCCTCACGGTCAAGTTTGAAGTTGCGCAGGTTGTTCGAGAAAATCAGAGTCCCTCCGGGCGCGAGCAATTCCACTGCCCGGCGCAGCAGATCGACATGATCGCGCTGAACATCAAAGGTCCCCTGCATGGTTTTCGAGTTGGAGAAGGTCGGCGGATCGAGAAAGATCAGGTCGTACTCGCCACGGGCCGTCGCCAGCCAGGCCAGGCAATCGGCCTGGATCAGTTCCTGACGCGCAGGGTTGAAACCGTTCAGGGTGAGATTTTTTTCCGTCCACTCCAGGTAGGTGCGTGACATGTCGACTGTCGTCGTGGCCACCGCGCCCCCCTTGAGGGCGTGGACCGTCGCCGCCCCGGTGTAGGCGAAGAGGTTAAGAAACCGGGTGCCCGCAGCCAGTTGTTGAACCAGGAAACGGGTCGGACGGTGATCGAGAAAGAGGCCGGTGTCGAGGTAATCGGTCAGGTTGACGAGGAAACGACAGTTCCCTTCCTTGACCTCGATAAAGCGCCCCTGTTGCCCCAGCTTTTCATACTGACGCTTCCCCTTCTGTTGCTGACGGACCTTGAGATGGATTTTCGTCGGGGGGATGTCCAGCACCTGCGGCAGCGCATCCTGTACATCGCGCAGGCGTTGGGCCGCTTTGTGCGGGTCGATCCCCTTCGGTGCCCGATACTCCTGCAGATGAACCTCGCCCCCATAGAGATCGACGGCCACGGCATATTCCGGGAGATCTGCATCATACAGCCGGTAACAGTCGATCCCTTCGCGGGCCGCCAGGCGGGAAAAATTCTTCAGGTTCTTGCGCAGCCGATTGGCGAACATCTCGCCACCGGGCGAAAGGGGCTTCTTGACCGCCCGCCCCGCCCCTGCCGCGAGGGACTGCCAGCGGTTGTTCTCATCCAGTTGAAATTGCAGCAGTTGGCATTTCAGAGCACCGTTGTAGAGCACGTTGATCTTTCCGGCGCGCAGGCCGATGCTCCGTCCCAGCTGCGGGTTCGAGGTGATCACCGCCGCCCGCCAGCCGCGGCAGTGCTGCGCCAGCTTTTCGCCGAGCAGATTGTAGAGTTCCGGCAGTTCTGCTTCGTCACCGATGCGCTCGCCGTACGGCGGATTGGTCGCGACCAGTCCGTGGCGACTGTCAGCGGGGACGATAAATTCACGCAGGGTGCGGCGTTCGAAATGGACGATCTTGTCGAGTCCGGCCGCCTGGGCATGTTCCCAGGCCACCCGGATCGCCCGCCGGTCGCTGTCGAAGCCGATGATCGGCGGAACCGCCCGGTTTTCTCCGGCCGCCCGGCGCTCCCCCGCTTCATTCAGCAGACGGTGCCACAGCTCATGGTCGTGTCCGCTCCAGCCGAGAAAACCGAAACGCGAACGCAACAGCCCCGGCGCACAGTCGATCGCCATCAGCGCGGCTTCGAGCGGCAGCGATCCGGAACCGCACATGGGATCGACGAGGGCACCGCCTGCGGCACAAACCTCCGGCCAGCCACCGCGAATCAGAATGGCTGCAGCCAGGTTCTCCTTGAGTGGCGCCTGGACGGCGTCACTACGGTAACCACGCCGATGCAGGCTGTCCCCCGACAGGTCGATACTCAGCGTCGCCTGGTCACGGAAGATATAAAGGTTCAGGCGCAGATCGGGCGCGTCCTGGTCGACAGAGGGGCGCTTGCCGCTACGGCTGCGGAACTGGTCGACGATCGCATCCTTGACGCGCAGGGCGCCGTAATGCGAATGGGTGATCCCCGACGAATTGGTCGTGCAATCGACGGCGAACGTTTTGTCGCAATCGAGCTGCTGTGCCCATTCGAGCTTCTGGATCTCCGCGTAAAGGCTGTCGGTATCCGGTGCCGGAAATTCCGCCAGAGGGAGCAGGATACGGCTGGCCAGCCGGGTCCAGAGACAGGCGCGGTAGGCCGTTTCCAGGGGGCCGGAAAAAGCGACCCCGGCGCGCTGTTCACGCACCTCGGTCGCGCCGAGATCAGCCAGTTCGGCCGCCAGCAGCGGCTCGATCCCCAGGGGTGCAGTGGCGAAAAATTTTTGAATGGGCATCATGTTCTTTCGGTAGGGGCACGGCGCACCGTGCCCTTACTAATGTCGGGGCGCATTTCATTGCGCCCGTTTTTCGACAAACAGGGCGCGATGAATCGCGCCCCTACGGGGTCAATCTAAATCCGGCACAACGTAGGGGCGTGATTCATCACGCCCTTATCGTCATCGTTAGTGTCAGATCTTTCGTACCGTCAGGGCCTGCTCTCCCAGCTGCTCGTTGGCCTGCAGCAGGGCGGCCTCGCCGGCGAGCACGGAGACGGCGCTGATGCCGTCACGCAGATAGGCCTCGGCAACCCGCTGGAGGTCGGCGACGCTGACATTGAGCAGACGTTGACGCATCGCATTGCGCATCTCGGGCGTCATCCCCTGGCGGATATTGGCAAACTCCTGGGCACCGGTACCTGCCGGTGACAGGGGTTTATCGAGATCGCTGAAAACTGCGAGGATTGCCTCCTTGAGCGCATCGGCGGGGAAATCGCCGGCCACGGCCCAGTCGATCGCCTGATCATAGACCTGCAGGGTCCGCTGGATGTGCGGATCGCGATAAGAGAGCATACTGAACAGGCCGGACTCGGCACTGTAGCTCGCCAGCCCGCCGTAAGCGCCTCCCTTTTCGCGGATCTCCCGATGCAGGAATTCTGCGCGCAGCAGCTTGGAGAGCACCGTCAGAGGTGCGCTGTCGGGATGAATGAAGGGAACCGCCTTGAAGGCTCGGGTCACATAACTGACCGGCAGCGACCAGACGAATCCCTGGCGCTGCGGGTTGGGAACGAACTCAGCGGCAGCGGCCTGTTCCCCGCTCTTACCAGCAGGGAGTTTCTTGACCAGAGCCGCGAGCGCGGCCTCGAACGGCTGCGCATATTCTTCTTCGACGGTCAGTGCCGCCTGCAGTCCGGCGGTGGAGAACAGGGTGGCCGCGATGTCGCGGAACATCGCCTCCAGCTCACCCAACTCCTCGACCGGCCTGGCCGCCAATTCGCGCACCAGGGCGACCTGGCTCAAACCACTCCACTCTTCCCGCAGCTTCGCCGTCGGCGACAGGCAGGCCGCCGCCGTTCGCGCCGCGTAGGTATGCCCGGAATGGGGAACCGAGTTCTCCAGCGAAACCTTGAGCTGGTTCAGAACGGTCCGCAGGCGCTGGCGGTCGCTGAAGTCGGGGGTCAGGAGGAAGTCGCCCATCAACCCGAGCAGCGGTTCAGCATTGCGGATCAACGCCTTCCCCTTCAGCTCGAAGGAAGCGAAGCAATTACCCTGAACCTGTGGGTCATCGAGGATCGAGGTCCGGGCAGAGATCCCCCCGGTCACGCGCTCCATCTCTTCGGCCATCCCCAGGTAATCACGGCCACCCGCGCCCATCTGGGTCAGCAGGCTGCTGAACAGCGGCAGGTAGCGGCGCTGCTCGGCCGTCAACTGCTCGATGGCAAAGTTGGCGATCACAACACCGATGCCGTTGGTCGGCTGGGGGAAACGGTATTCAGCGATTCCGTCGATCTCCTGTTTTTCCACGACAGGCGTATGTTCACTCGGCGGGATATCACTCAGCTCCAGGGTCGGCAAGCAGGAGAGGTCCTCCGGCGCTTCCTGGGCCGTTTTCAGCTCCAGGGCCTGACGCACCAGCGCCTCACGCTCCTCGTCCGTCAGCTGTTGCTCGATGGCATCGAGCTCCGCCCGGGTCTGCGCCTCGCGTTCCGGTCCGATGTTTGTATCCGGCTTGAGCAGCAGGGTCACCCGGTGCGGGTTGTCGAGCAGATAGCGGCGGATGAGATTCTCGAAGAAGGGGCCGTTCTCCAGCTCCGCCCGCAGGCGGGCAAGGTTCTCTTCGAAATTCAGGGTCGCCAGCGGGTCGCCGCCATGAATCCAGGGGCCGAGCATGCGCATCAGCAGCAGCAAAGCGTAAGGATAGCTGTCGCCGGTGATTTCGCGGTTGGAAAATTCAAGCCGATGGATAGCAGCATCGATCCGCTCGCGCGAAAAGCCACTATCGGCAACCTGCTGCAGGGTCTCGAGAATCAGTTTTTCAATGGCCTCAACGTGCTCAGGATCGGTCCCCTGCAGGCCGGCGGCAAAAGCGGTGGTGCGATAGTCGTCATGATAACCGGTCCCCGGGGCGAGGTTATCCCCCAGACCGGAATCGAGCAGCGCCTTGTAGAGCGGTGCCGCCGGGGTGCCGAGCAGCAGGGTCGAGAGAATCCCCAGGGCCAGCCGATCGAAGCTGTCGTTGACGTCGCAGGTTAGCCAGCCGACCTGGGCCAGCGAACGCTTATCCAGCGGCTCACCGGCATCCAGCGGGTAGCCTTCTTCGTAACGCAGGGGCTGGTCCAGCAGCTGTTCCGGCGGAACTTCGCTGTCGGGCGCGATCCGCTCGAAGTGGCGCAGGACCCGGTCCTCGACAATCTCCAGCAGTTCGGCGAGATCGAGGTTTCCGGAGCTGAAGAACCAGGAGTTGCTCGGATGATAATAACGGGCATGGAAATCACGCAGCTGCTGCCAGGTGAGCTGGGGAATCTCTTCCGGCTCCCCACCGGAGTTGTGGTGATAGGTCAGGGTCGGGAACAGGTACTTGTCCATCCGCCGCGACAGCAGCGAAGAGGGATCGGACATCGCCCCCTTCATCTCGTTGTAGACCACCCCCTTGTACTCCAGCGGCGACGCCGGGTTGTCCAGCTCAGAAAATTCGAGCCGGTGCCCTTCCTGGCGAAAATCGCGCTCGGTCAGGCGCGGGAAGAAGGCCGCGTCGAGGTAGATATCGAGCAGGTTGTGGAAATCCTTGCGGTTGGTGCTGGAAAAGGGGTAGAGGGTCCAGTCGCTCGCCGTCATCGCGTTCATGAAGCTGTTGAGGCTGCGCTTGAGCATCGAGAAGAAGGGATCGCGCACCGGGAAGCGTTGCGAGCCGCACAGCGCCGTATGTTCGAGAATATGCGCAACGCCGGTGGAATCATCCGGCGGCGTCCGGAAGGCGACCCCGAAAAGATTGTTGTCGTCATCCCGCTGCAGATGCATGAAACGCGCGCCGGTGGCCTGATGACTCAGGCGGATCATGGTCGCGTTGATACTCGGCAGGGGATCGATGCGGTCAACGATAAAACCGTGGAGGGTGACTCCCGGGGTGAGATCTGCTGTGCTCATAAGTTCATCCTGATGAAGAAGGGAAGTCCGGAAAGACTCTTTAATAGCATTTAAAATATCAAACGAAGATGAAATTATAACTAAAAATATCTCATTTTTCCACTCGTCATGCAGATGTTTCTATGGAGAGACCGTCCATCCGCAACCGGCGTACCAGCTTCTCCACTTCGGCGACGGCGAACACCACGAGGGACATGCCCAGACAACAGAGCAACTCCGCAACACCGAGGGGTTCGGTATAAAACAGGGGCTGCAGGGGCGGAACATATATGATTAACAGCTGAACTGCAACACTCAGAAGGACCGTCAGGGCCAGAAAGGGGTTCGTCAGCAGCCCGATGCGGAACAACGATTCCCGTTCGGAGCGGATCGTCAGGGCGTAGAACAGCTGGCTCAGGCAGAGCACGGTAAAAACCATGGTCTGCCAGTGCCAGCCGCGGGCCATGGCGATCTTCTGGGTCAGCAGACAGCTGCCCCCCATGATCAGGCCGACCCAGAGAATCTGCTGCCACATCCCCCGCCCGAACAGGCTTTCCCCGGGCGGCAACGGCGGCCGCCGCATGATCCCGCGCTCGGCCGGTTCCACCGCCAGGGCCAGACCGGGGGCACCGTCGGTGATCAGGTTGATCCAGAGGATATGAATCGGCAGCAGGGGGATCGGCAGGCCGAAGAACGGCGCCAGGAAAATCGTCCAGATCTCACCGGCGTTACTCGTCAAAGTATATTTGAAAAACTTGCGGATGTTGTCGTAGACCATGCGCCCTTCGCGCACCGCCCGCACGATGGTGGCAAAATTGTCGTCGAGCAGCACCATCTCGGCCGCTTCCTTGGCGACATCGGTCCCGGTGACCCCCATGGCGATCCCGATCTCCGCCCGTTTCAGGGCCGGCGCGTCGTTGACCCCGTCTCCGGTCATGGCGACCACCTCGCCGCGCTCCTGCAACGCGGCCACGATCCGCAGCTTCTGCTCCGGCGCAACGCGGGCATAAACCCTGACCTCGGAGGCCAACTCCACCAGCTGTTCATGGGAGAGCGTCACCAGTTCCGCCCCGCTGACGACCCGCGGATGATCGACCCCGACCAGCCCGATCCGTTCGGCGATCCTCAGCGCCGTCAACGGATGATCGCCGGTAATCATCACCGGAGTGATCCCCGCCCGGCGGCACTGCAGCACGGCATCGGCGGTTTCGTCGCGCGGCGGGTCGAGGGATCCGCTCAAACCGAGAAAATCGAGATGGGTCTCCAGCGACCCGGCATCCAGGCTGTGCGGCAGCTGCTCGAAGCGGCGCCAGGCGAACGCCAATACGCGCAAGCCGGAGTCGGCCAGCGCAGCCATCCGCTCTTCCGCGTAGCCGCTGTCGAAGCGACGACAGCGGGCCGAAATCGCCTCGAAACTCCCCTTGCACAGCAGCACCACATCCCCCGCCGGAGTCCGGTGCAGGGTGCTCATGGTCTGGCGCTCGGAGCTGAACGGAATCTCGCTCAGCTGCGGATAGTCAGCGCGCAGTCGTTGCGGATCGAGGCCAAAGTCGCGCACCTTTTCATAAAGGGCGATCTCGGTCGGATCGCCGAGGGCATGCCCGTCGCCATCGAGGGTGACGTCATTGCACAGTGCCAGGGTCAGCAGCAGCGGATCATCCGCAGCCGGGGGGTCTCTCACCTCCTGCAGCTGGCCATCGAACAGGCGTTCCAGGGTCATCCGGTTCAGGGTCAGGGTGCCGGTCTTGTCGCTGCAGATGAAGGTTGTCGAGCCGAGGGTTTCCACCGCCGGCAGCCGCCGGATCAGACTGTTCCGGCGCACCAGCCGGCGTGCGCCCAGGGCCAGAGAGATCGTCACCACCGCCGGCAAGGCCTCGGGCACGGCCGCGACCGCGAGGCTGACCGCAGTCAGGAACATCAGCATCGCATCTTCACCGCGCAGCATTCCGGCGGCAAAGACGATGGCGCAGATGACCAGGGTGGCGCAGGCGAGGTTGCGCCCGACGCGCGCCAGGCGCTGCTGCAGCGGGGTTTTGATTTTTTCAGTAGTGTCGAGCAGATGGGCGATCTTCCCCATCTCCGTGTTCATCCCGGTCGCGGTCACGAAACCGCTCGCCCGACCGTAGGTCACCATGGTGCCGCGAAAGGCCATATTGCGGCGTTCACCGAGGGTGGGAACCGCCTCTTTGATGACCTGCGCGCATTTCTCCACCGGGATCGATTCGCCGGTCAGCGCCGCCTCGTCGATCTTCAGAATATTGACATCGCCCAGCCGCATATCGGCCGGAACGATGCTCCCAGATTCGAGGTAGATCAGGTCACCGGGGACCAGATCGACGGCGGGAATCTTCCGCAGGTTGCCGTCACGCCGGACGGTGGCGAAGGGGGCGGCCAGCTGCTTGAGCGCCGAGAGGGCCTTTTCAGCGCGGTATTCCTGAACAAAACCGATCACGCTGTTGAGGACGACGATCACCAGGATGACGAGCGCATCCTTCACTTCACCGATGGCGCCCGAAACCAGCGCCGCGGCCAGCAGCAGGATGACCATCGGGTCGCGATACTGCTCCAGCAGCATCCCCAACGGTGACCGGCGGTGCTCTTCGCGCAGGCAGTTGGGCCCAAGCGCACGCAGGCGAGCCTCCGCAACAGCCGAAGGTAAACCCTCGGGTGTCGTTTCCAACCGCTGGATCAGCTCGTCGGCATCCAGCTGATAATAATCGCTATAGGTGTTCTCCGGCACGGGCTCCTCGCTGGAAAGCTGATATTTCTAAGCGTAGCAGAAGGAAACCGGCTTGTAAGTGCGGTGTTCACAAAAGAAAAAAGGATTGAATTTTTACCGGACGCGTGGTACCTATGGCGACCTTCGGAGCGTAGCGCAGCCTGGTAGCGCGCCTGGTTTGGGACCAGGATGTCGGAGGTTCGAATCCTCTCGCTCCGACCATTAAAAATGAAGCACTCAGCTGCAATAGCTGGGTGCTTTTTTTGTTGCTCCGGTCAGATTACTGGTGAGAGCCGTTGGGATGGGAGATTCTGGGGTGGGCGCCAGGAGAGGTATCTGATTGAAATCGTTGGTTCCGGTCCGTGGGGAGTGTTCCGGGGGGGGGGTCTGTNGGGGGGGGGCCTGTCCGGCTTGCTTGGCCAGAACTTTTTGCCCAAAAATGGACAATGCCGATCGGGAAGGTTCCGGTCTGGGGAAACGGCAAATGCGTCCAGAAAAAAATTCTCTTACAACTCAAAATTCTTAGTACTATAGTGACAACTTGTTTTCCTATACCAACACCACACAGAGGACACAGAATATGCGAGCAATATTCCTTCTATTCCTTCTGATTATTTTCACTGCATCTGGATGTGCCAAACAATCAAAAACAGCCCTGAAAAATTGTAACCCACCAGATAATATCAATTGGGTTTCTGGAAATGGGGAGTGCCTGCGAACCATAACTTTCAACGCAAAACAAAATCCAAAATCACTCGTCGTATTTCTTCATGGCGATACTTCAAGCGGGCGGGCAGCGGATTATTTCACCAGGGTCGTCCCGAAAATTTCCCCTGAAGAAAACGATATTGTTGTCGTGGTTCTCCTAAGACCGGGATATTTCGACAGCCAGACGATCTTTTCGACAGGAAATGCTCACAATCGATATGACAACAACACGCCACACAATGTGAAAGCGATTGCCGAAGCAATCGATAATTTAAAAACACACTACAATCCTGAGAAACTCATCGTTGTCGGGTACTCCGGTGGTGCGATTGCCACAGGCGTTATCATTGGCAAGTACCCGGACATAATTGATGCTTCTGTCCTTATTGCCTGTCCTTGCAATCTGTTTAGTTGGAAAAGTCATTGGAAGAAAAGTCTTTCTCCCAGCACCTATATGAAGAAGATTGGTAATAATACGAAAGTTATCGGGATTGCGGGTACTGAAGACAAAACCGTTCCTCCACGCTTTACAAACCAATACATAGAAAAGCTGACAAATGCGGGAATTGATGCTTCGTATAAAGAAGCGAAGGGCTTTTCACATTACAATGTTTTTATGTCGGAAGAGGTCATTGAAGCCATTGATGAGCTTACGAAATAAAAATGTTCAGATATACTGCCCCATAGGAAGAGGATACAAGCCCTTCAGGGAGTGACGGCAAAAACTAGGGACACTTCCCTTATTTTATCCTTGCACCTCCCATCTACAACAACTATTCTCTCCCCATGCCAAGAATCGCACGCGTTATCGCCATCGATTATCCCCATCACGTCACCCAGCGCGGCAACAATCGCGCAACGGTCTTTTTCGATGATGAAGATCGCCAGACATATCTGCGACTTCTCGCGACATATTCCAAACGCTTCTCCCTGCAAATCTGGGCCTACTGCCTGATGGACAATCACGTTCACCTGCTAGCTGTTCCGGAGAAAGAGAATTCGCTGGCCCGTGGTGTCGGCCTGACCAACCAGGTCTACACCCAGTACCTGAATCGAAAAACGAAACAGAGCGGGCGTATCTGGCAGAACCGCTTTTATTCCTGCATTGTCGACAAGGACGAATACCTCTGGACCGTGGCCCGCTATATCGAGAACAATCCTCTTAAACCCGACCTTGCGGACAAAGCGGAGGAATACTGCTGGTCAAGCGCAAAAGCGCACCTTACGGGGGTAAAAGACGAACTGCTCCACGAGCCATCATGGCTCGATCCGACTGACGTGAAAAACTACGCGGCATTCATGCGGCAACAGGACGAGGTGGCGGAGAAATTACTGCGCCAGGCGACAAAGACCGGACGACCGTTCGGTCCTGACACATTTATCAAGGAGATGGAATTTAAGCTGGATACGGCTTTAAGACCAAAAAGACCGGGCAGACCCAGAAAAATTAGGAAGTGTCCCTAGTTTTCCTCGGGACCGGATCAAGATCGGACAAGTCAGTTCCATCACCAACGGCTCATGTCTTGGACAAGAACTGCCGCTTGCCTGGTTTACTCCTCTGGAAAGAGTCCCGGCATCCACCGTCCTGCAAGCTTCGCGGGGAAATTAAGGTGAAGCGGTGCGCGCGTACTTTTGGACTGAAGTGCACCGATTTCCAACAGCGCTGATGTGACCCGGCGAGCACTTCTTTCCGTGACGCCGAGAAGAGAAACGACATCCGCACGTTTGATCGAACCCTGCATAAGCACCGCACGTAAAACCGTATCGGATTTGGGAGGTAGCGTCCCTGCACGCATTTCTTCTTCACTCCAGATCAAGACGCGATCGCGCAACCGGTCGGGTTTCATCAGGCCTTCCATGAATTTGATCTGATCAAGACAGATTCTCAGAAAGAATGCTGTGAAATCTGCAAGCGCCACTTCACTCAATGTGCCACGTCCGTCGCGATCACCATGCCGAGGCTGGTCACAGGCAGCAAGGTGACGCTTGTATTCTGTTTCGTTTCGGGCAAGACCGCGCGCAACAGACCAAAGACCCTTTGTGTCCAGCGCGTTTCTCAACATCGCATAGGACATCAATCGCGCCACACGGCCATTGCCATCCAGAAACGAGTGAACCCAGAGCAGTCGGTGGTGCGCGCACCCTGCCGCAAGAATGGCTTCAATCCGCCCCACTCGTTGGTAGACACTATGTATTCGTTCGAGAAAACGTGGAACCGATCCCGGACTGATCGCGACATGGCGACCGACTTCAACGTCCCTGGTTCTGAGTTCGCCCGGCACAACAGGGATCCTCTCGCCCGTGGCGGGAATTTCGACAAAGAGCAGTTCAGGCGGTAACAACTCACAAAAGCGTCGGTGGATTTCCCTGATCATTTTCGGGGACGTCGGACTTTCGCCCACACCACCCTCGTAGATCCATCTTTGGACAGCGATATGCGCCCTGGCTTCGAGTTGCAGGTCACGCTTTTCCGGGTCGGCACTGTAGTCATCATTCAGAGCTCGCTCGATATCGACCGGGTGCGTGTTATGCCCCTCGATCAAATTGCTGTAGTAGCAATTCATTGAGCGGATCAGGTCTGCCAGGGCATCGGCGATGGATGGAGGCAAGCTTCCGGAGAAGCGTGCGGAGGCCGTTGCCAGATCGAGCACCAGATCATTGAGCTCCGCGCGCTGCGGAGAACCTTCACTCACCATCAACGGCTCAAACAAGCCTATGGTCTCGCCATCATCTCTTATGTTGTCACCACTCATCATGTCCGCTTCCCGTTCCGCTTATCCAATTAAATATATATCACAATATCAAATATATAGATATCATTCCAGCACAAAATAGTCCTGACAAATGTCCGCTTTTGTGTCCGGTTTATCGCTGAGCTTTATTTTTATAAAAGTCGCATTGGAGTGTTTCAGGACAGCTTTGGTAGCAGCCTCCTATGATTTGACATATGCCCCTTTCATCGTTCTAGATAATCCGGACGAGTTCAACTTCTCAGCCCTCCAGGGTGCCGACCTGCCCACGATCCGAGGCCCGGGGTGCCGGATCGACACCAGGCTCTTATCGCTCTGCCCTGGTGACACCCTTAATTTTGAGATAACGAAAAGAGCTGCTACTATAGAAATGTTTCATGGTAGTTATGGCGCGCCTCAAAACGTGAACTTTGACAAACCGCTGCTGTCGGCTTCGAACTGACCGGCGGTTTTTTTCAGGAACAAACCCAGGGGATTGAAATGTCACTCGCCTTGCCGAAGAAAAAGCTCGTACTGACAGCCATTCTTGTGACCCTGCTTCTCCTCTCTATCGTGCCCCAGCCCCGACAGATTTTTTTCGAGGGACACATCTTCCAAAAGGCCGATGGTGCTGCGGCTGAATATGTGAACAGCAGCCTGAAGAGAGCGACCACGGCGTATGCAATCGCCAGAGCGTTCAATGCGACGGTCTCGGTTTTTCGGGAGAGTGCTTTACAGATTGAACCGGCCGGGATTGGTGTGACCGTAGCCGCCGGTGCGGCACTGGACCCGATAAATGATCTGGTGGAGAGGTTCTCATGGATCATGCTGGCAAGCATGACGTCGCTGGGGATTCAGGCGCTGCTGATAAAAATCGTCCCGTTCATCAGCGTAAACATTCTTTTACCAATGGCCCTGCTTTCCCTGTTGGCCGGGCTCTGGCTTCCACGAAACGGTTCTTTCAACTTCACCCGTATCGGCAGGGTTCTTCTTTTCACGCTGATTTTATTACGCTTTTCCATTCCAATCATGTCTTCCCTGAACAACGCCGCCTATGTCGCATTCCTGGAAGCAAAGCAGAATGAATCGATTGAAGCGATCGGGCAATCGACCGAAGAGATGGAATCTTTGCAGCAAGAGATTTCCGCTGTTGAAACTGCCCAGGCTGAAGGGGCTGATGAAGATGCCGGATGGTATGAGAGGACGAAAAAATCGCTAGATTCCGTCATCAACCAGGGGAAGAACCTGCTGGATATCAAAGCGAAAATCGAATTCGTCAAAGAATCCTTTACCCGGCTGATTGACCACATTGTCAGCCTGATCGTCGTCTTTGTTGTGAACACAATATTTTTACCGATCCTGTTTCTATGGGGTCTCCTCAGAATCGGGCGGATTTTCATTTCACGTGGCTTCGGAGTGACTGCGGAAGAGCTGTTTATAAACAAAGTGCAGGGGGAGAAATAGATGACGGCATGACGCAAGGACTGCGCTGATCTTCTCTGTACCCACGGGCGGAGATCAACTTCCCGGAGAGACGGGTGTCGGGGAATGAAGCACAGTACGAGACCTTGAATGAAAGGGGCGCCGTTCTTATAGACAAGACCCACAATCGGAGCTAGCGAAGGTCAGAATTTCCTGGCCGCTTCTTTGAGCAGCTGCTGAACGGATTCTTCAAACCAGCAATCCAGCAACAATTCCACCTTTTCCTGATTGCTCTGCGCATAGCGTGAACAGATAAAATCGGCACGATTCTCTTTTTGCACGGCGAAGGCCGCTCTCGGTAAAGACGTCTGAGTGCCTGTTCTGGCAACGGCGTGCGCTTCAACCTCGGCCACCGGCAACAGCTCATCCACCAGACCGATATCCGCGGCCTCACGACTGGAGAGCAGTTGCCCCTGGTACAGCATATCGCTCGCGCGGCGATCCCCAATCAACTGCCGCAAGATCAAACTGGGCAGATAAGGGACGGGCAGACCGATCGTCGCTTCGTTGAGGCCGATCAACTTTCTCCCCTCTGCGGCGAAGCGATAGTCACAGGCCAACGCCAGAATGCAGCCACCGGCGACGGCATGGCCGGTCAAAGCGCAGGCGGTCGGCAGCGGCAGCGTGTAAAGTTCACACATCAGCTGTTCGAAACGGGAGAGGAAGTCGGTCATTGCGGCGCGATCGAAGTCGATCAGTTCCGGCAGGTTGAGACCGATGGAAAAAAACTTCTCGTTGCCAAGCAGGACCAGCCCGTTTGCATTACAACGAACCTGGGCCAGGGCTGACGATAAATCAGCAATCAGGGTCCCGTTAATGGCGTTGGTCACACCGTTGTCGAGACGTAACAGCGCGACACCATCCTGCATTGAAAGATCAACTGTCGACATAGCGGCTACCTCCAGGGGCTTATTCACCGAAGCAGAACATCAACTCAACATATAAACACAAAGTGCGCGCAAACAAAAAGAGCCTCGGCTACCGGGCCGGGACTCTTTATTATTGCTCGGGTGATTAAACGGTGGAAAGATTGGAGATTATCTCGATCTGCCCTGCTCAGGAAAAACCTATCTGGATAACCAGGAAATTCTATTTAATTTATCCCGCTGAGGCGCAGTGGCGCTGAGAAAGGATGCCTTATTTTTTCAACAAATTCATAGAGTTACTGCCCATCAGGCATTCTACTCTCTGCGATTTTCCTTCTGTCTTTCTCTGTGTCTGCGCGCCTCTGCGCGAAATCTGAATTCCGATCCCGATTGTTATTTTGGGTTACGGCTGTTGAGCCCGACTCAGATATTTATCCGCCAGAGCTATAAGAATTCGCTGGAGCAACACTCAGTGCAATGAACCCTCGCCCAATGCTCCGTTAAAAAATGCCGGAAGTTCTTTTGGGGGCTCGGTATCAATTTCTAGCACTTCAATATCAAAGACCAGCGCCTTGCCGGCCAGGGGGTGATTGGCATTGAGAGTCACCGTCTCAGCCGTAATCTTGTCGATCATCAGCCGCAGGATACTGCCGTTCCCCTGGGTGACTTCCAATTGCCCGCCTTCAACCAGCTCGAGGTTTTTCGGCAACTCCGCGCGGTTAAGTTCTTCGATAAGATCGGGATTGTTTTCACCGTAGGCCTGATCCGGCTCAATCACGACGGTTTTCATCTCCCCCCGGGCCATACCGAGCACGGCAGCCTCGAAGCCCTTAATCCCCTCTCCCCTGCCGATGATAAAGGTCAGCGGTTTGTCTTCCGGAGACGAATCGAAGATGGTTCCGTCAGCAAGTTTTCCGGTGTAGTTAACGGTCACGGTATTGTTTTGAGCTGCACGCGTCATGATGTCCTCTTTCTTTTGTTTTTATCGATAGCACCGGGAGGCCCCCAGAGGAGGCCAATCCCAAGAGCGCTCTATGCTTAACAAGGCCGGCACCATTGGTCAATCGTTTTCGGAAAATCCGGCGTCATTGACTGCGGCCCCAGAATATCATTGACGCTAAGTCAGCAGGCGCAGTAAAAAATTCAATTCATTGCTATACTTGACCTTCGCCACATGGAGACAAAGATGACGTTTGTTGCCTGGGATAATGCCCTGCTCGTGCATGTCGATCCGTTTGACGAGCACCATAAACACCTGATTCAACTGATCAACGAAACACACGAAAAGTTTCAGAACAAAGAGCTGGGCTCCGAACTGGGAAAGCTTTTCGAGGAGCTGATCGCCTACACCAGCTACCATCTCGCCGCGGAAGAAGAGTGGCTGGAGCAACAGCAGTATCCCGACCTGGAGGCGCACAGAACGGAACACGCTTATTTTCTGCGCCGGATTGAGGAACTGCATCGGGAATTTCTGGCGGGGGATGTTTTTCTCGGGCTGGAAGTCATCACCTTCATGAAGAGCTGGATCATAAACCATATTGCAAAAACCGACGCAGAGTACGGCCAGTTCGCCTCTGCCAACAACAGGTAACGGTAGCACAACATCACTGTCAGGGGCTTACCCCTCCCGGAAAGGAAGATCATTATGAAAAAATGCTTACTCTTCGGATTTGCAGTTTGTTTTGCCCTCTCCACCCTCATGGTAACAGGGGTGCTGGCAGCAGAGGACGGCGCGACACTTCTGGAAAAGCGTTGCTCGGTCTGCCACTCTGCGGAGCGCCCGAAGTCGAAACAAAAGACGGCCGAGCAGTGGGACACGACGGTCACCCGGATGATAAAAAAAGGTGCGCGTCTGACCGCGGAGGAGAAACAGGTCCTCGTCGATTATCTGAGCGCGACCTATAAACCGGAATAATCGAGACAACCGCTCTCGCCCCCGTACTTGCCACAAATAAAGCACCCGATCTTCCGTCAGGTGCTTTTTCATTTCCGCAACAAGATTGAACCACGGCCGACAAACAATAGCTGCCAACCATGTTCCGGCTCAAACAACAAGTCGAATCTGACGCCCCTCCCCTTCAGCCTCGCGGCTCTGCCGCAACTGCCCTTCGAGCCAGCGGCACATGGAGCGGAAGACTTCGATCTCCCGGATCTCCGCCAGGTTACGCAGATCGATGGGGATTCCGGTTGATTTCTGAACGAGGAACTCCATGTCCCAGAGTGCACAGGGCTGCAAGGTTCGGTTGCGATAATCCATCTTGCAGGGGGTGTAATCCTGGATATTGTTCTTGAAATAGGTCATCTTCGCCACGCAGAGGTCATAGACGCTGAAAACCAGTTCCAGGATGTGACAATTGCGGAAGGCCCGGTGGGAGCCATAGGGGTGGTCGGGCCGGTTCTGAAATTCCCGCACCCAGTAGAGTTTGTTGTTGATCTGCTTGGGAACGAGTCGATACTTGGCGATGAGATATTTTTTGTCCAGCGAAAGATCTTCACTCAACCTGGCGTGATTCATGACTGCCCCCGCATTTCATTTCAGAATGGTTTCCGGACAATGCGTTCCATCAGAAAGAACCAGACACAGGCTAAATTAGATTAATCAATAATTCAAATCGATAATTCAAATACAAATAGGAACAAAATTGAACGAATCTATAGAGGCCCCGTCAAGTCAGCCTGATTCAACCCGGCGTGAAATTGAAAAAGACAATGGCAACGATTCGTTCGATTGATAATAAGCATTGGCCTTTTACATCCCGGCACGCTAGCCTGTAGAGCAGTAGCCGACAATGACCAAACCGGGACCATAACAGTGAAAACAGGGATTCTCTACAGATCACCGCTGCTGGACAGACAGCTCGCCAGGCTGCTCTCTTCGGGGAAGGCCGCCGCAGCGGCAGCTCAGCGTGCCATGCAGATCATTGAGGAAATCGGCGAACGCGGCCAGTCGGCCCTTGAGGTGACGCACAGGCTGACACGGCATGGGGAACTACGCCTTGAAAAATGTCTCAAGTATGACCTGAGTGGCGGCTATCGCCTGATCAGCATTACCCGGGGGCGCGACATCTTCTTTCTTTACGCCGGCTCCCACGACGCCTGCGACCGCTGGCTGAACAACAGGCGCGGCAACAGCCTCTCTATCGATACCGACGCCATGATCAAAGCCGGCAACCATTCCCCACAAGAAAAATCCCCCACCGAGGAGCTGCCTTCAGAACCTGTGGACGACTACGACAGCAAACTCGAAGGGCTCCTTGACGACAGAACATTACGCAATGTGTTCCGCGGTATCTGTAACGGCCGCTGATAGACGCTGAAATTTTTAAACAAGAAACGAGTAGCACCTGCCGCGACAGGTGTTTTTTTTGTCAAAACCACGTCGTGATTAATCTGTTTTAACTATCTTGGCGGCGTGTTAGGATCGCGCACCACCCGAAAACGAGGGGACAAATGAAAAGTACACAAGGAGAAAAAAATGAAAAGAACAAAGCAAAATCTATGGATCGCTCTGATCATCCTCCTCCTGGTCCTGACCCCCTACATGATCGACCTGGGGACAGGGAAAATCGTCGTCACTGACGCCAGTGCCAAAAATGACAATGGCAATAACGGCCATGGCGGCGGCGGCAATGGGGGAGGGAACAACGGGAACGGCAATGGGGGAGGAAACAGCGGCAATGGCAATGGCAACGGTAACGGTGGCGGTTCATCCGACGCGGACGCCGGCAGCGCCGATTCGAGCGCGGGGCTTGAAAGCCAGGCCGAAAGCAATTCCAGCAACGGCTCAACCGCCAGTCAACTGGGCAGCCTGAACGCCGCCCATGCTTCGGCAACAGCCCGGGCCAACGCCGCCCCCAATTCAGCGGTAGGCAAGGTCGCGGCCTATGAAACAGCTGTCGCAGAGGTCCAGGCGGCTCAGGCCGATCTGGAGACAGCACAGGCGACAGCCGATGCGGCAGCTCAAACTGCAGCGGAAACCCAACTTGCCGCTGATGCGGCAAGCGGAACCGCTGCCGATTTACAGGCGACAGCCGATGCGGCGGCAGAAACAGCGGCCGAAGCCCAGACCGCAGCAGATACCGCAGCCCAAGCGGCTGCAGACGCACAAGCCCTGGCGGATGCAGATCCGACCGATGCCACGGCACAAACCCTGGCGGATGAAGCCGCACAGACGGCCGCCAACGCCCAAGCTGATGCAGACACCGCAGCCCAGGCTGCCGTCGATGCCCAGGCCGCAGCGGATACTGCAGCTCAGACAGCAACCGACGCCCAGGCTGAAGCCGAGGCAGCAGCAACGGCAGCAGCAATAGCACAGGCCGATGCCGCTGCGGCACAAGCCGCCCTGGCCGCAGCGACAACAAAAGAAACAGAAACCTTGGACGCGGCTGCCAATAAGCCGGTTAACAGCGGAGTGGTTCAGGCTCTCAAAGAGCTGCTGGGCATAGCCGACTCAGCTGATAGCGTAACAGAATAATCAGTTATTACCGGTCAACAGTTCAGTCCTCTTCGGGTGCGGACATAACAAAAAAAGAAGGCGTTTTCCTTAAGGAAAACGCCTTCTTTCTTCGTCTTGAATGCCCGGCTGCTTACTGTACCGAGGATCCGGAAGCTGGTTCACTCATATCCCTGACTTTTTCCTCCATCAGGGCAAACAAGCCGTCATAACCGTCCCGACGAATGATCTCACCGTAACTGGAGCGATAATTCCTGACCAGGCTGACCCCTTCGATCACCAGATCGAACACCTGCAAACTACCATCGGTATAAATCATCAGGTACTGAACCGGAATCTCCAGTTCATTAGCAACGATCACGGTATCGATAATCGCCTTGTCGTCCTTAACGCGCTGCTTCTGGTACTTGACGTCACCATCCGAGTAATCCTCGATACGATTCAGGTAAGTTGCTTCGAGAATCTTGATGAAAAGCCGGGCGAAGTGTTCGCGCTGCTCTACACTTGCCCCATCCCAGTACTGCCCCAGCGTCCGCCGCGACATCGAGTCGATATTGAGGAATTGCTGCACCCGGCCACTAATCTGGGATTTCTTCTGATCCAGGGTCATTTGGCTGTCACGCATGACCGAAAGAACCGAATTGACCATTTCTTCAACCTTGGCCTGGGGCTCTGGGAGAGCATGGCAGACCGTTGACAACACAAGGACTATCAAAGAAAGCAGCAGAATTATTCTTTTCATTAGTTTTGTCCAAACAAGTTAAAAGGATCCAGACGGTCACCGTCGAAAAGCGGCCCTTCCAGAAGGTTCATGTTATAGGTCTTGCCAACCTGTGCCTGGCGACGCTGGGCATAGGCGGCACGGATAAACAGATAGGGATCAAGGGAATCGCGAACGATCCCTTCATAAGTGTCCCGATCCAGCGACAGGCGATTCGTCATATCAACCATCTTTATAGCGAAATATTCCTCGGTCTCAAGGTTGGTATAACGCAGAGGATCGGCAAAAGAATCGACGAAGCTACCGGTGGCATCACGCAGGCTGGATGGCCCGACGATCGGCAAGACCAGGTAACAGCCATGGTCGAGATGATAATACCCCAGAGTCTGGCCGAAATCCTCCTGGCGCGGCTTGACGCCGCCGAACTTCGCTGCAGGATCGAAGAGACCGCCGACACCGAACGTTGTATTAATAAAAAAACGGTAAACCTCGGCGCCAAGATCTTCGATTTTGAACTGCAGCAGAGAGTTGCCGATTCTCACCGGCGCCCCGAGGTTGGAAAACACATTACCGACCGAAACCCGGACAGGATGGGGCAAAACCGCTCGATAGCCACGGGCGACCGGCTTGAAGAGATAGAAGTAGAGTTTGTCATTGACCCAGAACACACCACGGTTCAGCGGTTCAAGGGGGTCGGCAATCAGCACTTCGGAAGCATCGCCGGGCGCGGGGTCATCATCAAAACCGGCAGCAAAATCATCCTGCGGAGCGCTGGCCGCGACAACAACCGGCTGGTCGACAGAGTCGGTCGGCGTGTAGGCAGCAATGACAACGATAGCGTCGTCTCCGGCAAAGGCTGCCGAAACAGGTGCGACTCCGGCTAGAGCAAGCAGAAGAACAATAATGGCAAAACGTTGAAACATATCCTCCCCTTCACAAAAAATAGCAAAGCGAAGATGCTGCTAAGCGCACCTCTCCGCGGCATAAAGATACGGCGCCTGGCGCCGATTGGTGACTTTCATTTGCAGGACCTGAAACGTGTCTTCAGGTAACCCGGCGAAAAAGTCGGCAACAGCGACGGCTTCTTCAGCGCCTCCCGGATGACCGTGATATACGGCAACAACCAGCCGCCCGCCGGCGGTCAGCAGGTCCGCGGCCTGGGCCAGTGCTGCCAGGGTCGATTCGGGTTGAGTAATTATAGCCTGATTTCCTCCGGGAAGGTATCCCAGATTGGCGATTATTCCACGTGCAGGAGCAGGCAGGTAATCAGCCAGACGCGCATGTGAATCCGCGACAAGGTCGATCCCCGGCATACGCAAGAGAACTTCTCCTGAAGCGTCCACAGAACGGATCTGCGCGCCGGCCTTTTCGAGCCGTTCCCGGGTCGCGGCCAGCGCAGCCGCCTGAATATCAAAAGCGACAACCTGCCCCGTAGTGCCAACCATACGGAAAAGCGCGCAAACATCCTGCCCCTTTCCCGCCGTCAGGTCAATGGCCAGATCACCCGGACCGACAACTTCTGCCAATAATTCATGCCCCCAGGACACGATCCGGGTCAGCGTCCGGCTCACCCTCTCGACACTTTCAATTTGGCGTCGATCAACTGGCGATGCGACAGGCCGATCAAAGTTCCCAACTGCCGCATCAAAGCCTCTTCATAATGATCCAAACGTCCGTCGGCATAAACCAGTTGCCAGACCGCCTCGATAATCCGCTCTTTCTGCGGTTGAGTAAAATTTTTGTTGATCTCACGGGTAAACTGATGCAGGTCATGACTGTTCTTGCGGGTCGCCTCGGCAACCTCGAGCAGTTCGTCGACAGCATCGGCAGCGACGTCGAAATGCTGCTGCAGCAAGGTCCCTAACAAGGCCTGTTCAGACGGGTGGAACTCACCATCGCTGTAGGCAACTTCCAGCAACAGCACTGCGGCGGCCAGAGGAATCGGATCGACATCCCCCGTCGTTTCAGCATCCTGAGCCGAAAACACCTGCAATAATTTCTTTAACATACGTCAAACCTTTATGATGCATTCGAACGCGCCCGCCCCGGCAACCAAAGGATCGGCTCAGTGTCCGGAAAGATAACGGATGACCCGCGCCTTCTCAACCGTGATCATCCCTCCCTTGATCATCGTATCGAGACGCGGAATAATCTCATTAATGCGTTCTTCGTTATCGACCACCTCAATCACCAACGGCAGATCCTGCGACAGGCAGAGCAGGCGGTCGGTATGGACAACCGAATGAGCACCGAAGCCGGCGACACCTTTCAGCACCGTCGCCCCGGCAAATCCCTCACGGCGAAACAGTTCAAGCAGGGCCTCATGCAAAGGCTGTCCCTGATAGCGGTCAGCCGTGCCGATAAAAATACGCATCAGACATTGCTCTCCATCCAGTCGCTGCATCAAGGCACCTCCATAGTATAAATAGTGAACCCGACGTCAGTAGGAACGGAGACAAAACCGTTTACTGACATATCCAGTCTCAACCACCCCCCTGAATGTTTCCATCCGGAAGGATCGACTTGACAGGAACAAATAACTAGCTGCTCAGCAGATAACGCCCAAGCACCACCCCGAGAAGCGCAGCGAGCAGACAGACAACGAGATTCAGGACGATGTTGACGCCCGCCTGCAGCACACTGCCATCTTCGATCAGGCGCAAAGTTTCGTAGGAAAATGTGGAAAAGGTGGTAAACCCACCCATGAAACCGACCGTCATCCCCACGCGGACCGCCGGGGGGAACAGAGTACTGCGAACGCCCAGGGTCATCAACAGGCCAAGCAGGAACGAACCCAGCACATTAACCATCAAGGTTCCATACGGCAACCCGCGACCGAACAGCTGATAGGTCCAGCCGGAAACCAGGAACCGGGCAATACATCCCAGCCCACCGAAAACTCCGATATAAATTACCTGCATGCCACCGCCCCACGGTCGGTTAAATCTCACTGCCAATAAACCTGCTTATTATTAATAAGCTCACCCCGACTGTCAATCCTGAGCTTTCCGGCAGGAGCAAATGCGATTGACAAATCGGAACATATTCCGTAGCTTCAATGGACTAAACCAGCCAACATACTCAGCTACTCTGGAGGAAGATATCACTATGAAACGAATATACTGCTACACACTCCTGCTGCTGGTCGCTTTTTCTCTGGCGGCGTGCGGTGGCAAAAAGGCCGCAGAGGAAACGCCTGCCGTTGTCGCGCAAAAGTACTTCCAGAAAGGTGAAAAGCAGTACGAGGAAGAGCTTTACGATGACGCCATCGAGTCCTGGGAAAAAGTTCGCGACAGCTATTATTCACCGGAACTGAGCATGCTGGCGGAGTTGAAAATCGCCGAAACCTACTACGTTCTCAAACGCTACGATGATGCCGCCGTGGCCTTCAATGCGTTCCTTGAGCAGCACCCGAACGACTACCGCACCCCGACCATCCTCTATCGTCTGGGACTCTGCTATTACGAGCAGATCCGCCCCGCCGACCGCGATCAGAGTTACACCCGCAAGGCAATGGAGACTTTCCAGACCCTGGCAACCCGCTTCCCCAACGATAAAAACGCCCAGGAAGCGGGCTATCTGATTCAGCGCTGCAAAACCCGTCTGGCAGAGAACGATGTGCATGTCGGGACCTATTATCTCAAGCGCAAACTTTACAAACCGGCAATCACCCGGTTTGAAAAAGTTCTGAACGGGTTCCCCGATTACTATTATCGCGACGAACTCTACTTCTATCTCGGCCAGGCTTATCTCGGAAATGAAGAGAAAGAAAAGGCCGACGCCATGTTCAACCAGCTTTTCGAACAATTCCCCGGCAGTGAGCGCACTGAAGAAGCCAAAGAATTATTGGAAGACCTGGCCGACTAATCCCCCTCTTTTGACCCAACCTCAACCGGTCGAAGCTCACCCCTGGGCTTCGACCGGTCCGTGAGAAACCACCCCCCACTCTTCCCGACCTGCCACAATCGCTAAACCTTTACCAGAAATGATAATTTCCATCTCGACAGCCACATTTTCCCTTGACTTGCCCGTTTACGGCAGTATATAAGAAACGCTGTTATCAAAATACGGCAAGACTATCTGGTCAGAATATATTCAAATCTCACCATAAAAAAGAATTTTTCTCGATTTTTCAGATAGTTACATCAAAACATCTCTCACATAGCGCTGTTCTAACAGCTCTCTTTAACAGGTGCCGCTGGCACCATTGTCTGTCTACAGGAGGAAGATAATGTCCGAATACGGAACCCTTGAAGATCGGGTACGTCGTAAGTCACTGCTCAGCAAAGTCTGCAAAGCAGAAGACTGCATCCAGTATTTCCAGAATGGCCAGAATCTGCTCTGGTCCGGTTTCACCCCGGCCGGCTATCCTAAAGAGGTACCCATTGCCCTGGCCGACCATGTCGAAGCCAACAACCTGCAAGGCAAACTGCGCTTCAACCTGTTCATCGGTGCATCTGTTGGCGCCGAGACGGAAGACCGCTGGGCAACTCTCGACATGATCGACCGTCGTTGGCCGTACCAGACCGGTAAAAACATCGCCAAAGGGATCAACGCCGGTCGCATCCGTATGGGCGACAAACACCTCGGTCTCTTTGCTCAGGACGCCGGCTACGGCTTTTACACCGAGAACGGCCGTTACGACATCGGTATCGTCGAAGTTTCCGCCATTACCGAGGACTGCGGTCTGGCGCTGACAACCTCCTGCGGTATCGTTGCCGAAGCGCTGCACCTGTGTGACAAGATCATCATCGAAGTCAACACCGGACAGCCTTCCTTCGAAGGTATCCACGACATTCACATGCAGCAGAAGCCGCCGCATCGCGCTCCGTTCCTGATCACCGAAGCTCACACCCGCATCGGTACTCCGTACGTCCCCTGCGATCCGGACAAGATCATCGCCGTTGTCGAGTCGAAGCGTCGTGACAAAGGTCGCGCATTCGCTGACATGGACGACACCTCCGAAGCAATCGCCGGTCACATCATGGAGTTCTTCGCTCACGAAGTGAAGATGGGTCGCTTGCCTGAGAACTTGCTGCCGCTGCAGTCTGGTGTCGGCTCTATCGCTAACGCCGTTGTTGGTGGTCTGGCCAAAGGTCCTTTCACCAACCTGTCGGTTTACACCGAGGTTCTGCAGGACACCATGCTCGACTTCTTTGACGGTGGCAACCTGAACTTCGCTTCGGCATGTTCGTTGTCCCTCTCTGAAGACCCGGGCTTCCCGCGCTTCTTCGAGAACTGGGACAAATACTTCGGCAAGTGCGTTCTGCGTCCCCTGTCGATCTCGAACGCCCCTGAGCCGATCCGTCGTCTCGGTTGTATCGCCATGAATACCCCGGTCGAATTCGACATCTACGCACACGCCAACTCCACCCTGGTCGGCGGTACCCGGATGATCAACGGCCTCGGCGGTTCCGGTGACTTCCTGCGTAACGGCTATATCAAAATGATGCACAGCCCGTCGGTGCGCCCGAGCAAGACCGATCCGTTGGGTATCACCTGCGTCGTACCGAAAGCTCCGCACATCGACCACACTGAGCACGACCTCGACGTCCTGGTCACCGAGCAGGGCTTGGCTGACCTGCGTGGCGTGGCACCGAAGGACCGCGCCAAGCTCATCATCGAAAAGTGTGCTCACCCCGAGTACAAGCCGATCCTCGAAGACTACTTCGAAATGGCTGCCAAAGATTGCCTCGAGAAGGGTATCGGTCACGAGCCGCAACTGTTCGACCGTGCCTTCAAGATGCAGCAGAATCTGGCCCAGAACGGCACCATGCGGATCAAAAACTGGGATATCAAGGTTGATCTCTGCGAAGATTAATTTTGCGGTAATCATTTTCTTAATTGCAATAAAATGGCCCTGCCGGTTTCCGGCAGGGCTTTTCTTTTTCTAACCCAAAATTACCACCCGCCAATTAGCCCAAGTCAACCTTAACGGTCCGCCAATAAACCCCTGTTTTCTGGCTTATTTATTGCAATTTTATAGCAGATACACTAGTGTTAATGAGAATTTGCAGCAAAAGTTACAAAAAAGGTTATCTATACAGAAAACCAATTAAAGGCATAGAGATATTCGCCTCTCCGAAAAGAGCAACGCCGCAATAACGGTTACGCAAAGCCCTGGATCCGGCTAGTTAGCTTGGTCGGACTGCCTGGTTGCCGAAGAGAGGTGCATTTCCCAGAACACAGTCCCTTAAGAAAAATACGGGGAAAAATGGGGAAAAGCACCTTATCGGCTCACGGCAGGTGCTTTTTTCATACAGAGAGCTATGCAAATATTTCACAACCAAGTGACGCCATGGCGTCAACGGATAGAGGTAGTTTCATCGAGAATACCGGCATCTTCGAAGTAAATTTCCAGGGGGGGGATTTTATGGGGGAGTACTGTTCATGTTCCAAGAGCGGACAACAGTTAACAAATGAAAACTATTATTTCTTCAGTCAACGATCTGACTCATCATGCCATAAAGAGGGCTGACGATAGAGTTCTCGCAAACCAGAGCATACGAAACCTGGTTACGCGGCGACTTCTTTTGTCCATCTTCGTCTTCTGTATTTGCTTCTCCCTCACAACGCATCGGGCGTTCGCCTACGATGCAACCACACATGCGGAACCCGACCTCAGCTGCGCGGGGGATCGCTATGGTTCCGCGCTCAACTGTACCGCCGGCGAGTTTACTGTCGACCCGGTGTTCAGCGCCTCTGAAGACACAGTCCCCTTCTGTGTCGCCGGTGAAAGTTTTGAATTCCTCATCGACCTTCGCCTCTACGGCACGAATACCGACCGTTACGATGTCGGCTTCTTCGTTGGCCAGGATGGCAACAACCCCTGGGAGGTTACCGGCACCAACAACTGTTCCGTTGCGATCTTCCCGGAGACCCCTTACCCTTGGGGTGATCTCGACGCAAATCGCAACGACTGTGGTGACTACTACGGCTACGGCGACTCCGTCACTCGAATTGACAAGATCAAAGTCAATTGTACCGGTGATGCCAGCGGCTACCTGCAGGTCCCCTACGTCGTCACCTACTGGCAGAACACGACATCGACCTGTACAGACGAGTGGACCGTTTCCAGCCCCTCCAAATCAAAATGTAATTCCGGCATCAGCACGGTCTCCGGCGACGTCAAGGTCATGAGCGGTGCCTATGTTGATGTGACCAAGGTCACCACCCCGAGTGGCGATAGCGAGATCTTTGAACTCGGCGCAACCGGCCCAACCGGTTCCACGGTCATTTCCCGGGTCGGCACCGTCTACACCCCGGCAGACATTGACCTGGCGACCAACAGCACTGCCGCTTATGTCGCCGATGGCCAGACCGCTCGCTTCTTCATCAACGCCCTGGCCACGGATCAGACGCTGACGATCACTGAAACCGACCCGGCCCCCTCCTGGGAAAGTGAAGTCAGCATCAGCTGTAGCGATGTTGCCGGCCTTGGCAGCCCTACGGTCACGACCAACGATACGACCAGGACCATCACGGCGACGCTGAACACGACCGACCTGGCGCAAGCCTGCACCCTGACCAATACCAAGCGGCCAAAAATCACGCTGAGAAAAGTGCTTAATGGCCGGACTGTTTCCGCTGACCAATTCACCGTCAGCGCCACCAGCAATGCCACCCTCTACGGCACGACATCGGCAAGCACCAGTGGCACACTTCCCGAAACAGTTGAAACAACCTTTTACAGTGCGCCCTACCTGAGCGGGACAACCGCTCCGACAATAACAATCACCGATGCACTGAGCGCCGGAACCTCGCAGCTGTCTGATTACGAATCCCGGTTGACCTGTACCAACGCCTATGCCGGCGGCACAACAGGACTGCCGAGCGACGCTCTGCAGACCAGCTACAGCTTTGACCCCGTACCGGGTGACGACATCACCTGCACCTTCACGAACTCACCAAAGGTACAGTTGAGCAAAATCTTCGACCCGACACCCGTCGGCATCGGCCAACCCTCGGCCCTGACCTTCACCCTGACCAATCCGGGTAGTGCGACCGCGCGCAGTGCCGGACTCACCTTCAGCGACACCCTCCCGGCCGGCGTGGTCATTGCCGATCCTGCCAATGTCGTCAACAACTGCGGCGGCACACCGACCATCACGGCAACTCCAGGGAGCAGCAGCTTCACGGTGGGCGGTACCGGCGTCGCTGCCGCGGCCGGAACCTCAAGCTGCACCATCAGCGTCGATGTTCTCAGTGAAACGGCCGGAGCCTATATCAACGGCAGCACGAATATCAGCGCCTACGCTTCGGCAATCCGTAACGACGTCACTGATCAAACGTTGACAGTTGTCCAGCCCTCACTGGACAAGGAGTTCTCAACGACGACCATCGTTGAGAGAGAAACCTCGACCTTGACCTTCACCCTGACCAACGGCACTGGAGACCCGGCCCAGGCCGGGATCAACTTTACCGACACCCTGCCGACCAATGTGTTTGTCGCCGTCTCCCCCAACATCGCGACAAGCTGTTCACCCGGAACCGGCATCATCACAGCCGCGGCCGGGGGGAGTACTATCGCGGTCAGTGGCGCGAGCATGAACGACGGACAGGGGAGTTGCACGATCAGCGTCGACGTCACCAGCGCAGTCCCGGGCGGCCCGTACAACAATACCTCGGCAAACATCAGCGGGGAGTACCATATCGTCAATGCTGTCACAACCAGTGGCTTGACCGTCCTCGCCATGCCGGAAATTACAGTCCTCAAGCAGAGCAACAACAACACCGGCAGCTTCTCGTTCAGCGGAACCAACGGCGTGGGCAGTTTCAGTCTTGATACGAATGCGGCGAACCCGCAGACCTCGGCGACCTTTGAAGCGACAACCGTCACAACGGCCACCGACATTAGTGAAACCTTACCATCGGCCGACTGGCTACTGGTCAGCGCCGACTGCACCGACGGCAGCAATACCTTCGGCACCTTGACCGGAACAACCCTGACCATTCCGGCTGCCTACGTTGCCTACAACGCCGAGATTTTCTGTACCTTCATCAACCGCTATCTGGCGGCAGACCTGGCGATTGCCAAGGCCGTCAACAACGTCATTCCGCGAGCGGGGCAAAATGTCATCTTCACCCTGACCGTCACCAATAACGGCCCGGACAGCACCGATGGCGTTTCAGTCAGCGACCTGCTCCCCACCGGTTTCAGCTACGTCTCGGACGACGGCGGCGGCAACTATGTGAGCACCACCGGTGTCTGGACCATCGGCACCTTGGCCAACGGTGCATCGGCAACCCTGAACATCACGGCGACGGTCAACGACCGTGACGTCGCGACCGTCGACAGCGACTACACCAACAACGCCGATGTCAGCGGAAACCGTTACGATTACGACAGTTCGAACAACAGTGATTCTGCCTACGTCAACCCGCCCAGCCCGCTGCTGTCGATCACGAAATCGGCCGACAAGAGCAGCGTCGACCCGGGCGAGGTTATCAGCTACAGCGTGCGGGTGACCAACACCGGAACCGGAGCGGCAACGACCGTTGTTGTCGATGACGACATGAGCCCCTACACAGCCTGGAGCCTCGATGCATTCGGCAGCGGAGTTCCTTTTGCCCTGACCCAACTGGCAACTGGAACGCCGGCCGATTCAGGGGTCGCGCTTGGAACAGCGACCTACTACGACGAGACAGATACAGCCATCACCCCGGTTTCCGACGGTGACGGCGCCGGCAGCGGCTATGACGGCCGCGTCAAACGGTTTGAATTGACGCTGCCGGGAACCATGGTCCTCGACGGCCAGTTCCGGCTCGAATACAAGGTCAAAGTCAAGTAATCGACAGACGAAAGGATCGTGTCACGGAAGTTTCGTGGCACAGGCACAGACATAACAAGGGGGGAGGATGGCAGTCACGGGTTGCGCGTCAATACACCCGGCCGTCCTCCCGATTTTTTTTGGCATGAGGTTGAGATCAACCCAAAACCAGGAGAACGAGTATGAACAGAATGAAAAGTCGCGTAGCACTCCTTCTCGCCCTGATCCTGCTGGTCCCGCTGGCAGCCTGGGCAGCACCGAACATCAAACTGACGCTGGCTGTTGAAAAAGAGGTCACCGTCGAAGAGAACGGCCAGCAGGTCGTCAAGCGTATCGAGGCCACCGAGGTCACACCGGGGGAGACCCTGATCTACACCATTAAATTCGATAACCAGGGGGATGAAAAAGCCACCAACGTCGCCATTGTCGACCCGATCCCCACGGGCGCCGGTTACGTCGCCGGCAGCGCCACCGCGGCCGGAGAGCTGACCTTCTCCATCGACAACGGCCAGTCCTACAAACGCCCGTCGCTGCTGACCTACGAAGTGACCAACACAATCGGCGTCAAGGAGCAGAAAATCGCGACACCGGAAGAGTACACCCACATCCGCTGGCTAATCCCCGAGATTGCCGCCGGCGAGAAGGGTGCGGTCTCCTTCCGGGTCCTGATGAAATAAAAAACCGTCATCGGAATCGGAATCGGAATCGGAATCGGAATCGGAATCGGAATCGAACAAGACGTTAACAGACCGAAAATAATCGAAAAGCACGTTAGCAACACGATTTTTACCAAAAGCAAAGGTTCAAAAGCAGAACTGAAACGAAAAGGAGAATGATTATGAAAAGACAAAAAGAGACGAAAAACAGAGGATCCCCGGTCAGAAATCGGCACGGTCCCGAGAACCGGCCACCCATTGATTGCGGCAGCACAGCTGCCGAAACCACTTTTCAAACCACAATAAGGAGAAAAACAATGACTCAACAGAGAACCAAAAGAACCCTGATCGGCGTTCTGGCGCTCGTCGCCCTGTTCGCCCTCACCTGCGGCTCCGCATTCGCGAACACAACAGCAGATACCGACATCGTTAACGTTGTCCATGTTGCCTACACCGATGCCAGCGGCAACAACAGCTTTGACGCCGAAGCCTCGGCGACCGTCACCGTCAACCTGGTCCCCTCGGCACTGACCGCTTCGGCTGCGCCGACCGACGTTACGGCCAATCCTGGTCTGGTCTGTGACACGACCGACTACGCTTCGGGCGCAACCGCTCAGATGCTCTACGCTCTGACCGCCACCGCCAACGGTGACGATCTCTACGACATGGCGATTGCCGATGACGGCACCGGTGACAATGCAACGAATATCACCCTGGCCTATGCCATCCTTGATTACGAAGGTACCCAGGTTGCCGCCAGCCCGATCACCGATTACACCCTCGGTAGCGCAGTCATCGTCGGTCATGATGGCGCCAATACCCTCTACTTCCCCGGCGGCGCTCTGGCCGGTTTCTCGGTTGACGACATCGTCGTCGTCGACGGCGTCTCCTACCTGGTTTCAGCTGTTTCTGTAGGTGTCGCCCGCAGCCACACCAACGATGATCAGACCCAGTCCTATGCCGATGAAGGGACTGAGACCACTGAAACCCAGGGATCCCTGACCCTGGTCGGCTACACCCAGCAAACCATTCTCGGCACTACCGTCGGCGGTTCCGCAACCCCGACCTTTACTGACGCTGTCCTCGGCGAACTGGCTGCCGAGCAGGTCCTGATCCGTATCGACGTGACCGCTTCTGCCGGCCCCGATGCCGCAACTGACGGTACTGTCGATTACACCTTCACGGTAACCGACAGCGACGGCAACCCGGAGACCATCTCCTGTACCGTCACCTTCACCGGCACCGAGCTGGAAATCCAGAAGGAAGCCCGTGTTTCCGCTGATGGCGGCACCACCTGGACCGGTTGGGGCGCAGCAGCCGGAAACCCCGGCGACCTGATCGAGTACCGCGTTACCATCACCAACGCTGAAGGGACCGCGGCCAACGTCGTCGTCACCGACGCCGTTCCCGCGTACACCACCCTGGTAAACTTCTCCGACTCCTATGACGGCACCATCGATGTCGCCAGTCCTGGCGATGCTACCGACATCTTTGCCCAGATCAGTGACGGCACAAATGACGTCGAAGTCACCATGGGCTCCGGGGATTCGGAAACCCAGGCCGGCGCTCCGACGGAAACCGGTTTCGGCAACGCCACCGGCACTGCTGCCGGTCAGGATATCACCTTCTACATCGGAGACACTTCGACCAACGCCGCCGGCGGCACCGTCGCCAACAGTGCGACCTACACGATTCTTTACCAGGTCACCATCGACTAACAACAACCCCGCGGGCAGCGGAACTTTCCGCTGCCCGCCAGATGAATCCGCATAAACAGGAGTGAACATGAAAAATTCATCTATCAGATTTATCGTCGGCCTGCTGCTGGTGATCGGCCTGGTCGCAGTCGCCGGCAATGCCCTGGCGAACGTGGCGGCCAATACCGCGATCATCAACCAGGCGACCCTGTCGTATGACGACGGCGACGGCCTCAAAGAAGCGATCGCCTACGTCGAAGTCACCGTCCTGCTCGTGCCGAACGCACCGATTGTCGATCCCGGCCCGGATCAGGAGACCTACTACAACGGCCCGAACACCGAACTGACCAACAGTTTCTACGTGACGGCCACCGCCAACGGTCCGGATTACTACGATGTGACAACCCAGATTATTGCTTCGAGCATCGACAACACCACCAACCCGACAGCGACGGTTGATGTTGCGAGCATCTACCTCGGTGCCACCCTCACCTTTGACGACTCGAGCACAACCACCAGCATCGTTGTACCCGCGGACGGCGTGGCTGACGACGAAGTCAACGGTATCGAGGAAGGGGACATCGTGGTCATCGGCAACGAGACCATCGAGGTTGCCAGTGTCGACGACAATGCCAGCGGCACATCGACTATCTATCTGGTTACGGCACTTGATACCGCCCCGGACGCCGGTGTCCTGGTTGCCGAGAAGCAGACCGTCACGGTTACAGTGACCGCCGGTACCATCGCCACCATCGGAACCGACATCACCTTCGAAAAGACCCTGACCGTCACCTCGCAGGAAGATGGAGACGAGAGCACAACCTCCGACCCGGTTCAGGATACCTACCTGAGCGGCAAGGCGACACTGGGTAAGTACGTCCGTAACGTCACCAGCGGTGTTGTCGGCGACGCTCCGCAAACGACCTACGACGGAGAAGAGTTTTATCAGTCAGGCGTCACGGCAGAGCCTGGCGACATCCTCGAATACATGCTGGTCGCCCGCAACAGCGGTAGCGGTCCGGTCGACACGGCAGAAGTCAATGACGTCCTGCCGATCGATTTCGTCAGCCTCCTCACCAGTGTTGCCGATTACGCCAACAACGCGGTGCTTTACGATGACGGCACCAACACCCCCGTCACCTATACCGCCGCGGCCAACGGGGACGCAGCAACCTATGTCAGCGCAACGGGGACCCTGACCGTTGTCATCGACTCGGATACGACCGTTGCCGGTGCCGATGGCATCATCGACGGGGACCAAACTGTCTTCATCCTCTATCGCGTGCAACTGAACAACGACTAGGACACCACAGGGTTGAATGCGTAGAGAACGTTTCACTCATATGCGGAAAGAGGCTGCCGGCTTGACGGTCGGCAGCCTCACCGGCCCGGCGACCCGCCTCAGGGGACAACGGGAGCGGTGCGCCCTGCGCCCGTCCGGCCGCATATCTCTACGCGCACTACAGACCCTGGTGATGACCCTGGCGGTTTTCACCATCCTGTGGTCAACCGCACTGGCCGCCCAGGCGGCCCAAATCGTCAACTCAGCCTGGCTTATCGGCAACGGCGAGCTGCTGTCATCGAGCTTCGTCACCGTAACCAGCGTCGAGCGCACACCGGCAGAAATCATTTTCCTGCAATATGCGCCGACCAATCCGGCCGCAGACGAGATTCCGGTCTCCACCACCGCGTATCGAACCGGGTCGGCAGAAGACGACCCCTTCGCAGATCTCTCCGCGCCGCAACTGATCGACGGTACCACCATCGATATCAACCGGTCCCTGTCGCTGGTTGAAACCGAGTACTATCACCAGGGGGCCCCCATCTTCATCCAGGTCACCGACCAGGATCAGAACCTCGATCCGACCCGGGCCGAAACCCTGGTGATCACCCTGACGGCGGATGGGACCGGGGACACCGAAGTCCTGATCCTGACCGAAACCGGTGTGGATACAGGGGTCTTCACCGGCTACATCCAGTCGACGGGAGAGGTATCGTCCGATTATGACGGCATCCTCTCCGTGGCCCAGGACCACACCATCGAGGCCCGCTACACCGACAAGGTCGACAACACCGATGTCGCCACCGCTGCCGCCATGGTCGACCCGCTCGGACTGGTCTTCGACAGCTCGACCGGCACCCCGATCGACGGCGCTCAGATTACCCTGATCGACGTGACGACCGGCCTGCCGGCCACCGTCTACGGCGATGACGGGGTGAGCAGCTTCCCGGCCACCGTTTACAGTGGCCAACCGGTCAGCGACGAGAGTGGCAATCTCTACACACCGCCGGCGGGCGGCTTCCGTTTCCCGCTCGTCGCACCCGGCACTTATCGTTACGAAATCGTTCCACCGAACGGCTATAGCGCGCCGTCGACGGTTGCCACGGAAGAGCTGCAAACTCTGCCGGGCGCACCCTTTGCCATCGTCGACGGTTCGCGTGGCGAGGACTTTGTCATCAGCCCCGGCCCGGCCATCCGTATCGACATTCCGCTCGATCCACGCAGCACCGGACTCTGGATCCGTAAGAGCGCCAACAAGACCCAGGCCGCGATCGGCGACTTCATCCTCTGGAAAATCACCGTTGAAAACCAGGATAATGGCGGCATCGCCCGAACTGTCAGCGTTAACGACATCCTGCCGTCCAGCTTCAGCTATCAAGCAGGATCCAGCCGGATCGACGGAATCGCCGGTGATGATCCCGAGATTTCCGCTGACGGTCGCACGCTGACCTACACCCTAGGCGACCTGGCTGTCGGCGCGAACGTCGAAATCAGCTACGTCACGGAAGTCACGGCCGGAACCACGTCGGGTTATCACACGAACCAGGCCGTGGCCACCGGCGCTGACGACCTCGTCTCCAATACGGCGAGCGCCAAGGTTCTGATCCGTGAAGAATTCCTGCGCAGCGAAGCCCTGCTCATGGGGCGGGTGATGATCGCCGGCTGTGACGCCGAAGACACCGAGCTGGAAGGGCTCAAGGATGCCCGCATCTACCTCGAAGACGGTAGCTTCGTCATTACCGACGAGCGCGGGAACTATCATTTTGAAGGGATCGAGCCGGGGACCCATGTCGTCCAGCTCGATACCGATTCGCTGCCGACTGCGTACGAGGCGACCCTCTGCGAAGCCAACAACCAGTTTGCCGGCCGTACCTTCTCGCAGTTCATCGATCTGCAGGGAGGGACCATGTGGCGGGCTGACTTCCATGTCCAGCGGAAAGAAGGATACCAGCCGGAGACAACAACCGAAGCCCCGGTCGACGCCACCGCAGCCGAACTGAGCGGCAGCAGAGTCGGCAGCGAAAACGCGATCCTCTCGCCCGTTGACGGGGAGGTCCTCTCGACATCGATCAGTACGGTCCGGATCAACCTCGACTCACGGCTCAAACCGCGCCTGATCGTGGACGGTGAAGAGATCCCGAAAGAGCGGATCGGCTTCAGCATGGCCGACCCCGAGTCGAAGCACACGATCTACACCTACATCGGCGTCAATTTCGGCGCCGCGGGAACCCACCAGGTGCGCCTGGAGGGAATCGGGCCGTTCGGCAATGCCCGCTACAAGCAGGAGCTGACGGTTTACCGCTCCGGTCAGATTGCCGAGATCCGCGTGATCGACACCACGGGGAACATTGCCGACGGCGTCACCCCGATCCGGGTCAAACTGCAGCTGCGCGATGAAAACGGCAAGGACATCCAGAGCGCAACGGAGCTCGAACTCGTCGACGGCAACCTGAAGCCGTACCGGCCCCAGAGTGAGGCCGATCTGCCGACCAGAAACGATAACTACGTCACCGTTGACGCCCAGGGTTACGCGCTCTTCCAGCCGACTCAGGACAGCGGCCGCTATCGCGCGACACTCGCCTTCGACGACAGGAACATCGAGATGGAGACCTACGTCCAGCCGCAACTGCGGGACTGGATCATGGTCGGCTTCGCCGAAGGCACCCTCGGCTACAACACCCTCTCGGGGAACAGCGACAGCCTGAAAGAGGCGGGGATCGAAGACCATCTCTACGAAGACGGCCAGGTCAAGTTCTTCGCCAAGGGGGCGATCAAGGGGGAATGGCTGCTGACCCTGGCCTACGACTCGGAACGCAACAACGGCGATGCCGAAACCCTGCAGCAGATCATCGACCCGGATGCCTATTACCCGCTCTACGGCGATGAAACCCAGCAGAAATACGATGCACCGAGCGCCCGCAAGCTTTACGTCAAGCTCGAACGGGACCAGTTCTACGCCATGTTCGGCGACATGCAGACCGACCTCACCGAGACCGAGCTGTCGCGCTACAGTCGCAGCCTGAACGGCTTTAAATCGGGGCTGGAGACCGAACACTTCGCCTACACCCTGTTTGTCGCCCAGACCCGCCAGGCGTTCAACAGGGATGAAATCCGCGGCGACGGCACCTCGGGGACCTATCACCTCTCCACCGGCGATCTGGTCATCAACTCGGAAGAGATCGTCATCGAGACCCGTGATCGCTACCGCAGCGAGGTGATCATCAACTCGGAGAGCATGCAGCGTTACGTCGACTACACAATCGACTACAACGACGGGACGCTCTTCTTCAAGCGGCCGATTTCCAGCAGCGATGACGATTTCAATCCGATCTTCATCGTCGCCCGTTACGAGACCAAGGCCTCCGACTCCAGCGAATTGAATTACGGCGGCCGCGCAGCGGTCAAGCTGTTCGACCAGAAACTGGAAGTCGGTGCCAGCCACATCCACGAGCAGGCCGGGACCGACAAGGGAGATCTCACCGGCCTCGATGCCACAGTGAAACTCGGTGAGCATACCGAACTGCGCGTCGAAGGCGCGACGACCCAAACGGAAGATGACGAGGGGAAGGCCCACGGTAACGCCTGGCTGGTCGAACTTGAACACACATCCGACAAGCTTGAAGGCAAGGCTTACTTCCGCCAGCAGGATGGAGGCTTCGGCCTCGGCCAGCAGAGTGACGACGAGAGCGGCACCCGCAAGTACGGGCTGGAAGGCAGCTACCAGCTGAACGACAACACGACCCTGTCGGCCCTGACCTGGCACGAAGACAACCTGGATACCGGCGCCAAACGCGATGTCCTCGAACTCGACGCCACGTACGAACTTGAGCGGCTCGCACTGAACGGCGGCCTGCGTGGAGCCCGCGACGATCTGGGTGACGGCGATACCCGTACCAGCCTCCAGCTGTTGGCCGGCGCCGAGTGGACCTCTGCAAACGACAAACTGGTTCTGAGTATCGATCATGAGCAGGCCCTCGTCGGCAAGGACGAGAACAGTGACTATCCGACCCTCACCAGCCTCGGCGCCGAATATCGTCTGAGCCGCAATATCAGCCTCTTCGCCGAGCAGGAATTCACCTGGGGCGACCTGAAGGAGACCGAAGGGACCAGGGCCGGCATCAAGGCGACACCGTGGCGCGGCGGCACAACGGAAACCACCCTCGAGCGCCAGCTCGATGAAAACGGCGAGCGGATCTTCGCCCTCTTCGGCCTCGGCCAGACCTGGCAGCTGAATCAGAACTGGAGCTTCGATGCCAACCTCGATCGCAGCTATACCATCGTTGACGAGGGGAACTACGACTTCGACAGCGCCACGGCGACAACCCATGGCAGTGACGAAGACTATACCGCCGTTTCTCTCGGTGCGACCTACCAGCAGGACGACTGGTCGTGGGCCAACCGCTTCGAGGTTCATCACTCCGACAGTCAGGACAAGTACAACCTGCTCTCCGAACTGGTCGGCGAACTGAGTGAAGGGATCTCGGCATCGGCGCGCTATACCGGCTACATCACCAAATCTTCGTCCAGCGACAACCTGGAAAACGAACTCCGCCTCGGACTCGCCTACCGCCCGCTGGAAAGCCGCTGGATTATCCTCGATCGCCTCGATGTCGAATATGATCGGCTCTCATCGTCAACAGAAACCGATACCTCATGGCGCATCGTCAACAACATGCACGCCAACTACAAAGTCAACCGCCGCTGGCAGATCGCCCCCTACTACGGCCTGAAGTACGTCAGTGACAATTTCAGCGGCGATACCTACAGCGGCTTTACCGACCTGTTCGCCCTCGAAACCCGCTACAACCTGACCGACCGTTGGGATCTCGGCCTCCACGGCAGCATTCTCCACAGCTGGAACAGTCAGCAGTTCGAGTTCAGCAGCGGCGCCTCCATCGGCTACCAGGTCATGACCAACTTCTGGGTCAGCCTTGGCTACAACTTCAGCGGCTTCCGCGACGACGACTTCAGTGTCGCCAACTACACAGCCCAGGGAGCCTTCCTCAAGTTCCGCTTCAAGTTCGACCAGCACAGTGTCCGCGAAGCGCTGGATTGGTTGCGACAGGATTGATCAAACCGGACGCAGCAGCGCGCTCAACCGCGAACTCTTCAGTGGAAGATCCGCCAGACATCGACGGGAAGATTCTGTGCGGACCACCCCATACCACAAATAAGATATGAACGACATATTTAACAGAACTGATTAAATGTTGACTAAATCAGTAGATAACCTGTTGTCTTTTTTTGAGAATCAATGTATTTTCAACGGTGTTTTAAAATCATGAAAAGTAAATCAAATGTCGCGATCGGCAAAGACTCACTGTCTCGGCGACACCCGCTCCCACATCTCCATCGCAAACGCGATGCAAGGCGAAGGGAGGAAATTAAAAGTCATCAAAACAGAGTAAACACATACGTCCGACATATTACTGTTTAAGAACAGGAGACGCCCATGCAGCCGAAGAGGACCCCGATGTCACCGCAACCGGTTCGGCCTGCATACCGCTAGCGTCTCTTTTTTATTTTCTGCGATTGATGACCTCTATGCCCAGTGCCCTCTTCACATCTGACCACAACCAGAACCGTTCTGGAATGTTCCAGCAGCGCCCAGCTGTTATACTGTTCTGTCTCGCAGTCATACTGTTCTTCTGCTCCGTTTTAAACACCCATGCCGCGGTCACCTCGGTGACCCCCATCACCTGGAACATCATCGGCCTTGACAGTAACAGTCCGGCCTTCGGCCCGAACCGCTTCCCCGTCGGCGCCCGCGTCTGCAGCGACAGCGCAGGAAGTGTTTTGGCCACGTTCAACTGGGACTCAAGCAACAGCTACATCGGTCTGAGCAGCAGTTCGCCGAGTTCGGTCACCCTTGACTTTAGTGCTGCCGACTGCCTCGATGCCTACTTTGAAGTTGAGGTCGACCGGACCGCGGCCGCGTTCGACACCACGCGCCAGTACCATATCAGCGCCGGCGGGGAATCGACGCCGATCCCACGGGAACTGTATGTCGAACATTTGGTCTCTCAGGGGCGCAACGCCATCACCAACCTCGAATACCGCCCCTATGTTGCGTCACCGGGCACCGAACTGGCATGGACCTCCGTCGGCGCCGGCAGCGCGTTCGCCCTGGTCAAGGGGGAGATCTATGAACTGCGCATGTCGAGTTATACCGCGACTCAGGGTTACGAACAGTTGGAGAGCTTTTCGACCCTGCCCAACATCATCTTTCAGCTGCTGAAGGTCGATACCACCTATACGGCCGATACCTCGGCCTATGTCAGTTCGCCGAACGACAAGCTGTATGCCGATGCCTGCTCCTGGGAAAACGACCCCAACAGCCCGATCTACCTGGGATGTACCGATGTCGGCAAAGCCGGGGGAACCCTGACGGTTACCTATCGGGTGCTGATCAAGGACCTCCCCTCCGGCGGCACCCCCATCGACCTGTTGTCACTGATCTACGATTTTTCCGGTAGCAGCTTCCATTACAACTCTGACTACCTGGTCGGCGGCCGCAGTATCATCATCGTCGACCCCGCGACGGCAACCATCAGCAAAAGTTTCAATCCGACCCCAGTCAATGTCTCAGGAATCTCCGCCCTGACCTTTACCCTCTCCAACCCGAACGGGGCGGTGCTCAACAATGTGAGTTTTGTCGACAACCTGCCGAGCGGAATGACCGTCGCCGACCCGACCGGCGCGACCACCAGCGGCTGCGGAACACCGACATTTACTCCGGCCATCGACGACACCACTCTCTCATTCAGTGACGGGACCATCCCGGCTTACGGCAAGTGCAGCGTCAAGGTCAACGTGACCGTCGCCAGCGCCGGAACCTATGACAACGATTCGGAGAACCTCTTTGTCGGCAGCACCGATACCGGTGACGACGCGACTGCATCACTGGTCGCGGACACCACCTCCTATCCGCCGCCGTCCCCCCCCTCAAGCTGTCCAGGACAGGAAGTCACGCTGGCAACCTGGGACTTCACGAATTACAGCAGTGGCACTACGAATATCTTCAGCCCGACGCCATCATCGGGACCAGTCACCGGGGTCACGGTATCTGCCGCGATCGTTGGGGCAAGCGCGACGGGCGAGATCGATGCCAGCGGTTCGGATGCTTCGGGAACTGTACTGAATGCGAATTCGTGGAAAACCAGCGGCTACACCACGGCATCGACGGCAACATCAAGTACCCAGGCCTACATCGATTTCGACGTGGACACAACAAAGTACGGCGGGGTCGGTATCTGGTATGACGCCTACATCAAGAGTGGCAGTTGGGGCGGGACAAACCACCTGTATCTATTCAGCGATGAGAGTGGAACGCTGACACAACAGATCGACACCACCCCCTTGCCGACGTCCTGGACGTCCTACGCCTATTCGACGGCGAGTACCAACCAGAACACCAAATTCCGCATCATTGCCGCCGGCGCAAAAACCAATTCGCCGTCGCCGCTCTATCTCGACAATGTCATCATCACCGGCTGCCTGAACCCCGACCCGCCGACCTTGGCCAAGGCCTTTTCGCCGAACCCCGTGAAGGTCGACGGCACCTCGACTTTGACCTTTACGCTCACGAACCCGAATAGCGGAACAGACCTGAGCGGGGTTGCCTTCAGCGATACCCTGCCGACCGATGTCACCGTTGCGGCAGCCCCGAACGCAAGCAGCACCGGCTGCGGCTCTCCCACGTTCGCTCCGTCGGCAGGAGATGGTGCAATCTCCTTCACGGGCGGTAGCATCGTCACCGGCGGCACCTGCACGGTCAATGTCGACGTCACGGTTTCCTCGGATGGTCCGCATGAAAACATCAGCAGCATCGTCACAGCGACGGAAAGCGGCCCCAACAATACGGCCACCGGCATCGCCACCGCCAGCCTGATCGCTGTGAACCCGCCGTCGGTCAGCAAACAGTTCGCACCTAATCCGATTCTGGCCGGCGGCACCTCGACCTTGACCTTCACCATCGTCAATCCCAATCCGGACAACGCCTTGAGTGGGATTGCGTTCAGTGATGTTCTGCCGACCACCCCTGCAGCCATGGTTGTCGCCGCGACACCGAATGCAGCCACCTCGGATTGCGGTTCGCCGACCTTCAGCCCGGCAGCGGGGGATGGAACCCTCACATTCAGCGGCGGCACGCTCGCCGCCGGCGGCATTTGCACGGTCAGCGTCGACATTACGGCCCCGGCCATCGGCGAATACGCCAACACCAGCGGCACCGTCGCTCATACCATCAACAGTGAAACGGTCGATGGCAATACCGCCAGCGACACTCTTAACGTCACCGCTCCACATCCGGCTATCGCCCTGCTCAAACAGGTCGGGGCTTCTGCGACCGGCCCCTGGAAATCCTACCTTGCCGTCGCCGAGGGTGATCCTGTTTATTACCAACTGACCATCGAAAACGCCGGCGACGTGCCCCTCTCTCCGGTCAGCGTCAGCGATCCGGATGTCAGTACGGCAAGCTGCAGCTGGCCTGCCCCTCTGCCGGTTGCCGACGCCAACGATGACGATCATATCGCCACCTGTGTGGTCGGACCGGTCAGCGCCACTGCCGGCACCCAGATCAATACAGCCACGGCCACCGGAACCTATGGCGGTAGCGACTACAGCGATTCGGACTCGGCAACCTACGCCACCACCGGCCTGACATTGGTCAAAACCGCGACGGAATCGACCTTCTCCGCCGCCGCCGATGTCCTGCATTACAGCTTTGTCGTCACCAACAGCGGCAACGCCCCCCTGGCCGGGCCGATGACGATCGATGACGACAAAGCGACGGATGAAAGCTGCCCCGCAGTCAGCACAGCGGTCCTTGCCGCCGACGATTCGGCCGGTGACGGCGACAACTATCTCGACCCCGGGGAGAAACTGACCTGCTCAGCGACTTACACGGTGGTGACGGCCGATGTTCTGGCCGGCAAAGTCACCAACATCGCCACGGCAAGCATCAGCGGGGTCACCTCGCCGACGGCAACCCGTACCGTTCCCCTCGACGTGGTCACCCTGCTGTTTTCAAAGATGGCAACCCCGGTTTACGACCCGATCAACGGAACGACGAACCCGAAAGCGATCCCCGGTGCCTATGTCGATTACACCCTGCAGGTCTCGAATACTGGCGGCGGTTCGGTTGACGAGGACAGCCTGCTGATCAGCGATCCGATCCCGGCAGCGACTCAACTCATGGTCCAGGGGCGGATCGACACTAACCAGAACAGCCCCGTGGCCTTCAGCGATGGCGACAGCGACAGCGGTTTTGTCCTCACCGGAACGGCGCCGGACCTGATTCCACCGTTCACCCTGGATTATTTCACCGACGCCGGATGCAGCACAGCGGCACTAAGTCTGAATCCCGATGCTGACGGCTTTGATCCCGCCATCCGCTGTCTGCGGATCACCATGGATGGGGAAATGGGTGGACTGGATGGGACGGGCAATCCCGCGGACTTCAGCCTGATTTTCCGGGTCAGACTCGAGTGATACCACTTAAGAACGTAACCGGTCAGCGCCAGGCGCTGTTTAACGAGGAGAAAAACGCATGAACCGTTTCGTCAGTTTCACCCTCTTCCTGCTGCTGTTGCTGCCGGCCCTTTCGCTGGCCGCCGATGGAATCAGCTTCAACTCGAAGGCCGAGGTCGAACGCCAGATGTACGATGGCGACGGCAAACCCGAACTGGTCCGCGAACAGGCGATCCTGCTGGAGCCCGGCGAAGTCGCCATCTATACCAACAGCTTCACCAACAACACCCCGGAAGCGGCCAGTGACCTGGTCATCAATAACCCGATCCCCGCGAATACCGAGTACCTTGCCGGCAGCGCGACCGAGAGCGGCTACGAGCTGACCTTTTCCATCGATGGCGGCAAGACCTTTGCTCCGGCCGCGCAATTGACCGTAGCCGACGGCAAGGGGGGCGAGGTCCCGATCGACCCGAAGGAGTACACCAACATTCGCTGGAAGTTGCTGACCCCGCTGCAGCCTGGGGAGTCGGGGATGGTGGAATTTCGTGTACGCGTCAAATAATCACAGAAGATGGCGGCCGTAAAAATGCCGTAACAGATAGAACGTCAATAAACAAAGAGGCGAACAGAGCAAAGTCAAACGCTTTAAAGAACAGCACATCAAACCAGTAACACCAACACAAAGGAGAACATCTATGGGACGTTACTACCAACTGCGAATTGCATTATTCGCCGGGGTCCTGCTGCTGGCCGGTTATGTCGGCAACGCGGCTGCAGCCCTCACCGAGGCCTGTACGGAGATCAGCAACCAGGCCACCCTCGACTACAAGGTCGGCACGGTCGATCAGGATCAGATCCTGTCTGACGACGATGGGTCCGGCAGCGATCCAACCGTTTTCAAGGTTGCCACCCTGGTCAACCTGACCAACGTCACCGAGGTCAGCCCGACATCCGTCATCCCGAATGACACCAACGACTACGTGATCACCTTCAAAATCACCAACACCGGGAATGACGACGCCCGCTACATGCTGCAACTGTACGACCGCGACGGGGAAACCGTCGGCACCGACGTTGACGGCTTCGACATGACGACCGTCCGTGTCTACAGTGACACCGATGCCACCTATGGCTCGGGTGGCACCGAAGTGCTGGTCGCCGCTTCGGAAACCGCCCAGGACGGCTCTGACCTCGGCCTTGCCCCCGGCGATCCGACGGCAGCCGATGACAGTGCTTTTGTCGCCCCGGCAGGCGTCATCTACGTCCATGTTGTTGCCCAAGCCCCGGCCAGCGCAGCCGATGGTCTCAAGGACCTCTTTACCCTGCGGGCCGTTGCCTACAACGATTCGTCAAACTCCCCCGGCGACCACAGCGTCGGCGCGACCTGGATACAGAGCACAGATTCCGATGATACCAACGGCTGCGGCGTTGCTGTTGTCCTCGGCGATGACACCGATTCCGATGGTGCGGGAGGTAGCATCCTGGATCTGGACTCGGATACCCCGGACGGCGCAGCTGTGGCGACTGGCTATTTCGTCATCACCACGGCAGCCATCACGGTTGAAAAAGATTACGAGGTCATCTCCGATCCGATCAACGGTGTATCCGTTGATGCCAAAGCGATCCCCGGCGCCGTGGTCGAGTACACCATCACCGTGACCAACACCAGTACCTCCACCGACGCTTCGGGCCTGGCACTGGTCGACCCGATTCCGACGAACACAGACTACGTGGTCGGCTCGGCAGATCCGTCCGGTGACGTGACCTTCAGTAACAGCGACACCAGCACCTGGACCTATGTCCCGGTCGGTAGCAGTGGCGATGCTGACGCTGCGGTCAAGTATATCAAGGCCGCCAAAGCGACCCTGCCGTTCAATGACGGAGTCGACAGCGAGCACATTTACACCGTCAAGTTCCGCGTGATCATCGAGGAGTAAGCGAAAACACATGGATTTGAGCCCGGCACAAAAACTTGTCAGGACGTTTTTCCTGCTGCTCCGCACCTTGGGTGCGGTGCTGACGGCAGAACTGCGTCCGCAAGGTCCGGGCCGAATCCTGTTTGGCAATGGGGCGGCTGATTCTTTACCAGGTCAGCCGGCCGGCCGAACCTTCAGCGCTGAACGATACGGCCACCGCATCAGCCACCTGCTCGTACTGATCGGCGTGCTGCTGGCCGTCCTTAGCGGCAGCCAGGCCGACGCGGCGCCTTACGGTGAGACAATTTCCAACACGGCCTACGTCGACTATCAGGTGTCCGAGGTTCCGCAACCGCAGGAACCTTCCAATACCGTTTCTTATGTCGTCCGGAGCCCGGCGATCATCGAGTTTCTCAAGTATTCCCCGCGCCCGGAGAGCAATGCCCTGCCGGTACCGGTCGCGGACACCTATTATCAGGATAACGGAACATTCATCCTCATCCCGGTCGCGGATGAGGCCACCGGCAGTGACGTGCCGCTGCTCGGGGCGCCGATCTACTACCCCGGGGAACTGATCTACCTGAGTCTGACCGACCTCGACCAGAACCTCGATCCGACTCAGATCGAAACCGTTATCGTTACCATCTCCTGCACAGAGACCGGCGATACGGAAGTTCTGCTCCTGAGCGAAACCGGTCCGGATGCCGGAGTCTTCACCGGGTACATCCCTTCACTCGCATCCGGTTCGGCCGTTGTTGACGGCAGTCTGCTGGTACAGAACAACTGCGAACTCCAGGTTCACTATGTCGATGTCGCCGACAACACCGACACGACTGCCGATGCCGCGCTGATCGATCCCTACGGCTACGTCTATGACAGCACAACCGGCGAACCCCTCGACGGCGCCAGCGTTACCCTGATCGATGTCGCGACCGGACAACCGGCCCAGGTTTTCGGCAACGACACCCTGAGTACCTATCCGGCCACGGTCATCACCGGCGGCACCGTGACCGACACCGGGGGCGAGGAATACCAGCTCCCGACCGGCGGCTTCCGCTTCCCCTATCTGCTCCCCGGCACCTACCGCCTCGAGATCATCCCGCCGGACGGCTATGCGGCACCGTCAGACGCCAGCGAAGCACAACTGCTGGCCAGCAGCTGGTGGCCGAGCAGCGGCTACACCACCGCACTCGGCTGGGAGAACGGCCAGTGGGTGGGAACCTTCACCATCAATCCGGGTCCCGCCGTACGCATCGACATCCCCGTCGATCCGGCGAGCACCGAATTGTGGCTGAAGAAAGATGCCAGCAACGAGAGCGTCAGCATCGGCGATTTCCTCCAGTACCGACTGACGCTCGAAAACAACAGCAGCAAGGCTAAAGCACCGGCGGTTACCATCACAGATACCCTGCCGATCGGCTTCCGTT